>NZ_LR215036.1:931773-1242365 GCF_900660645.1 Mycoplasmopsis citelli | reverse complement strand
AAAGCTCGATAATTTTGTAGTTAGTTTTGACAAAATGAACGTTATTTTGATGATGTACCAACCAGTAGTATTGATGATATTGTTTGAAAATTAAGATTATTAAATAAAAATCTAAATTATCAGCTTGATTTAATTATTATTGATTATTTACAATTAATTAGTGTTTCAGATAATGTTAAAGGAAATCGACAACAGGAAGTATCAACTATTTCGCGAGCTTTAAAAACTCTAGCACTTGAGTTAAAAATTCCAATTTTAGCACTTTCACAGTTATCACGAAGTGTTGAAAATCGCGAAGATAAACGACCTAAATTACACGACCTTAGAGAATCGGGTTCAATTGAACAAGACGCTGATATTGTTATTTTTTTAAGTCGTAATAATTATGAACCTAAAGAAGATATAGGATATAACACTTTAGTTTCAGTAGCAAAAAACCGAAATGGGAAATCAGGAATTGCTGGATTGAGATACAATGGTGAAATTGTTAGCTTTAATGAATATACTAGTGCAGAAAATAGATAAAAATCACTTTTTTGAGTGATTTTTTTAATACTTTTTATTCTTTATTTATGAATCCGTTATATTTCAAATATACAAATAAAACCCAAGGAGAATTAATGAATAATTTTAATAAAGAGAATTTATTGAATTTTTAGCTTTAGATAATGACGCTAAAAACGAACTAGAGTTATTGCTTAGTGATGAGTTTGAAAACTCAAATTATTTTAAAATTTTTTTAAGAAAAATAATATTTCAAGCTCAAGGATTTTTCAAAAAACTGTTATTGAAGATATCAAAAAAGAATCTATAAATTCTACATACTTGAAAATTTTAAAAATTTTGGAAAACCAATTATATTATTTAAGTGTAAATCCATATGTTCAGTTTTTTGAAGAATATGAACCTCAATTAGAAAATTAGTTTGAGTTAATAATACACCTCATAATCAAAAGAATTTTTACAAACTAAAGCTCTAAAATCATTTGTTGAAGATACAATTCAGGATAATCAAACACATCTTAAAGATAAATTTAAAACATCTTTATTTAAACTTGGAGAAGATGGTCAGATTACTTTAACCAAAGCTTATTTTTTAGATAATATTGATATCAAAATTCTTTTAACTAAGCTCAAGCACCAACATAAACTTTTGTTTAATAAAAATCAGTATGATGATGCTAAAAATATATTTCTTTATTAGAAAGTATTATTAATAATTACGAAGAAACAGATTATGCTTATAAAACAATTAAAATTTTAGATTTAAATCCTACTTTAGAAGTTGCAAATCAAATAAATGAATTATTAGGTACAAGACTTTACAATTTATCAGAGCTTGAAATTGCTGAAGAATTTATGAAAAATAACAACAATTATATTGGTGATGAATGTTATTGAAAAACAAAAATTAAAAACGAATTCTTAAATATTTCCAATGACAAATTGAAAGGCATATCTAATTTTGTGAATCTAGCACATGTTGTTTTAGAACATACTAAAGATTCAGAGTTTTATGAATATAATAACTCAGACATAGACGCCCCACATAAAGCAGTTCCTGAAGAAGAAATTTATGAACGAATATTAAATTATTGATATAAAAAACTTAATTCTAATAACTAAGAGAAAAGGCAATTCTTTTCTTAAAGAACCACTTTTTAAGTAATTTTTATGTATTTTTTTAGCTTAAAAATTAACACCGTTATACTCTTATTAAACACACAAAATTAACCCAAAGGAGAATTATGTTAAAAACCTTAAAAACAAATGAAAAAAGCTTAAATATACTAAAACAAAAAGGTATTAATATTGCTAAATTAGAAGAACAATTAAGTTTAAATCTTAGTAAATATTCTCAAATAAAGGTAAAAAGATTAAATGAATTAATTAATTTAAATTCTTCAATTCCTATGTTTTTACAAATTCAAGCTCTTCGAATTTTAAGTAATGATGGTTCAATTGAAACCTTTAACAAAATTAGCAATATTTTAGATGAAAAATTTGATGATTATCAAAATCAAAAAGATGAATATATGGCAAATAATTCAATTATGCTAGGTTCTAATTTTAAAACCGAACTAAATCAAGATTTAAACCAAAATGGAATAGAAACTAGATATTCATATGTTTTTAATGATATTTTAAATTGTGATGATGACACATATTATAGCTTAAACGACACTTTAAATGGATTATCTAAAGAAACTTGAGAAGATTTCAAAAGTGAATTACTTGATTCATTATTTGATGAAGTTGGTATAAAAACCTAACAATAATTGACTTACTAAGAAAGAAAATATACAAATATATATTTCTTTTATTGTTTTTATATATTTTGTTGTGTAAATTAAATATTAATAATTAACCAACAAAATGGGGGGATAGCAAAGCGGCCAAATGCGGGTGGCTGTAAACCACTTTCTTATGATTCGGGGGTTCAAATCCCTCTCCCCCCACCATTATAGACTCATAGCTCAATGGTTAGAGCAACCAGCTCATAACTGGTCAAATACAGGTTCAAATCCTGTTGAGTCTACCATATCACCATTATAGGGTGATTTTTATACTTTCAACTTTCAAATTACTATTAATAATATTAAACCTATAAAAATCACTTTTTAATACTATTTTTAAGTACATTTTATACTTTTATGATAAACCTGTTATACTCAAAAAATAGATACATAAAAATGACTTTTTTAGAAACTCCCTTTCTTGTTATTTTTACTGTTGCTAGCTTATTATTGTTAGCTTTTTCAATCACAATTTTATCATTGTTATTTTATTGTTTCTGATTAAAAGCTTGTTATAAGTTCAAATCTATTTTTCTAAAAAATAGATTAAAAATTATTAAATATTTTAAAAAGGATAAGTAAATATGAATGAATTATGAAATGAATTACTTCCATATGTATTTTTTGTAATTATGTCTATTGTGTTTATTCTTTTGTTTTGAGTTTTATAACTAAGTTAAAGTTTATTTTTCAATACAAAAATTTAAAGGAGCAAAAAATGTTATTATACAAATTAGGTGAAATTGTTTATAAAAAGAGCAACAATTTAATTTTTGGAAACAAAGGAGATGGGTATCTTGTTATTGTCTCTGATGAATCTAGATATAAAATTAATGAGAAAGTAAAATTGTATTTATACGAATACATAACTGAATATAACAAAACTACTTATGGTTTTAAAGATTTTAATGAACTATTATTGTTTCTTGATTTAATTTCAATTGATAAAATTGGTCCTAAAATCGCTATGGGTATTCTTGATAAAGGTTGAGAAAATGTAGTTAAATTAATTACTCAAGAAAATTGGCAAGAGATTTCAAAATTTCCATTTGTAAATGAATCTACCGCACGCCTTTTATGCGTTGAATTATCTGAAAAATGAACCAAAATTATGAATTGTAAATCCAAAGATAAAAGTTCTTCTAAATTAAAAATTAACAAACTAAAAGAGATCCTAAATTAGCTTGGATTTAAGAAAAACAAATTGATTTTGATGTTTCTAAAGTTGATATTACAGACAAATTTGACAAGATAGTTGAAGAAAGTATTGAAATTATCGTAGCTAATCATAATGAAATTAATCTTATCACAGATTAATTTTAAAGTTATTAATATCGACTAAAAAATCACTTTTTTAAGTGATTTTTTGGTAATTTTTATCCTTGTGTTTTAAATCCGTTATACTTCAAATATACAACCAAATCCCAAAGGAGAATCAAAATATGTTTGAAATAACTTCGAGAAACTATAAGATATTTGATTATTTGGAAAAATATTTTGGTTTTAAAGAGAAAAACTTTTTTAAATTAATTAATAAATATCTTAAAACTTTATCCCAAGAAGAACAAAATGTGTATTTAAAATATTTAAAAAATATATTTTTAACTAATCAACCAAATATTCTCAAAGATTTATACAATATTTTTTTAAGTGTAAATATTTTGTCTTTTAATTGTACTTTAGAAACTTTAGAAGAAATTCATAACGTTTGAACACTAAATGAAAATCAAGATAATTATTTTTCGGATTTTTTGATGGATAAAGATATATACAGAGGTTTTGGGTGAAAAGAAATTTTAAGAGATAATTCTGAAGAATTCACAGAATTTAAAGAGTTTATTTATAATATGAATGATGAAGAATTTTATCAATTTAAAAAGATAAAATTTATTAAATTTTCCAAAACACAAATAATTGAAAAAGCTTTAATAGCCTTTTATAACCAAACTATTTTAGAAAAAATTTTTAAAATTACTCCCCAAGGAAAACGTAATTTAGAATTTTTAAATACAAAAACCCAAAAGGATTATAACTCATATGAATTATTAAAAAAACTTCAAAACCAAACTGCTTTATTAAATAAAAACATCAAAAATCAATATATTGAAAATGTAAATTATTTGATTAATTTTAAAAATTCTTTTTCTATAGTTTTGTGATTATTTAAATTACTCCTACTTAATTGTTCTCCTAAACTAGTTTTTGAATTAGTTTTACTTTTAAAACAAAATGAAGAAATTTTCAATTATTATAAAAAACAAAAAGATTTAAACTTATTTGAAAATTATTGACAAGGAGCAGAAATTTTAGACATTATCAACAAAGATTACTCACAAGAAAAAATCAATCAAACACAGGCAAAACATATCATTGAAACTATCAAACAAAATAGATACTATGAATTTACTAAAAGTTCATATTTTGTTAAAAAAATATCTAAAGAACAAATTATTTTAGATATTTTAAGAGAAATGGTAAGTATTGAAGAAACAAAAATTCAATATAAAGACTAATATTCCCAATTATTATTGAGAAACTCTAACTTTTTAACTCATTACTTTCAACAATTTTGTGCTTAATTTAAAACCACCAAATTCATTGGTTTTATTTTTATTAAGATTTATAAATATTTTTCTTTTAATAAAATACAAATAAAGTAATTTATACTTAACTTGACATAAAAAATAAAATCGCATTTTTATGCGATTTTTAAGTACTTTTTTCTCATTGAAACTCATTCCGTTATACTCAAAATATGAATAAATACATAACCAAAATCAAAGGACATCAATTATGAATACAATTTTAATTCAATCACAAGGAACGAAAAATTTAGCTTATGTTCAAGAAAAAGTAGATTTTAATGTAAAAGATTTTTTAAGTAAATTAGATATGGAAATTAAAACTCTATCAATTGAAGAGCAAAAAGACTATATATCTAAATGCGAATATTTAATTAATTATAAATTTCAAGACCCTAACCAAGGTGTATTAGTTTTTCAAATTTTAGACTTAGATTATTCATATGATAACTTAACTGAAATTTATTATATTTTAGACGAAGAATTCGATGATACTAGAACTTTTAGTTCTTTTAGTGAAAATAAACCAGATATTAAAGCAGGTTGCGATTGATATGACACATTAGATAAATCACTTCAAGAATATGGACTTCAAAGCAAATATGCTTATTTAACTAATGAAATCTTAGAACTTCAAGGAGATAAAAATTACTATTTTTTACCTGATTATGATAGTCCTTTAAAAGCTCTTTCAAGCACTGAATTAATTAATTTAATTTTCACTTTTATGCTTAACCTTAAGCAAAAAACCAGCAATTTAAGGAGTAAAAATGAATATTTATAAAGATTTTCAAGAATTTATTTCTCTTCACAAGATTAATTTAAATACAACTCAAAAAAACCAAATTCAAAAAGTACTTGATTATTTACAAAGTAAAAATTACTTTTTGACTACTATCTTATATAAACTTAATCTTGCTATTGAATTTGAAAAGGTAAATAAAGAAGAATATTTACAAGATTTTATCGAAATTTTAAGCACTGAATTACTTGAACCAAATGAATTAAAGAAAATTTTAAACATTTTATCTTTGGATATAAAACCACTAACTCTTAAAAACATTAATGAATTATTAAAAGGTAATTTAAAATCCACTGAAGTAGGTCAAAAATATGTTCAAGAAAGCAGTTTATATAATTTTGAACAAATTTATAATTTAGCTAACACAGATATTAAACAAAACCTAAGTTCAAGTCCATATATTAAAGTCTTAACTCAAGCCATCGAAGAACTTGATGAACAAAATTCAACATCTTGATATGAGTTTAATTTAAATACTAAGGAATTATATGGACTGGATTTTAAATCTTTAGTAATTGATATTATTACTCAATTACATTCATCTTTAAAAAATCAACCATTAAATAATAAAGGAGTTTAACAATGCTTAAATTCGAAAATTATAATTCAATAATTCAGCAAAATGATTTTAACGACTTTTTAAAAGTTCTTAATATCGAATTTGATAGTGATAATAAATATTTTGTTGATGAATTAATTTCTGCCATTAATCAAAATAAAGAAAATTCTACTTATTTTTTAAAAGGCTTTTATTCAAAGATAAAAACTTATTTTGAAAAACTTTCTTTTAATGACCAAAAACAATATATTAAATTTTTATCAGGTATTTTTTGACCTACAGAAATTGACATGTCAACTGGTATTTTTGAAGAACAAGAAGATATGTTAAAGTTAGCTATTAAAAATTTAAGTATTAATCCAACATTAGAAAATGTCAAAAAAATTTGAGGTATGTTTAATTATGATTTTTATGATACTCCTGAATGAATTGAATATAAACAAAATAAACTTATCTTAAGTTATGATGAAATTTTAACCCAAGCTGATGAAGATTTTAAAATTAATGGAGCAAGGAGTAAATATCTCTTTATTGTTGATGAATTATTAAAACTAAATGAAGAAGACGAAACTGCAAGTTATCAAGACTACGAAATTGATAAGGAATGAAAATATTTTGATGAAATTAATAGTTCAAAGTGAAAAATCCTTTTAGAAAAAGCACTTGAAAATACAATTAAATCAAAAGTTTCTATGTAGTTTTTCAATAAATAAATTATTAATGTAAGCTAAAAATGTGTATATAGTAATAATTTATAAAACCAAAATCAAGGTTGTCCAAAATGAAAAAAGCTAATATATTAAATTTAATAAAGTATTATAGCGAAAAAATGATTGAGCTTTTAGAAATGAAGTTTATCAAATTGCTAGCAAATTTGACAAATTAGGAGATTATCAATTAGCTGAATATGCGATATCTTTAATGAATCCTTATGATAATTGAGTTCCTGATTTAAAAACAACAGATATAAATGCTCTGAATGCTTTATATTTACCCAAAAAAATTTTTAATCTTCCTAAAATAATTGAAAAAGAACTTTTAGGAATAATGAAAGCTATTGAATTTAAAAATGGACCAAAAAAGTTTCTTTTTCAAGGTCCACCAGGAATTGAAAAAACTCATTGTGTAGGAGTTTTAACAAATACAACTAAAAGGCAACTTTATCTTCTTAATTGAGTACAAATTATTAGTAAATCCTTTGAAGAGTACAAAAAAATATCTTGATGAAACTTCTGAAGAAATTAATAAACATTTTAAACTAAATGAAGTTATTATTTTACTTGAAAATATAGAAGTTTTATTGGAATATCAAAATCATTCAGAATATTTAAAATATTGAATGATTTTAGCAAATCATTTGAAATATCTAAATGAACAAATTATTCTTATATCTACAACTAATAAATATCCAAAACTGCCTAAATTACTAGTAGAAAATTTTGATGTAATAATTGATTTTAGTCAATATCAAAGGGAAAAATTACAATTAATTGCTCAAAATTATTTTAAAAAATATACACAAGATTTTGAAGTTTTGAATTTAAGTTTTAAGCTTTTTGAAAAAATCATTTCAAAAGTTGAGCAACTTCCTTTTCCAGGACAATTAAAAAAGATTATCAAAAACTCACTTGCTTTAAGTGCTGATACTCCAAATAATTTTTGACAATCACTTCATAAGAAATTATTTTCACAAGAGAAAATCGACCTAAAAACCTTAAAAAATCAAGGTTTGAATTTAAAAGAAATTTCCAAAATTACTAATTTATCAATAAGCAAAATTCATTCTCCACTAAGCTAAAATCACTTTTTTAAGTGATTTTTTAGTACTTTTTATATTTATAATTTGAACCCGTTATACTCAACATATACATAAACAAACCTAAAGGAGAAAATATGACAGAAAATATAATAAATTTCAAAAAACAAGAATTTATTGAGTTTTTAAACTTAAATAATACTAATCAAAAAGAATTAGAACTGTTGCTTAGTAAAGATTTTGAAAAGTCAAAATATTTTAAAAATTATTTAAATGAACACAAAATTTATAAACTTTTAGACTTTGAACAAATAGTTAAAGCATCAATTAGCAAAAATCCTATTAATTCTCATTTTATCGGAATTGCAAAAATTTTAGATAGAATGCTTTGGCATAAAGATTTAAATCCATATGTTCAGTTTTTTGGTGAATTCGAACCTCAATTAGATAAATTAGTATGATTTAACAATTCTCCATACGAGCATAGTAAGGAAGTTTTACAAAAAAGAGTATTTATCTCATTTGTTAAAGATACAATCCAGAATAATCAAACACAGCTTAAAGAAAAATTTGCAACATCTTTATTTTGAATTGATGAAGATGGACAAATTACTTTAACCAAAGCTTATTTTTTAGATAATATTGATATTAAAAAACTTTTAGACAAATTTGAAAAACAACATGACATTTTACACCAAAAATTCGAAGATATAGCTCAGGAATATGCTGATAATTTAAGTACTATTATTAATAATTCAGAAAGTAATGAGCTTGTTTACAAAATTTTAAAAGTTTTAAACACAAAGCATAACTTTGAAATAGTTAAGCAAGTAGCGGAATTTAATTCTACAGCATATTCAAATATTAGAGATCTTGAAATTGCTGAAGAATTTATTGATAATAATGATAAATACATCGGAACTGGAATAAATTGAGAAGAGAAAATTAACGAAGATTTAGAACAATATGCTTGAAAGGGAGTTCAAAATTCAGTTTTTGTTAAAATAGCAAATGATGTTTATGACAAAACTGAAGATGATGAGTTTTATGAACTTGATGATTCAATGAATTTAAAATGTGTTCCAAAAGAAGAAATGTATGAACGCATCATTAATTATTGAGTTAAAAGTCTTAAATAATAATTAAACAATCGCATTTTTTATGCGATTTTTTTATCTTTATATATTATTCCGTTATATTCAAAATATAAAAAAGATAAGGAGAACCAAAAATGAAAAAATTTAAAATTAATTGAACCAACCGATTATTTCTACATTTAGAAAAGATAAGTTCTTTTTCGTTAATTAAAAAAGTTAATAAAAATTTATTGTTCTATAGTGAAAAAGAACTTGAAAGAATAAATTATTGAATTGATAATTTTCTTTGAGATCGATTTTCAAAAAAAGCACTAGAAATTTTAAGCTATGATGCTACAATTGAAACTTTTAAACAAATTACTGATATTTTAGATGAAAAATCTACAGATTTTGAAAAATGAAAAAAATATATAGAACTTAAAGAGTTAAAAAGAAGATTTAAAACATCAAATAAGTTTAATCTTGTCTAAAAATATATATTTGTTAAATTGTTTTATTGAAACTTTATTTTCATAAAAATTACATTTTTTAATGTAATTTTTGTCCTTTTTAGAGCTATATTTTAAATCCGCTATACTTCTTTTATATAAATGAACATCAAAGGAGAATAACACATGTCAACAGACAACCAAACAACAATTGAAACTTTAAAAAAATGCTTTAAAAGAGAATTTAATGAGAAAACACTAAATCTTTTAAAAGATATTTTTACAATAGATAATTCACTAAAAACATATGAAAAAATTATCAGAATTTTTCGAAAAGATAATGAATTTTTCGAAAGCGATCAATGAAATGAATACATCAGCTGTTATGGAGTTGTGTATGGTTTAACACTGAAAGAAGAAGTAAATACTTCTTTAGGAAAATATGGTTTAAATAGTTTTTATATTAAAATTGCTGATAAAGTTGCTCAAATTGATGAAAGTCAATGATATGAAATAAACTCCGCAAAGACAGAAATTTGACCAATTAATTGAGTAGAAGTAGAAATTTGAATGTTAGAAGATTTATTATATGAAATTGAACAAGAAAGCGATTGAGAAGATAATGATTATGGATATGAAGAAGAAGAATAGCAAAGCTTTAATTTCACTTATTGACCAATTATCGATAAACAAAAAACAAAAGAAAGATTTATCCTTTTTTAACATTGCTAAAATCGGCAAACAAAATTTACAAGAATTTAATGAGCTTTCAGCTAGAATAACAAATTCAGCTTTAGAATTAATTATCAAATTAAAAAATCAACTTCTTACTATTTGTGATTGACAAAAACAAAAATATATAGAAAATATAAATTACTTAATTAATTTTGATAATTCTAAATTAGGTCCTTCAGTTAATTGACAAATTTTTGCTCTTTTAGAGAAAAATTCTTCCCCTAATTTTGTGTCTGAGTTAGTTTTATTGCTCCAAGAAGACAAAAACACAATTAAGTCATATATAGATGAATATTTAAAACCAAATAAATCCTTTTCTTGAGTAAAATCTTCTTTAGAATTAAAAGAACATTTAATACAATTAATAAACAATTCTAAAGAATTATCTAATTCTAAAAGTTCTTTAAAAACTAATGAACTTTTAAATACTATCATAGAAGATCGTTATTATGGATTTAGAAATCTCCAAAAACTAAATCTTTTAGAAACTTGTTGGGTTGTTTCGTTGATTTTAAGTCAAATTTTTAACACGTTTATAAAAACTCAAAATAGTTTGTAATAAAAAACCAACGCAAAAAAAATAATAAAGACTTATAAATTAGGTATTTTTATAAACCGGTCGCAATTTGCGACCGGTTTGTTTTATATATTAATTAATAAAAACCACTTTTTTAAGTGATTTTTTAGTACTTTTTAGGCTCTATTTATTAACCCGTTATACTCGAAATATAAATAAATATTTAAATATAAAAGGAGCTAAAAATGTTTGAATTAGCCACTAAAACTGTTGTTAATTTTTCAAATAAACAACTTGAAGAATTTACTACATCAATGATTACTACAATTATATTTGTGAGTTTTTTGGTTTCGCTTGGAACGATTGCATTAGTAAAATTAATTAAAAATCTATTTAAAAAAATCCGAAAAACCAACAAATCAATTACTTGTGAATGTAATAATAATTCAGTAGCTCAAGTCGAACAATAATGCTTGTTTTAACTTTATAAAATAAAAAATAATATTAACAAAGGATAACATATGCTAACAAAAAACAAATGAAATAAAGCAACTTTTGAGCTTTTAGAAGATTATTATGATTTTAATACTAATGAATTTTTAAATGTAATTAACAAAAATCTAAAAACCTTACCTACAGATAAACAAACAAAATATCTTAATGAACTTGAAGAAATTTTCAAAGAAAACAATTCCACAAATTCAAATTATTCTGAAGAAGAAAGAGTTAAAATATTATATTTAGCTACTGATATTTTAAAGCTAAATCCACCTTATGAGTTTATTAGAGGAGTTAATTTAGTTTTACAGGAACAATTCGGATATGATGAAGATGCTTACTTTATTTGCGAATATTTAGATCAATTAAATATTAATGCTGGTCGAAGATGATGAGAATATTTAAGTGAAGAACTAAAACAAGATGGAATAAAAAGTTCGCTTTTTAAATTTAATTTTGAAATAGGGGAATTTTCACAAGATGATTATTATATGTTTACAGGTAAGCGATTTGAATGAATTTCTTTAGAAAAATTAGCGTTAAAAGTCTTAAAATCACTTAAAAAAGTTTTATTATTTTTAAATAAACAAATTTGATGAAAACAATCTGATCAATTTGCTCAAAACTTAGATTTTTTAAAACAAAAATATGATTTTGATATTCACAAAAACATTAACGAAAAATTCTTCAAACAAGTAGCTAAGTTTTATACCACCACCCAAATGACATGAATTAAGTATTTAGAAGATATTATTAATTCAAAAATCATTAAAGATGAAAATCTTGGAAAATATATTACTGATATTTTAAACACTACTAAAAATTCCGAAGTTATTTTTGAATTAAATGGAGCTTTTAAAGATGAAAATTATTTTGAACAGTGTCTAAAAAAGGCGTCAAAAGAAAGTGATGAATTTGCTAATGGCACAACAATTTTAAATTTTTTAGATAAAAACCTTAAAGCTCAAGGAACACACTATTTAAAAGATAATGATATCTTTATATATTCTGTCATTGATAAAAAAACTTGGTATTGAATTGATGAAAATTCTTATCCGATTGCGGATATGACCCAGGACGAAAAGAATGAGCAAGTATTAATTTACTTTTCAAAAAAATATTCAAAATAAATTGTTTATTAAAAATAACCGGTAACAAATTGTGACCGGTTATTTTTTGAAATTATTAAATTGAAGAAGATTGATTAAATATTTAATAAAAACTCAAAGTAATATCATAAAAATATCTTATTTTTGGGTTTCCTGGGATTTTTGTTTAAATAAAAGTTTAAGTAATTGATGCTTTAACCTTTCTTCGTTAATTTCTTTAACTCGAATTGGGTTTTCACTAAATTGATAATATTGATCATCTTTCATTTTATCAATTAAATCTAAATATTTAGCATAGTAGCTTTGATAGCCAAGCTCTTTCAATTCTTCATCAGCTTGGGTTTTGATATGTTCTCCTAATTCAATAACATTCTTAGATAAATATTCTTGAGCAAAATTCTCTGAAAATTCGTGTGTTCAAATATCAAAAACTTCTTCAACATTTTCGACACTTGGATCTAGGAAAATAATATTTAAAGCTAGAATATAAATTTTTAAATCATTTAAATAATGATACTCATTCAAAATATTACAATCATATTTCCGATTAATAATGGTGCTTATTTGCTTGATATATTCTTCTTTTTGACATTTATTTGATATTTGCTCAACAACTTCATATAAGATATTTAAAAGCTCAATATGACCAAATTTAGCACCATATAATTTAGCGTCTTTTAAAAAATTTCAAGTTCCTTTGGAAATATTAAAAATAGAAATTGCTCTTTCTCAGTTTGTTAAAGACTTTTTAATCCCTGCTTTGTTTTGATACTTTTCTCACATATGATTAATAATTTCAAACGCAACTCCTGCGTGTCCTATGGAGATTATATCTCCATTAAAAGCAGGGTCATAACAAAAATATGGGCTTACAGTTGTTGGGAATAAAACTTTGGCTGTTTTAATTAAATAAGCATATGGACTTTTAATTCCTTTTTCTTTAAGAGAAATATCAATTTTTTTGATTAAATTCTCTTCCGAATCAATATAAAAAGTTGACATGTATTTTTGAGCAGATTTAGATTGACCAAAATCTAAATAAATAATATTAAATAAATCGCACAACTTCTCATAAGTGGGTTTAAAATTTAAAATCCTAAATGCGTTTAGAATTTTATTATCAGATAAATCTCCCTTGAGTAATTTATTTAATTTATAATCATAATCTTGGACTTGATTTGGCTGAAGTAAACTTCTTTGATAAAGAACTTTCTCTAAAAAGTCATTATCTAAATAATGTCATTTAATTAGATAATTTAAATATTCTTTATTGTAATTTGTCGTCATTTGTCTCCTTTAAATTAATTATTTTTGTTGCAATTGAAGTATAACGGAATATAAAAATAGCCCTAAAAAGTACAAAAAATCACTTAAAAAAGTGATTTTTTAAATAATAGCTATTAAGAAAAACATAATACCCAAAATTAAGGTTAATGTTGATAGTAAATTAAATCTTCTTTTTATATAAGAAGATTTAAAAATTTATTTCTTACTTTGTTTTTACGGTATAATAATCTTGCAGCTGACAAATGTGGTGAAGTGATTAGCACAGTGGGTAATTACTTATAATGTGCAGTTCGAACTTGTCATTTACCCCATTTAACAAAAAACGTCTTCTAGGGGCGTTTTTTCTTGCTAATGCTTATATAATGTTGCTACACAAAAAGCATTTTATAAAAAGAAGTAAAAAACTTCTTTAATATAGGAAGTTTTTAAATAGATATATTAATAAATAAAAAAGTTAGAAAAATTAAGAAAATTTTTCTAACAATATTCAACAAAATTCTTTTAATAAACTAAAAAATACTATATTTTTAAAGGAAAAAATATGTTTTATAAATAGCACTTAGAACTAGTCAAAAAATAATTAAATTTTAATAATGGAGAGATGTTAAAATATCTCTCCATTAAAATTATAACTGGTTTTTAAATATGTTTTCTTTAATTTATTTAAGTATAAATGAGGTAAAGATTATTTATTACTTTGGACAACTTTTATTACAAATTAAAAAATTATCGATTGTCATTAATTTCCTTAATTTTTAATAAAACATTGCGAATTCAAAAATCAAGATTCATTGTGTCTAATAATAAATCTTCCCGAATGTTCTGAGCATAATAAGCTAAATCTCGTATTTCTGAGTTGTTAATGTATTTTTTACCAAGAGTTCTGATTGCCTCAATTAAAATTATAAATTTCAATGAATGTGAACTGATGTATTTTTTTGGTCTGCGAATAAAAGTAATTTTTCAAACACGATAATAATATTCTTTTGAAAGTCCATTCGAAATATATTCAAAAACAGCAGGAACTTGTGTTGATACACCAGTGTAATTAAGTGTTGCATTTTTAGCAGGAGCAATAGTTCAACCATTTTTCTGGGCGATTTTTTGCGCAACTTCTTCGGGTCTTGGATAAGAATATCTTTTAAGGATATTGCTATAATAAGGTTTAACATATAGACCATTAATTAACCTTTCAATTTTACCTTCTTTATTTAACCGGTGTAAAATTAATTTAATATTATTTTTATCCCCTAGTTCTAAAAAATCGCTAGCAATATAAATCTTTCCAGGATTTTGAAACATAGTTTGTTCAATTTGTTGCTTTAATGTTTGCATCTGTACTCCTTTGTTTTTTACTATTAAAATTATAGTGCTATAGATTTAAAATTTTATTAAAAGGTTTCAATATCTATAATTTTCATTGATATTTTTATAATAAAAAGATACTTAAAATAACACAAATAAAGATCAAAATACTTATTTTTGTTGTTTTAAATGTTTAAGAAAAAATAGTGAATAACTAAATGACGAACGAAATGTAAATAAATATATCCTATGATAATTATAGGACTAAATAATTTTAAAAACATCTAATATATATTAAATCTCTCTAAAATAATGATTTTAAAAACTAAGACAACTTATATTTTGTCTTAGTTTTTAAATATAGTTTAAATGAATTTATATACTTAAAAATTAAATTTGAAAATAAGTATTTACACTTTTTGAGCAATAAAAGTTTTATTTGTAATTCTGTAGAAGATATTTGTTCTTTGATGTTTCTTTGATGTTTCTTTGATGTTTCTTTGATGTTTAATATTAATTTTCTAAAGAATGAATTAAATAAAAAGCAAGTTTCATCATTTCTTTGTAAAATTGTTTCAATTTTCTCAAGAGTATTTAATGAATCATCATATATTAAAATTTCATTGATAATATTTAATTCTTTTTCTAAATAAAAATTAGTTTCTAAAATGTTAATAAGAGTTTGAAATTTTTGAGTTTTATATTCAGTGAGTTTGGATTTTATTTGAGATAATTGATTTTTTAAAAAATATTTATTAAGTTTTTTAAAACATCTTCAAGTTTCTTCATATTTATTTCTCCTGAGGGTTAATTTTATGTTTCTAAAAAGAGAATAACGGGATAATGTGTAAGGAGAAAAAAGTACTAAAAATCGTATAAAAATCAAATTTTTAAATATTAACTAAAAAAGATAAAAAAACTAAGTCTAAGGAGATGCTAAGACTTAGTTTTTTATTAATGATCCGATTATAAAATCAAAAATCGTTATTTTTATGAAGAAATTTTTGATTAAAAAATGACATAAAATTAAGAAAAATCAAAAATTTATTAGGAGTTTAAATTTAATTTTTATTTTTGAAAATTAGTATTTTAATAATAAATACTTAATGGAGCAAAAATTATGTATTGCTCCATTAAGATTATAACGGGTTTTTGAAAATGCGATATATATCATTAAAAATATTTAAATACTTTCAGGAAGATCTTTGTATTCGTATTCTTTAGGATTTTTAAAAAACATTATAGTAGTTTCATATGAACTAATTTCAAGTTTAAATTGGTCCATATGTTTAGAACTTCTTTCTAAAAATAAGTCTTCATCATCTTTAAGTTCGAAAGTTTCTTTAGAAAAATTAGTTGTTTCGCTATAATCAAATCAAGTTAAATTAATTGCTTTTCATCTTCCATCAACATAAACTTCGTTTCAAGCGTGATATCCATCTGGAACAGGATTAGAAACATCTATTGCAACAGGTCCACCTAAAATTCGAACTGGAATGTTTAAAATTGTTAGTGCTGCAGCTAAATTCATCGAATATCCAACGCATTGAATTTCAGGATCATTAGTAAAAATTTGAGATGGATTATAAAATCCATATCCATTATAGTTAAATTTATGTTTTATAGGAGATAGATATAAAGAATTAGTAGCAATATAATAAGCTACTGCTTTGATTTTGGTTTTATCATCTCAAGTATTATTGATAATTTTAGGTAAAATTTCTTTTCAATGATTAAATCATTTTTTGTATTCGGGAATTGGGTTAATTCATTTTGCGTCAGTAAAAGTGCTTTTGCCTTGTTTAATTTCTTCTTCGGTTAGAGGGATTGTACGATCTACTATATAATTATTATCTTTTGTTCTTTTATGAACAGGTTTTATTAGTTCTGAATATATAGATTTATATAAACCATCAGAAAATAAGTTTGGCCGCTCTCATAATAAATTATTATAGATATTGAAAGTATTCAAAGAACCTATACCACGTTTGTCTTTTAGTGATAAAAAATTTTGATATTTATAAAATTTTTCGTAATCAAAATGTTTCAATTGGCTAGTATCATAAAATTCGTATTCCTTGTTTTCGACGTTAATTTTTTTAGGCTCAAAATTTAATGTATTTTTAAAATTATTAAATTTTAAATTTAATTTATTTATTTCGTCTATTGTTTGAATATTAGTATTTTCGTATTTTGTGTACAGTTCTTTAGAGTTTTGCTTTTTAACATCATTTATATTTACTTTTTCGGGATGTTGTGGGTTTGCGGTTCAAAGCTCATCATAAATATCTGGAGCAAAGTTAATTTGTCTTTTCATATAATCACTAATTATTTTATTATCTTTAAATTTTTCATCTATTTTTAAAGCTTGAATATTTTTATCTTCAATTTTGTGATTTGCTCTTCTTTATTTACAAAAATTCAATTTCATCTTTGATAGTATTTAAGTCAGTTTTTAATGTATTCGTCATTAATTTGAACTAATTGATAATTTCCACTATAGTATTTGCTAGGGTCTAGCGAGAACTTATTATTTTTATCTATTCCTCATTGAAAATTCACTAATTCATCATAATTATTTTGGTAGTAATATAAAAGTTTTTTTAATCTTTCTAAAGGTTGAAGATAGTAAGGATATTGTTCATATAACTTAATTTGCTCTTGTAATTTATAAATATAAAAATCTTTTAAGTAATATCATGTTGGTATTTTTTGTTATCAGATGTTCATGTATAAATATCATCTGATTTTATAGAAAATAAATTATTTCAATCCTGTATATCTTCTGAATAATCAAATAATTGAGGTTTATTTAAATATGTTTCTTTCCAAGTATTATAATTTTCAAAAATTTTGTTTCAATTTGTTCTGCGAATTTCAAAATAGTCATCAATATTTTTTGCTTGGTCAATTGAATTAATACTATCGCTGAAAAATGCTGAAAAATCTTTTGAAGTTGGAAGTTCTTTTGAATCTAAGACAATTTTTTGAAGTTTGCTTTTCAGTTTTGTCAAATATTCTTGATTTCAATCTGATAATCCTGGTTTTGATGATGCTTTTTTAGGTGGTTGAGGCGAGTTAGGTGTTTGTAATTTTTTATTATTAAAATTGTTTTTTGTTTCACTTGATTCTAATGGACTAGCATTCTTATTTGGTTTTGGATTTAAAGGTGTTTCTTTTTTTAATACATCATTTGAGTTTGACGAATCTTTTCTTGGTATTGTTGGAGATTGATTTTCGTTTTCTAATGGGTCCTTTTTAGATTTGATATTTATGATGTTTGTATAAGATTTTTGTGGAAATGAAGAAATGCTTGTTTCTTTTGGAAACGAAAGACTTGGAGTTAAAAAAACCAAAGCTGTAGTAGCTAATGTGATAGTTAAAAGTAATGTAAATTTCTTGGTTTTTGATTTGAAAAACTTCATATTATTTTAATTATAACGGTATTTATATCAAAAATATAAAAGAAATATCACAGATATTCTGTGATATTTAATTGTTTTTTTCTGAAGGTCAAGGGTTTGCGTCATCTCATCTTTTTTTGGTTTTGTTTCAAAATCTTGCATATTTGGGACTATGAATATTAGAATTAGGATAAAGCAATTCCAGTTCATCCATTGCTGGTTTTTGTTTTTCTGGTGGTAGTTTAGAAAGTTTTTCTTCTAAAATAGAATCATCTAAAAAAGTATTAGGATCAATAAGCGGGTTAAAAAGATTTGGAATATTATTTGTTTCTAAAGGAGTAAGAGTTTGAAGTTCTCAAGGTCTACCTTGAATTTTAGAAACATATTGTTGGTTTTTAACTACTACTTTAACATCAAGAATTTGAACACTATAATTAAAGTCAATTTGAGTATTTTCTCCTTGGGGGTTTGAGAAATTAATATCTTTGATACCCAAATAGTGTTTATATGTTAAGTGATTTTTAGAATCACTTGAAACTACAAAAAGCTCTCTCTTTGATTGATTTGAAGAGATTAAGAAAGAAATTACACCTTGATTTGGGTTATACTGAATTATTTGTTCTTTGATTTTATAATCTTGTTTACCATTTATAGTTGTAGAATCATTAAAATCAACATATTTAACTACTAGAGTGTTTTGAGTATTTGGAGATGTGATTAAAGAAGATTGATTTTCTGTTGGTGTTAAATCAAAAATACTTTTTGAATAATCGATATTTTCTTTTGAAACAAAAACGTCAATTTTATCAGTTAAAGACATATTTTGATTAGGGTGATTGATTTTATATTCTTGTTGGGCTTTAGAAATTCGACGCTTATATGATTCAGATAAAACAAATAAAGAATTGTTTAGTCTCTGGTAGGTTTTAGAATTAAGCAACTTACTGCTTAATTCCTTAACTTGATTAAGTTGGGTTTGTAGTTCAGAGTTTAGTTGGGTAATTTGATTTTCTTGTTGGATAGTTTCTTCGGTTTTAGCTGAAAGTCTTGATTTAACATCGTTTAATTGATTTCTAAGAGAAGAAACTTGTTGATTTGATTGATTTAATTGGTTATTTATATTTTCAATTTGCTTGTTTGAATTTTCTTTATTTTTATTAATCATTAAATCTTGAATATTTAATGATTCTTTATTTAGATTATTAATTCTTTCATCATATTGCTTTAATAATTTAATTTGATCATTTGGAGTATCGGCATTTGTTGGTAAAACAGTTGCTTGTGTTAAATTTTCTAAAACTTCAGTGTTTATTGAAAGTTTCTTAGCATTAGCAACAAGTGTTTTAGCTGAATTTAATTTAGCATTATAATCAGAAATTGCTTTGTTAAGATTTATTAATAAAGCACTTTTAAATTGCGAAGATTTTTCATTTAAAGAATTTAATTCTCTTTCAAATTGCTGTTTTGATGATTGTAATGTTGTGATGGTTTGAGTTTGTTTTTGAGCTTTAGCATCATAATCTTGTTGTAAGGTATTTCTGTAAAGATCATTAAGTCTTGTAGAAGATTCAATTAGAGCTTTAATGCTTGCTTGTTGTTCTTCTAAGGTAGCGTTTTCATCAAAAGTTATAATTGGTTTTGCTAATTCTTGGGTTAACTTATCACTATTAACACTTGAATCTAATTGACTAAGAAAGTTTTGTGCTTTGCTTTTAAGAGTATCATAGACTGTTTTAACAGCCTCATAAGAACTTTTGGCTTGAGTTTTGTTATTAGCCAGTTCAGAATTTAAAGAATTTAATTCTCTTTGGATTTGTTCTTTTGATGCTTGCAATGATGTGATTATTTGAGTTTGTTTTTGAGCTTGAGAATCGTAATCTTTTTGTAAAACATCACCATAAGCATTATTAAGCGATGTTGAAAAATCAATTAAGGCTTTAATGCTTGCTTGCATTTGGTCTAAAGTAGCGTTTTCATCAAAATTTGGAATGCTTTGAGCAAGTTGATTTTGTAAGGTTGTTAAATCCACTCCGCTTTGAGCTACTCCAAGTAAAGTAGTTGCTTTGGCTTTAAGATTATCATATACTTCTTTAACAGCATTGTAGGAGATTTTGGCTTGAGCTTTATTATTATCAATTTCATCATTTAAAGAGTTAAGTTGAGTTTGAGCTTTAGTTAACAATTCGTTAGTAGTTTCTAACGTTTTTTTGTTTTGAGCTAATTGAGCTTGAACTTCTTGTAAAGTGTTTTGAGTTGATGCTAATTCTTTTTGCTTACTATCAAGCTCAGTTTTAGTTATTTCAAGTTCACTTTGAGTTTTGTTTAAACTTGCTTTTGTTTGTTCATACTGAGCTTTTAAAACATCTAAAACATTGCTTTTGTACTCATCGATAACTGCTTGAGCTGAATCAAGTGCTTTTTTCACAACAGGAGAAAAGGTTTCGGTGTAATTATCAGCACTGTATTTGGTTTTGATGTCTCTAAGAGCGTCAATTTGAGTTTTAAGTCTATCAGCTAAAGTAATCGCCTCACTTACAGTTGAAGATCTAATAGTGGTTTCAATTCCGGTAAGGGATGAAATTTGACTATCAAGCATTGAACCTAAGTTGGTGATTAAATCCTTTTTAATTTCAGCAATAGTAGCTTCTAAAGAAGTTTTATCTTTAGTTAAAGCATCAACTTGAACTTGGAGATTTTCACTTTGAGTAGTTAAAGATTCAATTTGCTTTTGTTGAGCTAGAATTTGAAGAGTTTTAGCATTATTTTCTCCCATCAACAATGAAATAGTATCAAGACGAATTTGTTCAAAATTTCTAATTACTTCTTCAAAAGAGTTTTGGACAGTGTCCACATCATAACTAAAGACATTTGAATAATCACTATCTGCTTGAGCTTGTTTTAAAGATGAATTCATTTTATTAAGCAATTCTTCAAAGACTATTTTTTTAGTAGCTATAAGCTCTAAAGTTATTTGTATTTTGGCTTTAAGGTCATTAACTTTAGTAGTATTAAGGCTTTGCAGTTTTAAATTATCAAAATCATTTAAGGTAGTTTTAAATTCTTCTAATAATTGTAAGTAAAAACTTAAATTATCAGCAAGCTTTTCAGAAAGTAATTTGATTTTTTGGTCTCTTAGAGAAATTTGTTTTTCTAAAGAACTCACTTCACTTTGATGAATAGCTATTTGCTCATTCATTAAGTCAATGGCAGTAGATAATTGTGCTAAATAGATTTTCTGAGCTTTAGATAAATTATTAAAAGCTACTGTGGTCTTAGGTAAATCATCAAAATTATTTTCGTTGATATTATCAAGAAACTTTTGAGCTTTTAAAAGGGAATTTTTAATTGCATCTTTTGTTTCGTTTGTAAGATTTTTATTACTTTCTAAAGCCCGTTTTAAAGTTGTGGATAATAAATCTATTTTTGTTTTTAAATCATTTTTAAAATCCATAATTGGAGTTTTAAGGTCTTTATATCCAACGTTTTTAATAACTTCAACAACAGTTTTTCCGCTTTTTAATTCTTGTGAAAGAGCATTTAAGGATTCAGAAAAATCACTATTTGAAATTTTGGAATCTTGTAGGTCTTTAATCATTGTTTCTAAATTTTGTTGTTTTGCTTGTAAAGTAGTAATTTTAGTTTTGTCATTTTGATTTTGAGCTTTTAATGAATTGAGTTTAGCATTAAGTTGAGAAATTGTTTGTTTAAGTTTGGAAATTTTATTTTCATAATTTAGCGACGAGAATAAATATCCTATTCCTACTCCTGTAGCTAAAACACTAACTCCAAGTGAAGATGAAAGTAATATTTTTTTAGTTTTAGGTTTCATTTTATATTCCTTCCTGTTTATTTTTATGTTTATATTTGCATTTTAACGTGCAAAAAATAAAAAATAAAAAAGTACTAAAAAATCACATTAAAATGCGGTATTTTCAAAAATAAAATTATTTCTTTGATAATTACTTAAAAAATCTAAAAATTAAAATTTTAAAATTTTTTACTTAAATAAAAGTAAATATAATACTTAATTTTATGATTAGAAAAAATAATGTAAGTATTTAAAAGATTTTATTTAATATATGTTAAAATTGCATCTAATATATTTAAATTAAATATAAATAGTAAGTATAGTATATAAATTAAGAATAATATTTTATATTCTAGTAAGAATATAAATAATAAATATAATATTATTTTTTAATATCAGTATTTAATTAAATACAAATATAATACTAATCTTTAATATCATAAGAAGTTTTTTGATTTAAAATTAGCGTTATAATATTGCTATGAATGAAAATGCCCAGAGATTAATTAAAGAGCATTTGGAAAGTTTGTTTTTTGAACAAGAGCAAGCTTTTGCTCATTCCCAAGCCCGTAAAGATTTAGGATGAAACATTCGTCAAATTCGTTGTCGAAAAATTAAATCAAAACAAGGGGTATTTAATTTTAAAAGATATTTATTTATCGATAAGCAAAACCAATATCATTTTTATGATAATAATCCTATTTGAACTATTCCAAAACACAAAAATATTGACCTTTCAATTATTGAAAATGTTGTTGCCTTAAAAAAGGAAGGGATGTCTAATCGAGCTATTAAAGAAATTGCATATCAAAATATGATTTGTGCTAAGACAATTACTAATATTTTAAAATCCCAAACCCAACAACAAAAGATCAACTTCAAACAACCAACTGATAGCGGAAGAATTTTGTATTTGGAAGTAGATGATACGTTTTTAGATTTACGCAATAGTTCAAATACAATAAACAAAAATCGTGTTCGAGTAATAGTAGCTCATAAAGGTAAAAATTCAAATAATGAAATTGTTCACAAAACTGTTATTGTAGAATTGGCTTTAACTAAAAGTGGTAGCGGAATTGATGATGCTTATATTGAAACTATAAGAAGTAAAATTGAAGAAATATATGGGAATGATTTTGATCAAATTATTATTTATGGTGATGGCGCCTCTTTTATTAAGACACTTGCTAAAGCTTTAAACGCTAAGTACATTTTGGATTGATTTCACATTATTCATAAACTCTTTTCTCTTTGTGGTTTTGGAAAATATAAAACTGAAAACAAGAAAATTTTTCTAGATTATTTGCTTACTTATGAAGTAAGCTTATTTAAAACTATTAAGTTATTGCTCTTACAAGGAAAGTGAGAGTTGGCACTTCAAATTCTTGTATATGAATTTAAAAATAAATGAGACAAAATCTCTAAAATCAAAAAGAAACTTTTACAAGATTTCATAAAATATATTAAAAATAATAAAGACTTTATTAAGGACTTTGAACAAGAATATCATATCGGTTCACATACAGAGGCGTTTATATCACACCACATAAAAAAATATGGCAAGAAAAAGTTCGCAGTTTTTGGGGTTGATACTTTTAAAACAATTCTCCTTTTTAACACCAAAAGCAATGAAAATTTAATTTTTATTTAACTTTTTATACATTAAATTATTTTAAAAAAATCAATTTTGATATTCTTTTTAGAGAATTAAAAAAGGAACAATTTTAAAATTGTTCCATTTTGTGTTGTATAATTTAATTGCTTTAAGAGATGTATTTTAACTAATATACTCTTACCCACATGTTTTTCCCATCTATCTCAATTGATTTTATAGAAGATAGAAAATTTACGAATAATCAATATTTGTTTTTTATTTCGATAATAAGAAATGCAATTTATGAAAAATATTCCTGAAATAATAAGTCCCATTGAAGTAAGGTTAAAAAAGAAAAAATACTTCTACCTACTATTGAAGGTAAAATAGATTATAAATTTATAGATAATTTTATTAAAGAGCTGGAAGCTCAAAGAATCGCTGAGCTGGAAGCTTATTTAACTGCTACAGGTCTTAAAGATTTTAACTTAACTAAGGAAGAAGACTTAGCGATAAGAAGACTATTAAATGATAAATCATTAAGTTTAAATTGGGAAAAATATAAAATTAAAGATTTATTCGAAGGATTTAACGGAAATTTTGATATTCAAAAGAAACACATAAATAATAAAGGAATATTTGTTGTTTCTTCCGGCCTTACAAATAATGGAATAATTGGTAAAACTGATGTAAACGCAAAAGTATTTAATAAAAATACAATAACAATTGATATGTTTGGTAATGCTTTTTACAGAAATTTTGATTATAAAATGGTGACTCATGCAAGAGTTTTCTCTATGAAAACGTTATTTTATATGTCTATAAAAACAGGACTATTTTTATCTAGCTCATTAAAATTCTTAAAAGAAAAATTCAATTACGATTATATGTGTACTTGGGAAAAAGCTTCAAATGAAGAAATTATTTTACCCACAAAAAATGAAAAAATTGATTTTGAATTTATGGAAACTTTAATTTCAGCAGTGCAAAAATTAGTTATTAAAGATGTTGTTCAATGAGCTGATCAAAAAATTGAATTAACAAAACAAATAGTTCAACAATAGATAGCAGAAGAAATTTAGTAAAAATTCAGTTGTCGACTAAATGTAGACAACTGAATTTTATTTAATTAAATTAATAACAAAAAAATCTAAATTTCTAGTTTTTACATAAATTTTTATTGATATATTCAAACTTCAATAATAAAGAATAAATTATAATTTATTTAATGAAAACAACCGCTTTTATCAATGGGAAAGTATATCTTTCAAATGAACAATTTGCACAAGCTTTTCTTTTAAAAAAAGATAACTTTTTAAAAGTTGGATCAAATAAGGAAATCCTAAGTCAAAAACCAAGCAATATCATCAATTTAGAAGGAAAAGTTGTTATCCCTGGTTTTATTGATAGCCATGTTCATTTCTTTTATTCTGCTAAATATATGCATTATTTAAATATTAGTTCTGCAAAAAGTTTTGCTGATATAGCAAATTTAATTAAACAATATCAAAGCAAGCATAACATTAAACAAAACAGTGTTTTAATTGGCTATGGTTTAAGTGAATTAAACTTAAAAGAATCTAAATTACCCACAAGAGAAGATCTTGACCATATGCTTGAAAAAGTGGCTTTATTTTTATGAAGAAATGATTATCACTCAGGAGTTTATAACACTAAGGCTTTAAAAAGACTTAAAGCTTTTAAGAAAAATATTATCGATCCTGGTTCAATTATTGAATTAGATGAACAAGGATGACCTACTGGTTTTGTTAGAGAAATGATAACTTGAAGAGTTGATAGTCTCATGTCTAATTCACATATTAAAAGAGAAGCTAATTATCTTAAGGATTATGTCAAATATGCAAATTCATTAGGCTTAACTGGGATTTATACTTGTGATTTAAGAAATTCAACCTGAGAACAAAGTCTTGAGCAAATTCAACTACTTAAAGATGAATTATCTTTAGAAGTTTATCACCAACTATGATTAACCGAACCAAAATGATTAGAAGATTTTATTAACAAAAAAGAAACAATTACATTACCTGATAATCACAAATTAGGGGCAATTAAAGTTTTTGCTGATGGCACTGTTTATTCAAAAACAGCAGCTTTTGATGAAGAACTTGCTCAAAAATTTCAACAAAAAGCTTTAAAACCTTATACTGAAAATAGTGATTTTGATAAATATGTCGCAAGGATTAATAAATTAGGTTTAGCAATAACTACGCATGCAATTGGTAATTATGCTATTGCCTCATTAATAAAAAAATATCAAAAAGTCAGCAAAACAAATAAAGCAAGAAATGCAATTATTCATGCTTCATATTTAGATGATAATTTACTTACACAATTATCTCAAAGTAATATCCCCGTTGCTTTTGAAATGTGTTCTATTAACTATAAGTTTTCCGATCAACTCCATGAAAGCTTTTTACCTTTTCAATCCGCTCTTAAAAAACAAGTTCATGTCGGAATGTCAACAGACCATTTAGTATTTCCTTTAAATCCGTTAAATAATATTTATGCAGCACTTAATCATCCAAACAAAGAGCAAAGAGTCACTATTTATGATGCAATAGATGCATATACAAAGGGATCTGCTTATTTTATGAATGCAGAAAAAATAATGGGGCAAATTCAAAAAGATTACCTTGCTAATTTTATTCTTTATGAAGAAGATATATTTAATTTAAATAATTTCGAACAATTAAAAACAATAAAACCATTTCAAACATGATTTCGAGGCAAAGTTGTTTGATCTAAGAAAAAAGAAGATAAATAAAAATAGCAGAGAATTAATTTCTCTGCTATTTTATATCTTTTTATTTAATTAATATTTTAGATTCGTGAGCTTCTAAAACATTAGCTTTTTGATCTTGCATAATTAAAGAACTAAATAAAGTTGTGTGTTGAATATATTCTTCCAATGTATATGTATTATTGCTAAAGTTGTGCATAATAGTAATTTCACTATTGTTATCCACAACTTTATATATAAGCAATCCATCATCATAATTAACCTTAACAAATGATAATTTTTGATTAATTTCTTCAGCAGAAATTAAATTAAAATGAGGGTATTGTAATTTAAATTTGTTTAAATTACTTACAAAATCATAAATATGCTCTTTAACACCATTAATATTTAAGTTATTTCATTTTATTCCATTAACATAATCAGTAGTTTTGTATGAATTTTCATGCACAGAATTTTTATCAGCATTTAAATTCAGATAGTCTTTAATATTCATTTTTTCACATTTATTTGCATCAGCTCCGGATATATCACAAGGTTTACTTTGAAGCAATTCAGTTCCTGCAAGAAGTAGTTTTCTTCCTGGAGTTGTGTAAAGCATAATGAGTGATTTTCGATACATTTGTAAAAGTTCTTTCAAACTTTTATTTTTTGCATGCACTGCAATTTTATCTCACAATGTTAACCCATCATGGCAAGCTACATACCCTAAATTTGTGTTTGTATCATTATTAAAAAGATCATAAAAATGTTCTGAGTGTGGAATATCTTTTCAATGATATTCCTTAATATTTCCTACTACTGAAGAGATATATTTATCAAATTGATCTTTGCTTTTTTCAAAGACTAAGCCCTTGATACTTTTATCATTTTCATAACAAGTAATGGCATTACGCATAGTATCATTAAAATACCCAAATTCAAAATTATTTGTTTTATATCCTTTAATGTAAGTGCTATTAAACTCTAAATCTGAATAAGGTCATGCCTCACCATGTAAAATGATGTTTGGCTTGATTTTCCGAAGTTCTTCGGAAATTTCTTCGTGAGTTTTTTTATCAAAAAAACACGATAAATCAAATCTAAATCCATCAATGTCAAAATACTCAACAAAATATTTTAAAACATCAATAATAAGCTTACGAGTCATTGCTCTTTGAGTTGCAAGTGGAGGTTGGTCAACTGGTTTGACTTTTGCGTTTTCTCTAAAATAATATCCAGGCAAAATGTTATTTAAAATATCATTATTAAATAAGTGATTAAAGACTACATCTAAAATAATTCCAATTCCTTTTTGGTGTGCTTGGTTTACAAAATGTGCAAATTCATCAATTCTCACTTTAGGATTTAAAGGATCTGAACTAAAAATTCCATTAATTGAAAAATAATTATGCGGATCATATCCTCAGTTATAATTGGTGCTAAATCCGCTTCCTTCTCCTTGGTTTATAATGCTTTGATTAAATTCATTAACTGTATAAGTACTTTGAATAGGAAGAAGTTGTAAGTGAGTAAAGTTTAATTGATTTAAATGATCAAAAATCCCCACTTCTAAAGCTGCATTAAAAGTACCTTTGGTATTTTGTAAAGCATTTGGATATAAGCTAGTATAGTCTCGAATTTGAAGCTCGTAAATAATTGCTTCATTAACCGAATTAATTTTCGCTTTTAAAGGAGATGGTTTTTTAATTTCATCTTGTCAGTTGAAAATAAAACCTTTACCCACTTTTTCATGAAAATGGTTAAATGGAGCCATTGATTTTGCGTATGGATCTAAGGCAATTGTGACATGATTATTTTTATGGGTAATTTGAAATTGATAATAAAAATGTTGGTATTTTTTATTTAATAAAATTTTTCAAATTGGACCTTCTTTAATCATTTGTAAAGTTTGATAATCACTTGCTTGATAATTCGAAAAAAGCAAAATTTCCACATTTTTAGCTAGTGGTTGCCATAATTTAATTTGAATATAATCTTGGAAATAGACAACTCCTAAATCATCTTCTAAATAAGCAAATTCCTTGTCAAAAGCTTGTATTTGGCTTTCTGATAATTTTTTAAAATTCATAGTAATTAAATTGTACTTATTTGTTGGTATTTATAAGCTTAATTCTTGAATATACAAGTCAAAAGGTTTTTAAAAAGATAACTTTTGTGATTAATAAGTAAATAATTTGACTTATCAAGAATTTATGAATTTTTTGGAGTTGTTTTTTTATAATTTACATACCTTTAATTTATATTAAATTAAAAATAACTCAAAAAAGGATTAAACATGAAAACAATTAAGTTAGCTGATCGCATTATTTATCAAATTTTTCCTAGATCATTTATGGATTACAATAATGATGGAGATGGCGATTTAAAAGGAATTACTTCAAAACTAGACTATTTGCAAGATTTAGGGATTAATGCAATTTGACTTTGTCCAATTTATAGCACTAATTTTGTTGATGCAGGGTATGATGTGCTAAATTACAAAGATGTATGAAAACAATTTGGAACTTTAGAAGATTTTAAAGAACTTGCTACTGAAGCTCAAAAGAGAGGAATTGACATTATTATGGATATTGTTTTAAATCACGTTTCCAACGAACATGAGTGATTTAAAAAAGCTATTTCTTCAACAAAAAATGTTGAACACAATTACTTTATTTGGCGAGATGAACTATCTGAAGAAGAAAAACAAGCTCAATCAATTTTTGGTGGAAGTGCTTGAGAATATGTCCCTGGAATTAATAAATATTACTTTCACTTATTTGCTAAAGAACAAGTTGATTTAAACTGAGAGCATCCTGACACTCTAAAAGCCATGGTTGAAGTAATTAACTTTTGATATGATTTAGGGGTTAGAGGATTTCGACTTGATGCTATAAAACATGTTTCAAAAAAATTCAACGAATTTAAACATAACCCCAATTTTGCTTGATGTAAGGGAGCAGTTGAATATTTAAAGGAATTTAATAAGCTTGCTTTTACTGATAAACCTGATGCTTTTACTTTAGGTGAAGCTAGCGGAATTACTCATGATGAACTTATTGAATACGGAATTACTAACAAAGTGTCTGATAATTACTATAATTTTGCGTGGTGATGAATTGGTTGAGGAAAACAAACCGGTAGAAATGGATATGATTCACTTTGAGATTACAAAGAATTTGCTTATCAACAAAGAGCTTTCCAAGTTGATGAAAAGATAGCTCCACAAATGATTACCAACTTTTCATCAAATCACGATACTTCTCGGAGCATTTCACGTTGAGGTTCCGAAACCATTTTTCGGAACCAAAGTGCCAAAACCCATGCAATGATGCTTTTTGCTTTAAAAGGAGTTCCTTGCATTTACTACGGAGAAGAAATTGGACTTTTAAATACTCATTTTGATAATAGGAATGAATTTAAAGATGTAGATACTCACAACTCATTTGCAAATATGGTTGATCGAGACCAAATATATAGCGAAGAAGAAATGTTACTTTATTCAAATATTAATTCTCGCGATGCTGGGAGAGTGATCATGCAATGAGATGCTTCGATAAATTCAGGATTTAATGTTGGTGCTAAACCTTGAATTAAAAATGGTAGATTTACTAGTGAAATTAATGTTGCTAAAGAGCAAAGCAGTCCAAATAGTATTTTAAATTTCTATAAAGAAATTATTAGTTTAAGAAAAGAAAAATATCATCAATTGTTAGTATATGGAAAATCAGATATTGAAGTTTTAAATAGTGGAGTTATCAAAATAACTCGAGAAAGCGAAACTGAAAAACTTATTGCATATATTAATTTAACTGAAAAAGAATTAGAATTTAACCAAAATATTAGCGAACTTATTTTATCTTCATGATCAGATAAAAAAATCCCAACCAAATTACTTAGACCATATGAATCAGTCTTAGTCAAAGAATAATAAATTTTTAAAGAGAGAGAAAAACCATGGAATTTTTAAAATATGATTTAGAGAAAAAAACGGTTTCACAAATTAAATTCAACAAAACTAAAACTGCAAAAACCGAGAGTATTTTTGCATTAGGGAATGGATATTTAGGACTTCGAAGTGCTGATGAAGAACCAGCAATTTACAATAAAGAAGACTTTTTTGTTAATGGCATTTTTAACAAATCTTCTGAAGAAGATGTATCTGAATTAGCTAATTTAGCCGATTTAATGACCACTCCAATTTTAATTAATGGAAAACAAATTCAATTAAGCGAAAAAGATTTTTATTTAAAAACTCTTTTTATTAAAGAAGGAGTTTTAACTCGTCAAATCATTATCGAAAGAGAAGAAGGAAAATTTGAACTTAATTTTGAGCGTTTTGTATCACAAGACCAAAAAAATGTGTACGCACAAAAAATAAGTTTTAAAGTTTTAAAGCTTGCTGAAAATCATTCACAAATTAAACTTAGCGTTATTCCTGGTATTAATGCTCAAGTAACTAATACTGGATCGCAACACTTTGCCGAAGGATTAAAAAGCCGTCCTACTACTGAATCGTTGCAAATGAAGCAATGAACTACTTTTTCAAAGCGTTTAGTAGTACATAATTTAGTTACTCAAGCTAAATTGAATAATCAAAAAATTGTTGGCGGTAATGATGATTATTTAATTACAATTAGTCGAAGAAAAGTAGCTTTTAAGATTAATTTAACCTTAAAAGAAAATGATGAATTTGAACTTGTAAAACTTATGTCAGTGCATACAAGTGTTGATTCAGAAATGGAAATTTTAAATGATGAACTTGTTATTAAAGATGCAAATAAAAAGCATCAAGAGCTTTTAAATTCTAATTATGAAACTTTAAAAGAGCAATCAATTAAAGTGATGCACCAAAAGACTTGAAATCAGTTTTTTGTAGAAATTAACGGGAAAAATGAGCAAGCTAAATACGATACTTTAGCATTAGAATTTGGAATTTTTCACCTAAATTCATTTGTTCCTGAAGATTCAATTTACAAAAATGTTGGAGCTAAAGGACTTAGTGGGGAAGGATATCAAGGACACACTTATTGAGACACTGAATTTTTCATTAATCCCAATTACTTATTTACTAACCCAAAAGTAGTTCGTAATTTACTTACATACAGATATTTAGGTCTTCAAGGAGCCCGTAATAAAGCCAAAGAAATTAAAGAAAGGCCTCAAGAAAGTAATCTTGAAGGAGCTCAATTTCCGTGAGAAATGGCTTGACCTACTGATGGAGAAGTATGTCCATATTGAGGTCAAGCAGATATTGAAACTGGAGAACAAGTTCCAATTGCATCGCGTAGACAGGAAATTCACGTTTCTGCTGATGTAGCCTATGCAATTAATCAATATTATCAAGTCACCGGTGATATTGAATTTATGCAATCAATGGGTTATGAAATGATTATTGACACAGCATATTTTTACACAAACAGAGCTGAAAAACAAGCAAATGGGCAATATTATATCAATGATGTTATGGGTCCAAATGAATATAAAGGGAACATTGATAATAGTGCTTATATTAATAAACTTGCACAAATTAATATTGAGTTAGCACTAAAAGTTATTAATGATTTATCTGCAACTTCTGAAGGTAAAACACTTCTGCAACAAATTTATCAAAACATTCCGTATCCAATTAATGTGGATAAAATGAAAGATGTTTATGCAAATTTAAAACAGCAACTTCCTAATGAAAATTTAATTATTGCTGAAAATGATTCGTTTTTATCATTGCCTAAAAATGATGTTTCTGCATTTCAAATGCTTGGAGATGCTGGTAAGAAGCTTTTTAATACCAAAGAAGGACACAAACTCCTTGCTTCACAACTTGTAAAGCAAGCTGATGTAGTGCTTCTTACATCTTTAATGCCACATTTATACGACAAAAAAGTTCGAGAAGCTAATTTTAACTATTATGAACCAATTACCACTCACGATTCTTCGCTTTCAGCTGCAACTTATGCAATTGAAGCTGCCCGTTTAGGCAAAATTGATAAAGCTTATGAGTTGTTTAAATATGCAATTAATATTGACTTAGGAACTAATATGGATTCTTCAAATCAAGGAATTCATGCTGGAAGTTTAGCGGCAATTTGGCAAATGATTGTCTTTGGATTTGGAGGACTTGATTGACACAATGATTCTCTAAGCATTCATCCAAATTTACCAAATGCCTGAGATTCATTAAAATATACCTTTAGTTATGCAGACGGAGAATTTATGGTTCTTGTTGTAAAAGATAGCTTTGAAATTGATTGTTTAAAAGCTTCTTCAAAACCGCTGATAATTAATAATAAAGAAATCTTTTTAACTCCAAATACTAAAGAAACTTTTAAAATTCAAGGATAAAATATATGAATAAAGAAATTAAAGGTTTTGTATTTGATTTAGATGGTGTTTTAACTGACACGGCACATTTACATTATTTAGCTTGAAAAAATGAACTAGCTAAATACAATATTGAATATTCTCAAGAGGAAAATGAACCCTTAAAGGGTCTTCCGCGAAAAGAAACCTTAGTAGCTATTTTAAAATTAAAAAATTTGCTTTCACAGTTTTCAGAGCAAAAAATTGAGCAAATGTGTTTTAATAAAAATGAAGAATATAAACAAATGCTTCAAACATCTTTAAATCCAAGTGCAATTTTACCAGGGATAGAAAATTTTTTAAAAGAACTAAAAAATAAAAAATATAAGCTTGCAGTAGCATCTTCTTCACATAATGCACCCCTAATTTTAGAAAAAATTCAACTAATTAATTACTTTGATTTTATTGTTGACCCTGCAAATGTTAAAAATGGTAAACCGGCTCCTGATATTTATTTACTGGCTGCCCAGGGAATGAATTTAGTCCCACAAGAATGTGTTGGAATTGAAGATGCCCCTTCAGGAGTTAAATCAATTATTGAAGCAAATATGCGTTCAATAGCAATTATTCCGCAAGGACAAGAGCATTTATTTGACCACAGTGATCTTGTAATTCATTCAACTGAAGAATTAATTTTAAATGATATTTTAACAAAAATATAAGCATTACTCTCGATTATTCGAGAGTTTTTAATATTTCAATTTATTTTTTTGTTTTTATATATTTATATGTGTTATAAAATTTAGGTTATGAAAAAATCTAAAAAACTAAAATTTTTATCTACTATCTTTGCTTTTTCAGCTGCAACAGTTGCTTTAGCAACAAGCTGTCAAGATAATAAACCAACAATTCTTAACTACCCTACAGACAAAGCGGCTTCAGATAATAAAATTGTTTTTGCTTCAGGCCAAACTCGTTTTCATCCACTAATGATTGCTTTAAAAGAACTAATTCCTCTTTATAATGAATCAATGAAAAATAATCCTGATTTTCTAAAAGTAGAATTATGAGATCAAGAAAAAACAGGTGCTAAAAGCGAATTGGAATTAACTAATAAAAACGAAGACTATATAAAATTAAATTCTGATAAATTAGCTAATCTAATATTAGGAAATCAAACAACTGCTTATGTAATTAATAAATATGGCAAACTTTTAGATATTACTTCAATTTTACCTACTAGTGATTTTCCTCAAAAAATCCTTAAAGCACACACTCAGTTAGTTGGAGAAAATTTATCAAAGACTAAAATCTACAATATACCTTTTGATGTTTCGGATACAAACGGATTTAGTGTAAATATAGATTTATTAAATAAAGCATTAGAATTAGCCCAACAAGCTGGTGCAACAGTCGATAAAACAGGTAAATTTTTTGAACATTTAGATGCACAAAAAAATAAAGGAAATACTATTCCAGAAAATTCTGCAATTAATTTTTTAAAAGCTAAACCAGATAGCTTAAAAGGTTATACAATTAATGAAAAAACATTTAAAGGTTTAAATAGTTTATTTGAATTTGCTAGAAAATTAAAATCAGCATTAGAAGTTGATAAAGAAAAGGTAGCAAAATACGGTAAAAGCATCAGTAATTTACAAGTATTTTCTATTGATTATCAGCAAGATGAATTCTTTAAATCTATTAACAACCAATTAAAAGGTAAAAAGTTATGAGAATTAGAACCAACTAATGGTCAATATGACTTTTCAAAAATTAAATACAATATCAAAGATAATCAAGAAATGCAAACTGTTTTTAAAAACACTTTTGACCAATTTGTAAAAGATAATCAATCAGATGTTGTACAAGAAGTTAATGCTGTAAGTGGTAAAGCAAATCCAACATTATTTAGAGATGTAAAATATGAGAATAACATTAGCGAAGCAGGCGAATGAGCTTCTTGACATATGAGACAATATCAAACTATTTTTGCTGTTGTTGCATCTGTGGGGTTAGAACAATCGGTTAACTCAAAAACATCTCGTAGTTTTTTTAAAGGTCAAGATCCTAAATCTTGAGCAACAAGAGATGATGTTTTCTTACAAGAACAAGTTACAAAAAATAATGCTGATGATACCTTTTCAACATACATTGAAGGGGGTTCAAGTTTAATTCCTGTTTCAGTAGATAATAATGGCAAAGAAGATAAAGCAACTTTATTATTTTTAAACTGATTATACAAACAAAAAGTTAACTATAATGGAGAAGAAATAGCTGTAAGAGATTTAATGACAAGAAAATCAGCTTACTTTATTCCGTTAAAAGATGTTGTTAATCGTGGTGTTGATTATTACAACAACTCAGAAAAACAAATCAATGATAAAATTACCGAAAATAAGGCAAAAATTAGTCAAAACGATGCTGATAAAGCAAAATTAGAACAAGAAACTGAAGTTTTAGAATCTGATTCTAATTACACTCATTCTGGTGCTTTATCATTTAAATCATTGGATGATTTTTTAAAAGATTCTAATGAAGATTTATTAAACCTACCTAAAAATGAAAAAACCAGCAAGATTAGTAAAAAAATCGAAGACTTATTACTTAGTTCAACTTTAGATAAAAGCCCAACTAAGGTAACCGGAGAAAAAGCTTTAGAAGAAGTATTAAAAATTATTAATGATCAAAGTTAAAAAACAAAAATTAATATAAAAAATGTACCTTTAAAAAGTTATTGTCTAAATAACTAAAAAGTGGTACATTTTTTATTAACTTTAAAGACTATCAGGAAGATCTTTATATTCGTATTCTTTAGGGTTTTTGAAAAACATTATAGTGGTTTGATATGAGGCGATATCAAGTTTAAATTTGTTCATTCATTCTGAATTACGTTCTAAAAATAAATCTTTATCATCTCTAAGTTCATATGTTTGGTGTTCAATATCTGCTTCATATAAGTCTCAATTAGTTAAATCAATTGCTTTTCATCTTCCATCAATAAAAACTTCATTTCAAGCGTGACCTGAATTTGCTATTGTTGATAAAGGAGAACCTGAATATACACCACCCAAAATTCGGACTGGAATGTTTAAAATTGTCAGTGCCGCAGCTAAATTCATCGAATAACCAACACATTCAATTTCTGGATCGTTAGTGAAAATTTGAGTTGGATTATAAATTCCATAACCATTGTAATTAAAATATTTGTTTGTTGGAGATAAATAAATAGTATTGGTAATAATATAATAAGCAACCGCTTTAATTTTAGTTTTATCATCTCAAGTATTATTGATAATTTTAGGTAAAATTTCTTTTCAATGATTAAATCATTTTTTGTATTCGGGAATTGGGTTAATCCAGTAGCCATCATTAAGAAGAGATTTTCCTTGTTTTATTTCTTTTTGTGTTATAGAAGAAGAGGAATCAAAAATTAATTTATTTGATTTTATTCTAGTGTGAACGGGTTTTATTAGTTCTGATTTTATATTTCGATATAAACCATCAGAAAACAAGTTTGGTTGATCTCACAAGAGGTTGTTATAAACTTCAAAATCAGGAACAACAGCAGTCAAAACAGGGTCTAGATTTATATTGTCATGATATTTAAAAAATTTTTTAAAATTAAATTTTTTTAATTGTTGGAAGTCTTTATTTCTATATTTTTTATTATCAATATTTAAATCTGAAAAGCCTCCATAAATTTGAAAATTGTTGTATTTTAATCCGAATCTATTTATTTCGTCAATTCTTTGCTTTTTGAGCTTGTTACTCTTTTTAGCAAAATTCGAAAAATTCATTTCCTTAACATCATTGTAATTTACTTTTTCAGGGTGTTGAGGATTTATAGTTCAAAGCTCATCATATCTATCTGGAGCAAAATTTATTTGATTTTTTATGTAATTGCTAATGATTTTATTATCTTTAAATTTAGGATTTATTTGTAAAGCTTTAATTTTTTTATCTTCAATTTTATTGATTTGATCTTTTTCTTGTACAAAAACCCAATTTCACCTTTGATAAAATTTTAATCAATTTTTAATATATTGATCATCGATAAAAATCTTTTGATAATTTCCACTATAGTATTTGCTAGGTTCTAATGTGAACTTGTTGTTTTTATCTATTCCTCATTGAAAATCAACATATTCTTCATAATTATTTTGATAGTAATATAAAATCTTTTTTAATCTTTCCAAAGGTTGAATATAGTATGGATGCTGTTCATATAACTTGATTTGTTGCTTTAGTTTATAGATATAAAAATTTTTTATGTAATTTTCTAATTCTATTTTTTTATTATTAACTGATGATGAATAAATATTTTTTGATTTTTCATTAAAAATTTTATTTCACTCTTGTTGATCTTCTTGAGATAATACTAGTTCATCTTTATTTAAAAATGCTTGTTTTCATATGTTGTAATTTTCGAAAAATAAGTTTCAATTTGAATGGATTTGTTGTAAAAAATAATCTCCATTTAAAGCTTTTTTAACTTGGTTAATCTTTTGATTTATAAATAACAACAAATCTTCTGAGATTGGAAGATTTTTACTTTCTAATTTAATCTTTTCAAATTTGTGAACTAGAGGCATAAAATCATATTCAGGACGTTTTGGTGCTTTGAATATTTTTGATTCTTCACCAAAGTTTTTGTTTAAAATTTCAGTTTTTGGAATTAAGAAATCATTATTTTTAGCTACAAAAAATAAAGGAAAAACAATAGATGATGTTATTATAACCCCACAAACTAAAGGTAACAGTGTTTGAATTTTTTTATAAGTAAAAATCTTTATAAATTTCATATTATTTCAATTATAACAATAATTAAATTGCTGATATATTAGAAACATCCTTTCAGAGATATTCAAATTTTTTAATCGAAAGAAAACTCTTTTTTTATAATTTCTTCAATTCCTACAATTGGAGCTCTAGAAAAAAGTTTTTCAATATTGACTTGCTGGCGAAGATAAGCGTCCTGAGTTTTAATTTTTAGATAATCACCTGCAACATTAATAAATTCTAATTGCGACTGGTCAGCATTAACTAATTTCACAAGAAGCAATTCTGTATGAAGTGCCTCCCTAGCTGAATCGTTGATATTATACTGTTTTACTTTTGAACTATATGCAATTTTTTGGTTTTCTAAGAAAACTTTGCGTTCATATATTCAGTCTATATATTTTAATTTTTTTGTATCATCTTTTTCTTCAGTATCGATGTAATAAATTCTGAATGTGTATTTTTCGGCATTTGGGTCCATTATTTTAACTCTGAATTTGCTGATAACTGAAATACGATCTAGTTTAAAGCCTGGATTTTGATATTCAAAGTATTTGTTATAATTTTCCTTATCGTGTTGTGGATCTGAATATCCTGTTATTAATTTATCAGATCAACCATTAATTGAATAGGCAAATCGATTGGTAGCATTTTGGTAAAGATTGGAATTTAAGATTACGTTTTTATACTTGATGTAATTATCTGTTGCTTCTTTAATTTTGGTATTTGCCACATCTAATTGTTTCTGAACAGATTGTTTTTGCTCTTGTAATTTAGCAATTTGCTGTTGGTCGTAATTTCTCTGGTTATCAGCATATTTTTGTAGTTGTTCATTCCGATCATTTGCCTCTTTGGAAGATGCATTTGCATTGTGAAGTTTTTTATTTAAATCAACTTGTTCTTTAGTTAGTTGATCGTTTTGTTCTGTTAACCTTTTCAACTCTTCTATAGATTTTTGATTTTGTTTTTCAGATTTTTTAAGAATTTGACCTTGTAATTTTAATGTTTCAGAAGATAAATTAATAATTCTAGTATTGTATTTTTCGACAAAATCAATTTGTTTAGTCAAATCATTTCCTGGAGCTTGTAAATCTTGCAAGGCAAGAAATTTTTCTAGCTCTGAAGTGTTGATTTGATATTGCTTAGCAGATTCTTTTGTTTTTTGAGCAGCATTTTTTCTAGTGATATAAGCACTAGTTAGTGCTGACACATTTCTCGATAAAATGTTAGAAAAATTTGCTTGTTTTGCTTGTAAATCTTCAATTGATTTTTCGATTAAATCCTTTTGAGATTCAAGACTTTGAATTTGTTGTTGTGATTTTTGGTTTTTAAAAGCAAAATCTTTTTGATAAGTATCGTTAAATAAATTATTTAATTGAGTTATTTTATCGAGTGAAGACTTAATATTAGCTTGCATTTGTTCAAGAGATATATTTTCTTCAAAAGGTACTATATCTTCATTTAATTTGCTTCTTAACTCTGAAACATCAATACTTGATTCCATTTCTCCAATTAAAGTATTTGCTTTAACTTTAAGATCATCATATACAGATTTCACAGTGTTAAATACTACTTTGGCTTGAGCTTTGTTAGTGGTTATTTGAGCATTTAATTCTTGGAGTTGAGATTGTGTTATTCTTAAGGTTTCTTGAGTGGTATCTAATGATAATTTATTTTGTTCTAATTCTGCTTGAACAGCATTTAAAGAATTTTGAGTATTAGTAAGTTCTTGATTTTTTGCATTAAGTTCAGATTGAGTAGTACTTAATTGCTCTTTAGTGGAATTTAAACTATCTAAAGTACCTTGATATTGAACTTTAAGTGCGTCTAAAACATTACTTTTGTACTCTTGAATAACTTCTTGAGCTACTCTTAAAGCATCATTAAAAACAGGTGTAAAAGTTTGAGAATAATTATCTGCTGTGTATTGAGTTTTTAAATTAGTTAAAGTTTGAATTTGATGTTTTAACTTATCTGCTGGATCGGTCGCATTTGTATCACCAGTGCTTCTAATAGTTTCCTCAATTCCGCCTAAATTAGTAATTTGATTTTCAAGCAATAAAGCTAAGCTGCTCATTAAATCATTTTTGGTTTGTTCAAGATTTTGTTCTAAAGAATTAATGTTAGCTTGAAGTGTTTGATTTTGACTTTCTAAATGAGCAATTCGTTTAGATTGATTTATTATTTGTAATCCTTTTTCTTGATTTCATTTTGTGTATGAAGGAATAATTGCATTTCTTATTAAATCGTATTCTTTAACGATTTTTTCAAAACTTTTTTGCACTATATTTAAATTAAAAACTTGAAAATCTGAATAGTCGTTCTTTTCTTCAGCTTCGGTCAAAGATTCATTCATTTGATCTACCAATCCAATAAAAAGACTCTCTTTTTTAGTTATAATTTTTAGTGTTTCTTGAATTTTATTTTTAATTTTTTCGGGCTGATCCGAATCAGTTTCTCCAAAATCAAAACCATTAAAATCTTGTAAATTATTTTTAAATTGTGCAATTAATTCTAAATAAAATCTTAATTGACTGATAAGTTTTTCAGCTAAATCTTTAATTTTTTGATCTCTCTGACCAATTTGTTCTTTAAGATCATTTACTTCTTGGTTGTGTTTGTTAATTTGTCTAACAATTAAGTTAATACTACTATTTAATTTATTAAGAAAAATGTTTTGTGACTTTTGGATTGATTTAAAAGCCTTAACTGCACTTTTTGTATCGTTAAAAGTAATTTCATTTAATGAATTTAATAAGCTTTTTGCTTTGTTTAGCGATTCAGTAACCCCTTGACGAGTTTCTTGGGTTAAATTATTATTTTCTAAAAGATTTTTAAGAGTTTTATTTAAAGATGAGACTTTTTTAACTAAGTTGCTTTTTCAATTTAAAAGTGGTTTTTCAAAAGTTTTGTATGCATCTTCGGAAATTTTTTGATAATTGAATTTACTGATAAAATCATTGAAATTTTCACTAGATAAATCGCTTTCTTGTAAGTTTTGAACTAGAAATTGCAAATTTTTGCTTTGTGATTGTAATGATTGAATTTTTAATTTATCTTGTTTGTTTGCGAGATTATATTTTTCAAATTTTAAATTAAGTTCATTTATTTGATTATTTAAAGCGCTAATTTGATATTGATTAATAGTTTTGGCAGTTCCATAACCTATACCAAAAATAGTTCCTATAAGTGGGATTAATCCTAAAAGCAATAATTTTTTCTTTGATTTTTTAGTCATAAGTTTTTCCTTTGCTAGAGATAATGTATATAGTTTTATTAATTAAAAATTAATTTTTATTTTTGAGCTAAATTACTCGATGTTGTTGTTTTGTGTAAGTTTTTATCACTGAATAACAAAATTAAAGACTTCTTATAAAATTGTAATATTTTTCATTTTTACTCAAGTGTTTATGTTATAATTAAACTCTATTGTATTTGAATATTTACTAAGTAATTAAATTAAAAAATGCTTACATAATTTTTAATTAACACTTATTTTTGATTTTAAAGATGATTTTTAGATTTTGTTATTAAAAATCTTTATCTAAATTACAATATGTACCTCCTTGAGTTTTTATTTAAAAAGTTTGTAATTACAATTTAAATTAGCTTCAGATATATTTAAAAAATGAAAATAAATTTCAAAGTTTAAGATTTATAAAATTTTTGCAAAATTAAATTGATTTTTTCATGAACTATTTAATAAAATTAACAAAATTTGCTATCTTTATTTTGGAAATTTCTTTTATATAAACTTTTTAAATTTTGTATACCAATATTTTTTACTGTTTGATTTAAAATATTATAAAAATTACCCATTTTTATAATATTCTTCTTGTCAAAAACACTCGAATAAGACATATAAACAACAACAACAAATAACTTAAAACAAGAGTTAAAGACTTTAAAGGAAACAAATTATTATTGGTATCTTAATTATATTAGTACTTTTAAAAATGAGCAAAAATAAAATGGAATTTTTGAAAATTATGTAAAGTTAACCACAAAAAGATTACTTTTTGTGGTTTTTAATATAAATTTAAAAAGAAGATTATCAAAAAAATAAATTTGGTAGTTTTACTACAATAAGCATACTTTATATTTTTATTAATTTATTAAGTAATTTAAAAACCTTTTTAGTGATTTTTTAGCATTTATTTAATTAAGACGATATACTTTTGTTGAATTATATTTACAAATACTAATTATCTCTGTTAAAAAGAGTAAAATTAATGTTAATGCTCAAGGGAGTTAAAAATGAGTCAATTAATTAAACCTAAATTCAAATCTAAAATAATATTTAGTAAAAAGCTTGCTAATTTTCACAATTTTCTTAATTTTGCTTTAATTATTTTTTTAATTGCTTATATTGTTTTATTTGCAGTATTATTGGGTGTATACGGAATTCCTAAAGAACAAAAAACTAATCAAAAACAATCAAATAATTTATATAAAGGACAAGAAATTATTTATGTTATTTATGCTGTGGCAGGTTTATTTGTTCTTGTTTTATGAATTAAAATGGGATTAGTTTGAATTTCATTATCTAACAAAAACCCACAAAAATATCAAGTCGATGTTTCTAGCCTTTCATTTGTTAAGAAAATTTATCTTTTCTTATTTAGTTTTTCAGGTTCTAAATTTGAACAATTTTGCTTAAAAAATAAATTAGAATTTCATTTTATTAGCGAAAGTCAAAAGTCAAACAATAAATAATAGCTTTTAAAGAGCCAATGGGATAATCTGTATTTTAATTTCTAATTTAAAATATCAAAAAAATATTATAATTTTCTTAACTTTCTAGATAAAGTTATGTTTTTTAAAGAAAATCATTAATCTGTCTATCAAGACTAACCATATTTTTATTTAGAAAATGCATTTTTTTAAATTTTTTTCATTTTTATTGAAATATTTGCTTTATATCTGTTATAATTATTACCTGAGGCATTTGAATGTTTACTAATAATTAACTAAAAAATGATGGCATAATTACCTTATTAACATCAAAAAACAGTTTTATATGATATTTTTTAGAATTTGTTACTTAGAAATAAAAGCTTTATCAAAATTATGCTATTTACCTCCTTGATTTTTTTTATTTAATTAGTTTGTAATTACAATTTAAATTAGCTTCGGGTATATTTAATAAATGAAAATTATTTCATTTTTAAATTGATTTTATACAAACATACAAACAAATAGTTTTTAAATTTTTATTGCCAATAATTTTTATTGACACATGGCAAAACAACTATAAAGAATTTATATTTTTTATAGTTGTTTTTTTATTAAAAACTTTTAAATAAGTTGACAAATACAAAATTAAGTTATTTTACTAATATTTACATTTAAATATTGGTGTTTATTTGAGCTGTAAATTTTGTAAAATTGATTTAAAGAGGAGCAATGAAAGAAACAGTATATACATTTTTTAATCAAAAACAGCTTGATAAATTAACTAAAACCGAACTCAATTTAATTAATTTTGCTTCAAAATATCCAGAAAAATTTTATCGATGCTCAATTAAGCAACTTTCTAATAATACAGGCATTTCTTTATCAATAATATCAAGACTTGCAAAAAAGCTAGATTTTGATTCTTTAAAAGATATGCAGTTTTATGTGTATCATAATTTTTTAAACACTGATTTAAAGGTCTCTGAAAATATTAATTATGACAAACTGATTTTAAAGCAGTTATTTTTGTTTTATAAAGAAAGCATTTCACAAACTTCACATCTGCTTAATTTAAATGAAGTTAATGAAGTGATTCAACACATTTTATCGCATGAACGGATTTATTTATATGGAGCTGGTTCTTCACATTTATCAGCATCAGAACTAGCTACCAATATGCAAAAATTAGGAATTAATTCAGTTGCTTTTAGAGATTTTCATTCACTTCTTTTAATTACTACACAAATTGATATTGAAAATAAATTTGTTATTTTATTTTCAAAAAGCTGCAATACCAGAGAAATTAAATTTATTGTTAATTTATTTACCAAATACCATATTAAATTTTGTTTAATTACTTCAAATAAACAATCCAAAGAAAAATATGAAAACGTAATTTTATATTCAACAATAGAGCAAAGCAAACGGTTTGTCTCAATTTCTTCAAAAATCAATCAACATTTTATTGCTGATTTAATTTTCTTAATTTTGCAAAGTAAAAAAGTCAAAAATTATGATGATAAGTTATCCTTTAATCTTGATATTTTAGAACAATGAAACAAATAATTTTTCATTTATTTGCCAATTATCCGAAATTATTTTCTTTTCTTAAAATATAAAAATGCTAGTTATAAAATAAAAATATGGAAAGACATGAAGTATTTAAACGCGATTATGTTTTTATAAAAGAGAATTTAAGTAGCATTGATGATGCTTTTGCTTTTATTGCTAAAAAAGCAAAAGCTTTAAAAATCGCCACATCAGAAGATAATTTAATTAAATCACTAAAACAAAGAGAACTGGAATTATCAACTGGAATTGAAAAAGGGTTTGCTATTCCTCATTGTCAAAGTGATGCAATTGAAAAACCCAGTTTGTTTTTTATAAAAACTAATGATTCAATAAATTGAAAAACTTTTGATAATTCAAAGGTAAAGTATATGTTTGTGATACTAATTCCAAATAACAATAAAGAAGCTTTACACATGGATATATTAGCGAAAGTTTCTACTATTTTGTTAGATTTGGACAAAGTTGAAAAACTTACTCAAAGTGATTCTGCAGATGAAATATATGAAATAATCAGCGATTATTTGATGAATAAAAATTTAGACAATTCTCACATTTTAAGCGGTAAAAAAGTAATTGGTATTACTTCGTGTGCTGTGGGAATTGCTCATACTTATTTATCGGCAGAAACACTTAATAATACCTTAAAGCAATTAGGATATAGTCCCAAAATTGAAACGCGTGGGTCAGTTGGAATTTTAAACAAGCTTACTCAAACAGATATTGCTGAAGCTGAATTTGTTATTATTGCTTCAGATGTGCAAATTCCGCTAGATGATTTTGGCGGTAAAAAAGTTTATATTACCTCAACTAAAGAAGCTATTCATAATCCTAAAGAAGTAATCCAAAAAGCAAAAAATGCAAATATTTATCAAGTTACTAAAGTTAAAACAACCTCAACAACTCAAACGCAACAAGGTCTTTTAAGACATATTATTAATGGGATTTCGTACATGATTCCTTATGTTATTTTTGGTGGAATTATGATTGCTATTTCCTTAGGTTTTGGAAAGAGCATATACGGAAATAATGCCGCTGCTCCAAAAGGTGATTTTCTATGATGAATTTTAGAAATTGGAGTGGTTTCATTTACCTTAATGATAGGTGCCTTAGGTGCATATATTGCATATTCGATTGCGGGTCGGGCCGCTCTAATGCCTGCGTTTGTGGTCTCATTTATTGCTAATAAAAGTGATTTATTCTTTAATATTGGTGGTATTTCAGCAGTTACGCCAATGGGATTTATTGGAAGTATTTTATTTGGGTTATTAATTGGTTATACAGTTAAATGAATTACCAATTTCAAAATTCAAAAATCAGTAAGTGCACTTATTCCAATGTTTATAATTCCAATTGGAGTTACCTTATTTTACAGTCTGTTAGTGATTTTTGTTGTTGGTGCTCCAATTGGTTGAGTTATGGATAAATTTATCGCTGCACTGCAAAGTATTTTTACAACAAAATCTAATTTAGGAATAGGGATTGCCTTTTTATTAGGTATTTTACTTGGAGCAATGGCTGGTTTTGATATGGGAGGACCAATTAATAAAGTTGCTTTTTTAACTTCAACTGCATTAGTTTCGCAAAAAATCTTCCAACCTATGGGAATGGTTGGGGCCGCTATTCCAGTTGCTCCTTTAGGAATGGGACTAGCAACATTAATTTTTAGAAAGAAATTTAGCAATAACGAAAAATCTTTAGGGCTTTCAGCAATTTTAATGGGATTTATTGGAATTTCTGAAGGAGCTATTCCTTTTGCGGTCGCCGATCCTAAACGTGTAATTGTAGCAAATGTAGTAGGTTCATCAGTAGCTGGTGGTATAGCTGGTGCTTTAAGTGTTTCAAATGCAGCGGCGCACGGAGGACCAATTGTTGCAATTTTAGGTGCAGTAGGCTCTCAAACTCACGGAACTGGATTAGGAATTTTATTTTTCTTTATTAGTATAATCGTAGGAACAACAATTACTGCCTTAATTTATGGTTTTTGAAAAGATAAAAATATTAAAAAGTCATCAAAATTAGCAATAATTTTAGAGAAAATCAATTTCTTTAAGAGAGGAAAAAATGACAGCAAGAAAGCTTTTTAATGCTCAATTATCAAGGGATAAGATAATTTTTATAATCTTATTAACATTTGCTGTTATTTGCTTAATAGCAGGGATAGTTTTGGTTGCTTTAGGAAGTGCAGACTATCTAAAATTTGTTGAATTACACCTTGAAAAAAGTTCTAAACAAATTCAAATTTCTAAATTTATTTATGGTATATTTTTATTAATTTGAGGAGTTTTGTTACTTGTTTTAAGTGCATTATTCGGAAATTCACAATTTAATAAAAAACTCAATAAAAATGAATAAGATAATATTTTTAAAACCATATTTTAAAGAAACTTTGTGAGCTAATGACAATATTAAGCAAATGTACAACTTGCAAAATAATGTTGGTGAGGCTTGACTTATCTCTGTGATAAAAGGTTGCGAATCTGCAGTTAGAGAAACCAATCAAAAATTTAGCGATTTTATTAAGGAAAATCCAAACTTTTTTAATTTAACAAATGAACAAGCAAAGACATTTGTTTATCCCAATTTAACAAAATTTTTAGATGCTAAGTTGCCATTAAGTATTCAGGTTCATCCTGATGATGAATATGCTCAAAAATTGGGAACTTTAGGAAAAAATGAATGTTGATATGTTCTAAAAAATAGCCAAGATCCTTTTATTTTAGGAACAAAAACTACAGATATTGAGAAAATTTCAAAAACTATCAATAGTAAAAATATCGAAAAATATTTAAATAAAGTTAAACTTGAAATTAATGATTTTGTCTTTATTGAAGCTGGTTTAGTTCATGGGGTCCCTGCTGATACGTTAGTTTTTGAATTACAACAATCTAGCGATATTACATATCGCTTATATGATTATGAGCGAGTGGATCAATTAGGACAAAAAAGACAAATACATATTAATGAATCCCTAGAAACAATTAAGTTGCACCTTCAACCCGAAATTCAAAAAACATTAACTAATGGTTTTTATAAAACTAAAAACTTTAATTTAACTAAAATAGAATTAAATGACCAGGAAATGACTATTTCTACACAAAAATCAAAACATTGCATTGAAATAGTTATTTACAATGGTGAAGGTTTTATAGATGCATTAGAAGTAAAATCTGGAGATGTATTGATAGTAAGTAAACAAAAGCTTAATTTTAAATTAAAAGGAAAAATGCAATTGTTTTTAAATTATTTATAAAAGCTTTTTGATGCATAAAAGAAGAAAAATGTTTAGTTAATAACTAAACATTTTTTATAATATAGGAACTATGGATGAAATTGCAACTATAAAAAATGTAGTTTTAAAAAAAGATAACAAAATTATTTTAAACATTCCAGAATTAAGATTGCCTAAAAATAAAATAATTTCTCTAGTGGGACCTTCTGGAGCTGGTAAAACTACATTGCTAAATTTACTCTCTAAAATAGAAATTGCAAAAAATTCGGAAATTAAGTTATATAAGGATATAACAACTTCTGATATTGGATATATTTTACAAGAAAACTTTCTTTATGAAGAAATTAGTGTCTTTCAAAATATTTATTTAAGTGCAAAAAATTCCTTTGTGTGACGTAAGGAAAAACGAAGTGAATTTTTACAAAATCCAAAAATTTTAGAATTTAAAAACTCTAAATATATCCACAATCAAGTAAATCATTATTTAAATAATACCAATCCTAAAAAAGAAAAATCTCTTTTTTGAAGGTTGTGAATTTTGATGTTTTGATTTTTTTTATTTAAAGATTTTAAGTTTTTCAAACAACTTATCACACAATTAAGATTAAAAAAATTTTTTAAAAAAGATTTAGAATTTATTGCTAAAAAAGTTGAAATAACCGAAATTCTCAATAATAAAGCTCAAAACATCTCAGGGGGTCAAAAGCAAAGAGTCTTAATAGCTAAAGCTATTATCAAAAAATCACAATTAATTTTAATGGATGAGCCTTTTTCGGCTTTGGATGTAAAAATCAAGGAAAAAACCATTGAGTGAATTGCAAAAATTAAAAAGGAATTTAATTTATCAATTATTTTAGTGACTCACGATCAAAATGATGCACTTAAACTTAGTGATTATATATTGGTGCTAAGAAATGGTCAAATTGAACAATTTGACACAAAAGATAATGTTTTGGAATACCCTGCAACTTTTTTTGTAGCAAATTTTTTCTGTTTTCCAAAACTTAATTTAATTTCCGAAGATGTCAATAGCAAATCTTTCATAAAACCTCGGGACATTTATATTACTCTTGCTAATAATTTAGATAGTCAGTGAAAAATCATAAGTAAGGAAAATATTGCTGATTTAACTATTTATAAAGTCACTAATGAAAAGTCCACTTATATAACGCTAAGCACTAATAATAAAATGAATATTGGTGATTGAGTAGATGTAAAAATTGATCAAGAAAAAATCTTGAAATTTCAAAATGAAGAAATTGCAATTTAAATTTAACAAAGAAGTGCTCAAAAAGTATTCTATAGCAATACTTTATATGCTTCCGCTTTTTGTGATTATTTTAATTTTTTATATCTACCCAATTATTAATATTATCAGTGAATCTTTTGTAATCTTTCCTAGTGAAACTAAAAAAACTATTTATCAATATGGGATAAATAATTATAGCAAGGTCTTTATTGATCCAGATTTTAAAGTGGCTATATCTAATTCGACCTTTTTATTTTTTGTTCCAACTTTCTTTTCATTACTGTTTTCAATTATCATTGCTTATTTAATTAGTTCGCTAACTTTAAAAAGAACTAGAAATTTCTTTTTAAAGTTAATATACTCACAATTTTTTATCTCTAGCTTTACAGTTGGATTAGCATTTATTTTGCTTTTTAGTCAAGAAAACTTATTTTTTGAGTTTTTTCATTCAAAGAAAAGTTTTATATATGGAAACAACAAACTTAACATTAAATTTTACCTATTTATTTTCCAACTTTGAAGATCACTTCCCTTTAATATAGTTATTTTTGGATTTATTTTTAGTCGAATTAATGAAAAATATAAAAAACTAATTCAAATTGATAACTTAACTTTTTTTGATAAATTAAGATATTTATATTATCAAGAATTTAGTAAAGCTTTTATTTTAGTTGCTTATACAAATTTAATTTTTTCGTTTTTAATGTATCCTGGTGCAATTATTGAAGAAGATAAAATTCAATCAAGCAACGCGCACACATTAGCTAGTTATGTTTTCTCACTAACTAAACCTTTTGGTGGAGTGCTAACTGTTGATGCTAATAAAGCCTATGCAGCTAGTGTAATTGTTATTTTATATTTACTATTTTTATTTATTGCCACTTGATTTAGTTATTTTATGCTTAAAATATCAATTAAAAAAATCATTGGTAAATCCAAAAAGGAGGCAAAATGTATAAAAAAATCATCAAAGACATATCAATAATTGCCTTGGTTTTACTTTTGATTTTTATTATTTTATTTCCTCTTTATATCCTTATTGTAACATCACTAATGTCTACTTCCGCTACAACAAATAAAGAATATTCGCTCTTTTTTAAAGAATTGGAATTTCAAAATTTTAGCTTCTTTAAAGATACTATGTTTTGAAATGCAATTTTAATTTCACTAGAAAGCTCACTTGTTTTAATTTTTGCTCGTTTAATTATTTATTCATTATTTGCCATTGGCTTATCAAAACTCAGTAAAAAAATTACTAAATTTATTTGAATTATTATATTAGTATTTTCGTTTATCCCTGAATTTACAATTTATTTTTCGCTTAATAAATTATTAAATGATTTACATTTAACAAACTCACTTACTCCAATTTCTTTAGTAACAAATGGAATTTTCTCTTACTTTTTTATGTATAACTTATCAATACATTTTGAAAAAAGTAAACAAAAATATCATAAAGCCTCTTTAATTGATAATTTAAACATCTGACAAAAAATGTATTTAGTATATTGAAAAGAGATGAAAGAAATTTATTTATTATTAATTGTTTTTAGTTTTGTTTCAGTGTGAAATGACTTTTTATGGCCAAATTACTTATTAAGTGGGACTGACACAAAAACAGTTGGAATTTGATTTAGACAAATTGGCCCTACTCCAGCAGGAGGATATTTTATCAACATTCAATCAGCAGGAGCTTTAGTAGTTGTAGCATTACCTTTAATTGTTTATTTTATTTTTTCAAGCAAAATTGTTAAATCAATTTAGATTTGAAAAATTATTTTAAACCTAAAATTTAGGGAACAAAAACAAAGCTTAGGTTAATTGAGAAATCATTGATTACACTCTTCATTTAAGTTAAAAAATATAAAATTCATAAATATTTTATATGGAGCTGGGTAATAGGTATTTAAATATAAACACAAGAACTCTGTTGTTTCACATTGTTTAGATTAATTGATAAAATATTAATCTAAAAATATTTTTAATATTTTGTTTTAAAATAGAAATAATTATTTCTGATTAAATTTAGATAAAAAAAGAAGTAAATTAAGGATTGCAAATGGAAAATAATTTAGATAATATTACATATTGAACAATTATCATATTCAATTTTTATTTTTATCCTAGAGCTTTATATTTTTATGCAATAAATTTAAACAAATGAAAATTTATTTTACTTTTAATTAATTTGTTATTTTTAAAGATCAAAAACAACAAAAAAAGTTGATTTGAAGACAAATCATTAAAAGAAGCAATTTTTAAATTGTTGGGTAAAGTAGAATATGAAAAAAGAGTCGTTTTTAAAAATATAATGTTTGATATTTTTATTAACTGTATTTTCTTATATTCAGTAATTATTGCTCCTCTTTTCATCGATATAAAGCAAGAGTTTTTCTACTTAGAATATTATTTCTTAATTTGAATACTTTTTTCACTTTTTGGAATTTTTTTATCAGTCATAGTTTTTTATAAATTTTTTCAATTTAAGCAAAAAATAGAAAAATTTAACATTTTTAATGTGTTTATAATCAAACCAATAAAAAACTCAAAAAATACTCAAAGTTCAAATGGCAAAGAATTGTTTTTATTTTTTTCGAATATTTTTAGCAAAAAAATAAATGCTTATGTTTTAAATGAAGAAAAAATTGTTAGTTTTTTAGGTAATGATACTAAAACTATAATGTATATTTATATATACGACATAAGCAACTTTAATGCTCCCTATTTTGTTTTTGAGCATAAAGAAATGATAAAAAATTATGAGGGAGCAAAATGGTAAAATTTGGTTTTTATATTTCTTTAATATTTCTTTTCATCGATTTACTGATTTTATTACTTACAATGCTTGAACGTTTTTATTGAATTTTTAAGAAAATAGAAAGCGATTTAATAACTATTGCGATTAAAAAATCAAATTTTGTAATAAAAAATAAAATTAAAGTACACAAAATGTTCACAGAAAGTATTTGTGTCATCGAAAATCTAACTAATAGAACTAATAAAAAATTATTTTATAAATTTTTAATATTTGCAATTTATTTTTCGTTAGTTTTTTGAATATCTTTTAACATCAATGAATTTTCAACATCATTTTTTCAAATTTTTCATTTAGTATTTTATTCTTTTTTTACAATTACGTGAATGTCAATATTATTTTCTATAATTTATAGAATTTTCAGAATTAAAAAGATGGTTAAAATAAAAAACAAAATATCTTCAGATGATAAGGCTAAATTATTTTATTTAAATTTAAATAATAAAAAAGATACAGATTTATTTCATACAGGATCTATAAAAAATCTTAAAGCTAGTGGAATTTTAATAAACAAATTAGAACAAAATACAGAAATAATAATCTCATATAACTCTATTGGTTATAAAAATGTTTTTAATATTAATAAACAGAAAATTATGTTGAACAGAGATATTCTTCTGTATAAATTAAACGGGAATAAAGAAAAAGCTAGAATTATTCATTACTTGCTCGTTGTTTATTCAAATTACGAAAAAGAAGAATTTTATAATGCTAATTACAATGAAAATATAAATTATTTTCTTTATTTAGAAAAATATTATAAAAAGTAAAATTTAAATATATAAATTAAAATTAATTTAGAAGAAATAATATGAAAAGCTTATTTTTAAAAGTAGGAAAACCAGTTGCTAATTTATCTCAAATTTCTTCTGTTATATCAACTAGTTCAACACCAGAAAACCATATTAAAATAAAATTTTATGGTTATTAAGTAAAAGAACAAAAAATTAACTTTTAATGTTCTTTTACTCAATATAAATAATTCAAACTAATTATCAATCATTAAGAAGACTTTTTAAAAAAGTGCTTATAATATAGAATATGAGAATTAAAGATCCTCAAAATTTAATTGAAGAAAATAAAATAGTTGAAGTTAAAAGAGCTAAAATTAAGCAATCTCTTTTAACGTTTGGAACTTTTTATCGGGTAAAGTCACTAAAATTACAAATCTTTTTTACGCTCATTATTGCAATTTTATTCGCCTTATTTCAATACATAATTGTACAAATTACCGGCTTATATGAAATGGGGATAGCCGCCATTTCTCAATCAGTTGCTCGACTTAGTTATTCGCTTTTAGAAGGAAATGAGAATCGTTTTGTCATTTATAACAGTATTTTTTGAATGTTAAATTTATTTGCTAATATTCCGCTATTTTTCTTATCATGAAAATTCATCGGAAAACGATTTACTTTATTAAATTTAGTTTTTATGAGTACTGTATCAATAACTGGATTAATTATTAGCAACTTAATTACTAATAATGAACACTTATATATTTTTGGTCATTTAGATGAACATAAGCTTGTATCGTGAGAAAAAGGAACTTTTTCAGATTTTTCAATTATTTTTTATGCTCTATTATGGGGAGCAATTCAAGCTGTATGTACTGCAATTTTACTCATTATTGATAGCTCTTCAGGAGGATTTGATATTTTAAGTGTGTATTTATCACATAAAAAATTCAAAAACGTTGGGCCACTTCTAATGTTTTTACATTTAGGATCATTTATTTTTGCTTACTTTATTGGAAGTTATTTAACTAATGGACTTACCACACATAACTGAAAACTTACTAACCTTTTTAGCCCTGCATTTGTGAGCGGAGTGTTAATGGTACTGTTTAATGGATGGTTTTTAAACATTCTTTTTCCCAAATTCCAAATGGTTAAAGTTGAAATTATTTCTTCTCAACCTTGAACTATTATTGAGCAAGTGAACCAACTTAAAGAATATCGTTTTGCTACTAGCGTTAATGAAGTTAAGGGTGGTTATACTAAAGAAACGCAAAATATTATTGTTACAACATGCTTATTTATTGATGCAGCTAAATTCATTGAAGTGGCTAGAAATGTGGATCAAAATGCCTTTATTAGCATTGCCAACCTTAAAAAAGTTGATGGATATTTATATGTAACTAACATTCAATACAAATCATTATTTAAAAAGAAAAAGTAACTCTCTCAAAAAAGTCTCGAAAAAGATCAAAGAGACTTTTTATATAATTTTAATAATGTCTAATATAACTATTAAAGAAGCGATTTTTTTAAACCAAAAACAAGTTGGTCAAAATGAATTTTTGACAACTTTTTTAACTTCACAAGGTCAAGTGACTTTATTTGCACAAGGATTAAATAAACCACTTTCTAAAAATGCTAGTAATTTAGTTGAGGGAGGACTGTGCATTATTGAATATTTTCAAGCTCGTCAAAAACAAAAAATCGGTCGTTTAAAAAAAGTTTCTTTACTTGGACAATATAATTTTGGGGATGAATTTGTTTTTAGGCTACTTAAAAGAATACAAAATATGGCTTTAAGTATTCATTTTGACAATGAATTTATTCAAACTTATCACCTTGTTAATGGCATCTTTAACAATGAACATTTTTTTCAAGTGATTAATTTATTTTTAGTTACTTTAATTAAATATCATCAAGTGGAAATTAACGTAAATAGCTGTGTTTTATGCTCAAGCAAGAGAATTACTTCTTTTGATTTAAATCAAGGAGGGTTTTTGTGTTCAAGTCACTGTCAAAAAACAAAATCAGCTCAGCTATTAGAGCGAATTTATTATCTTTTTAATGCTCCTACTATATATATAGGAAAAAGCCAAAGCGATCTTGATAAAATTATTTATTTTCTTTTAACTAGTTTTTGCATTGAGAAGTTAATTTTAAACCCCTAGTTAAAAGAACTTTAAAATTTAAAAAAATCCAAAAAAATATTTTCGAAAAAAATTTTTCTATGTATAATTAGAAAGCTAACAACAGCAAAAAGTTCTTTGAAAACTAGATATATAACAATACATGACAGTCAATTTTTTCGAGAGTTTGATCCTGGCTCAGGATGAACGCTGGCTGTGTGCCTAATACATGCATGTCGAGCGGAGTTTATTTATAAACTTAGCGGCGAATGGGTGAGTAACACGTACTTAACGTACCCTTTAGATTGGAATAACGCTGAGAAATTAGCGCTAATGCCGGATATTTATTATCAACGCATGTTGGTAATATCAAAGAAGCGTTTGCTTCACTAAAGGATCGGGGTGCGGAACATTAGCTAGTTGGTAAGGTAAAAGCTTACCAAGGCGATGATGTTTAGCGGGGTTGAGAGACTGAACCGCCACACTGGGACTGAGATACGGCCCAGACTCCTACGGGAGGCAGCAGTAGGGAATTTTCCACAATGAGCGAAAGCTTGATGGAGCGACACAGCGTGCAGGAGGACGGCCTTCGGGTTGTAAACTGCTGTTATAAGGGAAGAAAAAGTAGTGTAGGAAATGACATTACCTTGACGGTACCTTGTCAGAAAGCAACGGCTAACTATGTGCCAGCAGCCGCGGTAATACATAGGTTGCAAGCGTTATCCGGAATTATTGGGCGTAAAGCGTCTGTAGGTTGTTTATTAAGTCTGGCGTCAAAACTTGGGGCTCAACCCCAAATCGCGTTGGATACTGATAAACTAGAGTTATTTAGAGGTTAATGGAATTTCTTGTGAAGCGGTGGAATGCGTAGATATAAGGAAGAACACCAACATGGCGAAGGCAATTAACTGGGAATACACTGACACTGAGAGACGAAAGCGTGGGGAGCAAACAGGATTAGATACCCTGGTAGTCCACGCCGTAAACGATGATGATTAGCTGATGGACACCATCGGCGCAGCTAACGCATTAAATCATCCGCCTGAGTAGTATGCTCGCAAGAGTGAAACTTAAAGGAATTGACGGGGATCCGCACAAGCGGTGGAGCATGTGGTTTAATTTGAAGATACGCGTAGAACCTTACCCACTCTTGACATCTTCTGCAAAGCTATAGAGATATAGTGGAGGTTAACAGAATGACAGATGGTGCATGGTTGTCGTCAGCTCGTGTCGTGAGATGTTCGGTTAAGTCCTGCAACGAGCGCAACCCTTGTCCTTAGTTAAATGTTCTAAGGAGACTGCCTAGGTAACTGGGAGGAAGGTGGGGACGACGTCAAATCATCATGCCTCTTACGAGTGGGGCAACACACGTGCTACAATGGATAGTACAAAGAGAAGCAAGATGGCAACATGGAGCAAATCTCAAAAAACTATTCTCAGTTCGGATTGAAGTCTGCAACTCGACTTCATGAAGTCGGAATCGCTAGTAATCGTAGATCAGCTACGCTACGGTGAATACGTTCTCGGGTCTTGTACACACCGCCCGTCAAACCACGGGAGCTGGTAATGCCCGAAGTCGGTTTTGTTAACTACGGAAACAACCGCCTAAGGCAGGACTGGTGACTGGGGTTAAGTCGTAACAAGGTATCCCTACGAGAACGTGGGGATGGATCACCTCCTTTCTACGGAGTACATAAAAACATCTAAATTAGATGTTTAATTTACCTTAAAGACTATTTTTTAAAAATCAGTCATGTAGCTTGTTGAATAGTCCAAGTGATATATATCTAGTTTTGAGAGAACTTTAATCTCTCAAATATGTTCTTTGAAAACTGAATAGTAAAGATATTTAATTAATATAACAACGACATCAAATAAAACAATTAGTCAATTTGTTTTGTGATACCGAGTTATAAATTATTAGTAATAATAGTTTATTAAAATGTCTTTGAATACATCAACAATAGGAAAATACATAACTTTTAAATAAGTAAGAGTTTGTGGTGGATGCCTTGGGTCTGGAAGTCGATGAAGGACGTGATTACCTGCGAAAAGCCTCGTGGAGCTGGATATACGCTACGATACGGGGATGTCCGAATGGGGAAACCTAGTTAGAGGAAAGTCTAACTGCTTAGCGATGAATCTATAGTCGCTATAGACGAGAGACGTTGTGAACTGAAACATCTTAGTAGCAACAGGAAAAGAAAATAAATAATGATTCCATCAGTAGCGGCGAGCGAAAGTGGAACAGCCCAAACCAACATATGTTGGGGTTGTAGGACTATCTACATGAAGTTACAAAATTTTGTTATAGCAAAATTAGTTGGGAAACTAAAGCATAGAGGGTGATACTCCCGTATGCGAAATGGCAAAATCTTCTGATAGCATCCTGAGTAGGGCGGGGCACGTGAAACCCTGTCTGAACCAGCCGGGACCATCCGGTAAGGCTAAATACTAACCAGACACCGATAGTGAACTAGTACCGTGAGGGAAAGGTGAAAAGAACCCCGGGAGGGGAGTGAAAGAGATTCTGAAACCACTTACTTACAATTAGTCAGAGCCCGTTAATGGGTGATGGCGTACATCTTGCAGTATGGACCGGCGAGTTATGTTATCATGCGAGGTTAAGTGGAAAAAAGCGGAGCCGTAGAGAAATCGAGTCTAAATAGGGCGACATTAGTATGATGACATATACCCGAAACCAGGTGATCTATTCATGAGCAGACTGAAGCTTGGTTAATCCCAAGTGGAGGGTCGAACCGTAGTACGCTGAAAAGTGCCCGGATGACTTGTGAATAGCGGAGAAATTCCAATCGAACTTGGAGATAGCTGGTTCTCCTCGAAATAGCTTTAGGGCTAGCGTGTGATGTTAAACTTTGGTGGTAGAGCACTGAATATGGAATGGCCGCGCCTAGCGGTACTGACTATAATCAAACTCCGAATACCATTGTGTATTATCATGCAGTCGGAACCGGGGTGCTAACGTCCCGGCTCGCGAGGGCAACAACCCAGATCGTCGGCTAAGGTCCCAAAATTGTGTTAAGTCAGAAAGGTTGTGGGGTTTCATAAACAACTAGGAGGTTGGCTTAGAAGCAGCCATCCTTTAAAGAGTGCGTAATAGCTCACTAGTCAAGAGACCCTGCGCCAATAATGTAACGGGAGTAAACACAATACCGAAGCCACGGGTACATTTATGTACGTTAGAGGAGCGTTCTAAACGCAGTGAAGTCAGATCGTGAGAACTGGTGGAGCATTTAGAAGTGAGAATGCCGGTATGAGTAACGATTTGTAGTGAGAATCTACAACGCCTATTGGGAAAGGTTTCCTGGGCAAGGTTCGTCCACCCAGGGTTAGTCAGGGCCTAAGGAGAGGCTGAAAAGCGTATCCGATGGACAACAGGTTAATATTCCTGTACTATCAATAATAAGTGATGGAGTAACGGAGAAGGATAGCACTACCTATTAATGGATTTAGGGGTAAGCTTTTACTGGTGAACATAGTTAAATGCGTGTTCTATAACTGGGAGAAGTGATGCATAGGCTTTAATGTCAAATTGTGTGATTTCATGCTTCCAAGAAAAGCTTCTAAGCGTTATAACATTATTGGTACCTGTACCAAGAACGGACACACGTTCCCAAGATGAGTATTCTAAGGCGAGCGAGAAAACTAGTGTTAAGGAACTCTGCAAAATGACCCCGTAAGTTCGCAAGAAGGGGTGCCTATATTTATAGGCCACAGTAAATTGTGAGGGGCAACTGTTTATCAAAAACACAGCTCTCTGCTAAACCGCAAGGTGAAGTATAGGGGGTGAAGCCTGCCCAGTGCCCGAAGGTTAAGCGGATGCGTTAGCTTATTAGCGAAGCGTTGAAGTGAAGCCCGGGTGAACGGCGGCCGTAACTATAACGGTCCTAAGGTAGCGAAATTCCTTGTCGGCTAAATACTGACCTGCACGAAAGGCGCAATGATCTCTCAACTGTCTCAACACTAGACTCGGTGAAATTATGGTCCCAGTGAAAACGCTGGGTACCCGCATCAAGACGAAAAGACCCCATGGAGCTTTACTACAACTTCGTATTGGAACTTGGCCTAACATGTGTAGGATAGGTGGGAGACGGTGAGATTAAGGCGCTAGCCTTGATGGAGTCATCCTTGAAATACCACCCTTGGTATGTTGAGTTTCTAACCTGCTACCTTTATCAGGTAGGGGGACAGTGCGTGGTGGGTAGTTTGACTGGGGCGGTCGCCTCCTAAAAGGTAACGGAGGCGTTCAAAGGTACACTCAATATGGTCAGAAACCATATGTAGAGCGCAAAGGTAGAAGTGTGCTTGACTGCGAGACCTACAAGTCGAGCAGGTGCGAAAGCAGGACTTAGTGATCCGGCTGTATGTTATGGAACAGCAGTCGCTCAACGGATAAAAGTTACCCTGGGGATAACAGGCTTATCTTGCCCAAGAGATCACATCGACGGCAAGGTTTGGCACCTCGATGTCGGCTCATCGCATCCTGGAGCTGGAGTTGGTTCCAAGGGTTTGGCTGTTCGCCAATTAAAGCGGTACGCGAGCTGGGTTCAGAACGTCGTGAGACAGTTCGGTCCCTATCTGATGTGGGCGTTGGAATATTGATGAGAGCTGCTCTTAGTACGAGAGGACCGGAGTGGACGTACCGCTGGTGTTCCAGTTGTTTTGCCAAAAGCATAGCTGGGTAGCTAAGTACGGAAAGGATAACCGCTGAAAGCATCTAAGTGGGAAGCCTCCTCAAAGATAAGTATTCCCTTGAAATTCCTTATAGACTATGAGGTTGATAGGATGGAAGTGTAAGTGTAGTAATACATTCAGCTGACCATTACTAATAAATTGATCGGTTTAAAAGTTAAGATGTATTCAAAACATTTTAATAAATTATTATTTTAGAAATACTATTCAGTTTTCAGAGTGCATAGTAGTACCGCTAAGGTACTTTTTTTTATGCTTTTGTAAGCTATTTTCTAGCTCTTATTATCATATTTTTAATCAAAAACCAAGCAATTATAAAATTTTTTAATAATTAAAAAATATTTTATGAATTTTTAACCTAAAAAAAGAAAATTCCAAAAATCAAAATAATTAATAAACACAATTTTAGTAGCTTTTAGAATTTTTCAACTCTTAATAAACTTATAAATGCAAACTTTTAGTATTTTTTGATTAAAAAATCAATAATTTCAATAGTTTATAATAAGAGTTATGAACATTCGCAGAAATAAATTATTGAGAAATTTATTGATTTTAAGTTCACCTGTTGCTTTAGTAGTAACTTCAGCTTCATGTGAAAACATTAAATCCATGAATCCTGATAAAAACAACAATATTAATAACCATCAAAGTATTCACGATTCTCAAGGCGATCTATCTTTAAATACTAGATCTAGCTCATCAGACCCACAGAAAAATAAATCAGATTCAACACCTTCGCCAAGTACAACAACAGGGACTTCTCAAAAAGATGATTTGCAAAAGCAAAAACCTAATGATAATGAATCTTCAAAAGAAGATAAAACAACTGGTACAATGTCAGATAAATTAGGCTCAGAAAGCACTAAAACAACCCCAAGTGTATCGGAAAATAATTCTGGTTCAGATTCAACTTTATCAACCGCAAAGAATGAAGATAAAAGCTCTAAAGCAAATCAAAATATTAATTATGAAATCGTATTACAATCTTCAGTTGAAGATTTAAAAAAATTCTTAGAAGATAATCAAGGACAAGAACCAAATAAAAAACTACCAATTACAAAGGTTCAAAATTATGTTTCATTTAATGATCCAAAGAATAAAAATACCGGTGATTTAGGATTTGGATTTGCTGGATATAATAAAAATGATGAGAACAAAATTTTTGTTCTTAAAAAAGGTTATGCACAAAAGGTAAGTCTTGATGAAGGTAAGTATATAAAGGCTGAATATAATTTAGATACAGGAATTTTAACTTTACATGTTAATTTGAATGATGACACAGCGGAAAAATTAACTTTAAATTTAAATGATAAAACTATTTTTGCTACCAAAGAAACTAAGTTACCAGAAAGCAAAAGTAAAAAAGAAGATAAGAATTCTAAACAAACAAGTTTACAAAAATCAGAAAGTACTACGAAAGTAAACGATTCAAAATCTCAAAGCACTCGTAAAACAAATAAAGAAAAAACTTCTAATAAAAATGATGGACAAAATCCAAATGAAACCGTCTCTAAAGAATCTAAAAAGAAACAAGAACCAGATAATACAAGCCACAAAACAGAACAAAATGCTAATGAAAAACTAAATAATGAAACAAAACCTTCAGAATCTCATCTCCAATCTGATGCCCCTCAAGATAATTCAGAAACAAGTTCTGAAGGTCAACCCCCTTCAAAAACCTCTTTAACAGAAACTTCTCAAGAAAATGCTTCTCAGCGACAAGAAGAAAACAAAGAAGGATCTAAATCAACAAACAGTCAATTAGATTCTCCAACAAAAAATCACAAAAGCGAAGAGTTAAATACTGAACATCCGCAATCAGATCAAGCTCATTCACAAACTACTGATAATAAAGCTACTTCTTCTGAAACCATTTCAAAGAAAAATAAAGAATCTGATTCAATTCCAGGAGAACAACATTCAGATGACGCTAAACAAACCCCTTTAAATAAACAAAGTGGACACGACGGAGAACAAGCGTCCAATTCACAGAATTCAAGTGAACAAACAAATTCATCTAAAGCTCAACCAACAGAAGCTCAAAAACGTGATTCTGCAACACTTCAAAATGATAAATATGAAATTGTTTCAAAATCTACTGTAGCTGAATTAAAAAGCTTTTTGGAGAAAAATCAAGGTTCTGGAAAAAATAAAAAATTACCAATTGTCAAAATGCAAAATTATATCAGTTGAAATAATCCTCAAAATAATAAAGGAGGTGATTTAGGATTTGGTTTTGCAAGGTATGATAAAAAGGATGAAAAAAATAAAATTTTCATTCTTAAAAAAGCCTATGCTGATAAGATTAAACTTACAGATAGCAAATATATTCCTGCAAATTATGATTTAACAACAGGTATTCTTATTTTAACAGTTACTTTAAAAGATGGTGGTACTGAAACACTGACTTTAAATTTAAATACTCAAAAATAAATCTTAAATTTTTACTCACAAAAAATAGGTAGAAAAGTTAATTTCTACTCTTTTTTTATCTGCTTATTTTTTAAAAATAAAGGAGTATAATAAAAAAGTATTTTTAGAAGGGCAAAAATATACATGAAAAATTTATTTTTTATCCTTTCTAGATTGGTTTATAAAGCAAGAAACAACTGGAAAGAATTTTGAAGTTCCAAAGATATATTAAGAAAGATTATTTACACTTTCTTTCTTTTAGCAGTATTTGTGGTTGGGACTACAATTACTGTTCCCTTTATTAGGGTAAAAATCGGATCAGATTTAACCAGTTCAAATAATTCCTTTATTGACACTTTGAATTTAGTTGGAGGTGGAGGACTAAGGCAATTTTCGCTTTTTGCGTTAGGAATTAGTCCTTTTATTAATGCTTCGCTAATTATGATGATTTTGCAAACTCCAATTTTTCCGCCAATTTATAAGTTATCTCAAGCTGGACCACATGGAAGAAGAAAAATCAACATCATTACTCGGATTGCAACACTTGTAATTGCATATCCGCAAGCAGTCTTTTTAATGAAATCGCTCTCAGCAGGGAATAATCCCTTTATTAGTGTTATTGGAACTAATGTTTTTACTCAAGGAGCAATTGAGTGATTTATTGTCCCAATGATTTTAACAGCTACTTCTTTATTTGCCTTATTTATTTCTGAACAAATTACCAATAAGGGAATTGGGAATGGAACCAGTTTAATTATTTTTACTGGAGTTGTTGGGAGATTACCACAACAATTTTTAGCGGCCTTTAAATATTTTGTTGGTGATATTGCTAATTCGAATGGAACTTTAGTTGGAATTATTACCTTTTTAACTTACTTAGTGATTTACTTTTTATTTATTTCGATTTTAGCTATTGTTTATAACGCTGAACGTTGAGTTCCAATTCAACAAATTGGAGCAGGAAGAAGTAAATCACTTAAAGAAATGGGTAAACTACCAATTAAGTTAAATCCTGGTGGAATTATGCCAATTATTTTTGCCATGATGGTATTATCATTCCCTTCAATGATTGCAAATTTACTTCCAAATACAAGTGCTTCAAAACAATTTATTAACGAAGAGCTACAATTTACTAAACCAATTGGACTTTCGCTTCTGATTTTAATCACCTTTGTTTTTTCAATTATTTTAGGATTGCAACAATCTCGTGCAGATAAAATTGCTGAAGATTTTGCTAAAAATTCTACCTTTATTCCAGGGGTGCGTCCTGGAGAAGAAACCCAAGATTATTTAATTGCTATTGTTTTTAGATTATCTTTAGTTTCGGCCTTTTATTTAATTATTATTGCTTCAATGCAATTTATTGAAATTTTAGCCGGACTGCCAGCTTCAATTTCTTTTGGTGGAACTGGATTGATGATTTTAGTTTCGGTATCTTTAGAGACAGTATTGCAATTAAGTGCTCGATTAAAATCAGCAAGATTATCAAAATTAAGACGTCAATCAAGACAATACTTAGTAGATAAAAAAGAAAAAGAAAATATTAATAATAGAGGACTATTATGATAAAAAAAAACTTAGTTTTTATGGGGCAACCCGGAGTTGGAAAGGGGACAGTAGCCTCTTTTTTAACCAAAATATGTGATATTAAACATGTTTCAACTGGAAGCATTTTTCGTGAAGAAATTGCTAATAAAACTCCACTTGGACTTGAAGTTGAAAAAATTGTAACCACTGGGGGATATGTTCCAGATTCAATTACTAATTCAATTGTGCAAAAAGCCATTTTAGAGTTACAAGCTCAAAATCAAAAATTTATTTTAGATGGATATCCTCGAACTTTAGAGCAAGCGAAATTTTTAAAATCAATGGAAAATTTAGACTTTTTAACAGTAGAACTTTTTGCACCAGAAAATGTGATTTTAGAGCGTTTAAGTGGTCGAAGAAGTTGTCCTAAATGTAAAAAAGGATACCACGTAAAATTCCACCCTCCTAAAGTGCAAGGGATTTGTGATGTTGATAGCGAGCCACTAATTATGCGTAAAGATGATCAGCCTGATGCAATAAAAGATCGTTTAGAAATTTACAATGAAAAAACTAAACCATTAATTAATTATTATGATTCACAAGGAATTTTAATTAAAATCGAATCAAGTCAAACTCCCGAGTCAATTGCTCAAAAAATCCTTGAAAAAATTCAATAATATGATAGAATGAATATACTTTAAAAAAAGTATATTTTTTTATGAAATCAAATTTAATTAAAACTTCTGAGCAAATTGCAAAAATTACTAAAAGTTGCTCAATCTTGGCAGAAGTTAAGCAAATAATTTATGACTTTGTAAGACCAGGAGTTTCATTAAAAGAAATTGATCAATTAGCTTTTAATGAAATCAAAAAACGAAACGCCGAACCTGCCTTTCTCGGTTTATACGGGTTTCCTGCTACAGCTTGCATATCTGTAAATGAACAATTGATCCACGGTATTCCAAGTAATTATGTTCTTCGAGATGGGGATTTACTAAGTGTAGATTTAGGATGTAAATGAAAAGGATACCACTCAGATAGTGCTTTTACAATAGGTGTTGGAAAAATCTCACCAGCAAATCAAAAATTAATTGATGTTGCCGTTGGAGCTTTTAACGCAGGGTTAAAAGCAATTAAAAAGGGAGCTCGCATTGGTGATATTTCTCATGCAATTGGGACATATATTAAACGTGCAGGATATTATACTCCCGAAGAATTTTGTGGACACGGAATTGGTTTAAACCTTCATGAAGTTCCCAATGTTCCAAATGACGGAAAAAAAGGAACTGGGATGCTTCTTAGAGATGGAATGGTTATATGCATTGAACCAATGATTACCCAAACTCCACGTATTAAAGCGTTAAGCGATGGTTGAACTATTGTTTCAGAAAATAACAGTAATACATCACACTATGAACATACTGTATTAATTAAAAACGGTAAGGGAATAGTATTAACGAAAGGAATTTAATTTGGCAAAAGATGCTATCAAATTTAAAGCCGTAGTCAAGGAAGCTTATTCAACTGATTTATATTCAGTTGAACTTGAAAACGGCATTGTAATTAAAGCTCATATTTCAGGAAAAATGAGAGTTAATCACATTCGGATTTTACCTGGAGATACTGTTGATGTAGAAATGAGTCCTTATGACCTTACTCAAGGACGCATTACCTATCGTCACAAATAAAGGAGAATGACATGAAAGTTAGAGCAAGTGTAAAAACAATGTGTAAAGATTGCAAAATTATTAAGCGTAAAGGAATTATCCGTGTTATTTGTGTTAATCCAAAACATAAACAAAGACAAGGATAGTTTTAAGAAAGGAATAAGTTAAATGGCTAGAATTTTAAACGTTGAAATTCCAAATGACAAACGTGTGGTTGTTTCTTTAACCTACATTTATGGAATTGGACGAACAATTGCAAAAGAAATTTGTACCAAAGCTAAAGTTAGTGAAGATTCTCGTGTAAAAAATCTTTCTGAAGAAGAACTTTCACGTATTCGTGAAGCTGCAAAAAATTATGTTACTGAGGGAGACCTTCGTAGAGAGGTTAACCTTAACATTAAACGTTTAATGGAAATTAAATGTTATCGTGGAATTAGACATAGAAAAGGTCTTCCAGTACGTGGACAATCAACTCAAAAGAATGCTCGTACCCGTAAAGGACCTCGTAAAACTGTGGCTGGAAAGAAAGGTAAATAGATAATGGCTCGTAAATCGAAGAAAAAAGTTGTTACAACTGGAATTGCTCACATTCATTCAACTAACAATAATACTATCGTTACCTTTACCGATGAACAAGGAAATGTTATTGTTTGAAGCAGTGCTGGAGCTATTGGATACAAAGGAACCAAGAAAAAAACTCCTTATGCAGCCGGATTAGCAGCTGCAGCAGCTTCTGAAGCAGCTAAAGCTCATGGATTTAAATCAGTTAAAGTAGAATTAAAAGGACTTGGAGCAGGTAAAGATGCTGCAAGAAAACAAATTGAAGTTTCTGGAATTACCGTTTCAGAAATTAAAGATGTAACTCCTACACCTCACAATGGTACAAGACCACCAAAACGTGTGCTTAAACGTGAACGTGCTAAAAAATAGTTTTTAAAGAGGTTAATTATGGAAAAAATGACAAAACTAGATTACCTACAAAAAACTGAAAATAACAACAATGATTTTAATTTAACAGTGCAACTTAAACCTCTTGAAAGAGGATTTGGAAACACCTTAGGAGTTGCGTTAAGAAGAGTTTTACTTTCAAATATTACTTCACTAGCACCTTTTGCTGTTAAAATTGAAGGTGTTGAACATGAATTTCAAACTCTTAAAGATGTAGTTGAAGATGTTCCAACTATCTTAATGAACATTAGAAAAGCTCGTTTTAGTTTTAATCCTGAAACTTTGGGAATGGATGAAATCTTAAAGGCTGAACTTGTTATTAAAGCCCCAGGGAAAATTAAAGCTAATTCTTTACAAGTTGTTTCGCATCCAAATATTCAAGTAGTAGATCCTGCTGTTGAAATTGCAACTATTCAATCTGAAAAAGCTTTAAGATTAGAAGTATTTATGCGTCAAGGAAGAGGGTTTATGTCTTTTGAAGAAAATAAAATTCTTATTTCTAAAGTAGAAGACAAAATCCAATCAAATATCAAAAAAGGAAAATTAATTGCAGTTGATTCAAACTTTTCGCCAGTTGAAAATGTTAATTACAGTGTAAAAGAACTTAACTCAGCTTCTCCACAAATTGAAGAAGAATTGCAATTAAACCTTAAAACTGATGGAACAATCAAACCAAAACAAGCATTAAAACAAGCAGCAGAAATATTAATTGGGCATTTTTCTCGTATTGGTGAAGTGGATTCGATGAAAGTAGATATTTTCAAAGAAGAAATTATCGAAGAAGGAGTGGAATCTCCAGAAATTGAAATTAATCAAATTAATTTATCAGTACGTTCACTTAATGCACTCAGAAGAATTAAGAAAACCAAACTTAGTGAAATTGCACGAATGACTTACGAAGAACTTGAACAAGTGAAAAACCTTGGTTCAAAATCATTAAATGAAATCATTGAAAAATTGCACGAATATGGCTTTAAACTAAAAGAGGGGGATGAGTAATATGGCAAATCCAACACAAATTTATTCACGTGATACCAAATGAAGAAATGGTGTAATGCGTTCACTTGTTAGTGAACTTGTTGTTAATGGGAGAATTACAACTACTTTAACTCGAGCAAAAGAATTAAGAAGACACGCTGAAAGAATGATTACAAAAGCGAAAAATCCAACCCTTGCAAATCGTAGAGCAGTGGCTGCTTATGTACGTGATATTAAAAATAAAAGTGGTCAAAGTGCACTTAAAGTTTTATTTGACGAAGTAGCACCAAAATATGCACAACGAAGCGGAGGATACACTAGAATTATTAAACTTCCTAAACGTCTTGGTGATGCAACTCGAATGGCAATTATTGAACTTGTTTAATTAATAATTTCTTTGTTATACTTTAATTACAATTACAAAATAATGATTTTCAAACGTAGCTATAAGCTACGTTTTATTGAGTTTTTGTGGATTAATTTACACAAAAAACGAAGAAATAATTTACATTAAGATATAATTTTTTTATGTTTGAATCAATAAAGAAAACGCCCCATAAACTACTAAGATTAATTAACCAAATAGTTTGAATTAATCAAGATCTTTCAGATGATGCTTTATTTAAGGTTTCAAAAATCCAAAAGCTTAAATTTAGCTATGCATTAATAATTATTTTTGCTTGCTTAATTTCCTTTGCAAATTTATTTGTTCCGAGTGGACAACAATCTTCCACAGTTGCAAAAGTTTTTATTTCTATAGCACAAGTTCCGGTCTTTTTTATTTTTGTGGCCGATTTTACTTTACATTTAATTACCTACCATTTTCAAAACAAAGAAAAAAATCTTTTCAAATTGTATTTAAAATTTTTACTTTCTTATTATAGTATAGTTGCAATTTTGTGTATTTTAGCTTCAATTAATTTAATTAGTGTGTTTGCAAATATAAATGCAATTAATCAAAAAGTTTTAGATTTTTTTAATGGTTTAGGATTAGTTAGAATTTTAAGGTTGCTTATTGTATTGCAAATTTTTGCACCATTTGCAATTATTTTTAAAGTTTTTAAAGATCAATCTAAAGTGCTTTTAAATATTTTTGTTTTAGTCATTGTTTTAATTGTGCTTTTTGCTTTAGTTATTTGAAATGCTGAAGTTAGTCATCACAATTCACAAGTTAATGCTTTTATCCAAAATTATGCATCTACTCACAATTTAAGCTTTGATATAGCAAAAACTCAAGCTTTAAATGAACCACAATATCCACAAATTCCAAGTAATAGTGTTTCAAATTTTGGAGATGCAATTTATTTTACTACTATCACTTTGACAACAATAGGTTATGGAGACTTTTCTCCACAATCTTCAACAGCAAAAATTATTGTTATTATTGTTTCGCTTGTTGGAATTGCGGTAATAGCAATTCCTTCAGGGGTTATTGCAGGGAGTTTCTTGCAACAAATTCAAAATAAGCTTACAAACAACACCAATAAGGAGAATAAAAATGATTAAACTTGGCTCACATATATCATTTAAAAAACCTGGTTATTTAGCTGATGCAGGTGCTGAATCACTTTCAAATGGAGCAAACACAATGATGATTTATCTTGGTGCTCCGCAAACAACACTCAGAACTTCAGTAGAAAATTATCAACTTAAAAAATATGAAGATCTTTTTGAATCAGCGATTCCAAAAGAAGATATTATCGTTCATGCTCCATATATTGTTAATCCTGCTAATCCTGACAAATCAACCTTTTCAGTAGAATTTTTAACTAAAGAAATCGAAAGAATGAACTATATTGGAGCTAAATATTTAGTTCTTCACCCTGGAGCATATACTAAATATTCTCCTCAAGAAGCCCTTGATACATTAGTTGATAGTTTAAAAACAATTCTTTCAAACACTAAAGATGTAGTTATTTGTGTTGAAACAATGTCTGGAAAAGGAAGTGAAATTGGAATTAATTTTGAACAAATTCGCTACATTTTAGATTGGGTTAATTCTGATCGAATTGCTGTATGTCTTGATACTTGTCACTTATGAGATGCTGGATATAATTTAAAAGAATATCAACAGTTTAAGGACCAATTAAACAAATATAACTTACTTAAAGATGTTAAAGTTATTCATTTAAATGATTCAAAAAATGACCTTTCATCACATAAAGATCGCCACGAAAATATTGGAAGGGGATTTATTGGTTATGAGACTTTAAAACAAGTTGTTCATGACCCTGATTTTGACAACATTCCAATTATCTTAGAAACTCCATGAACAGATAAAGGTCCAATTTATAAAGAAGAAATTGCCTGATTACTTGATAAGAAAAATTAATTTTTAAACACTACTTTGAGTAGTGTTTTTAAATAATTTAGCAAAAAAGCTTTTGAATTGCTAAATTATGATACAATAAACTTATGAGCAGAATTAGTTATAAACTTGAACAAATCCTTAGTGGCACTATTGAACTCTATATTCATGATAAACAGCCAATTAGTAGTGCACATTTAATTGAAGAAAAGGAAATTAAATTTTCAAGTGCAAAAATTCGTTATTTAATGAAAGAACTTGAAGATTTAGGATATTTAAAAAAAGCTCATTCTTCAAGTGGGAGAATTCCAACTCCAAAAGGATTAAGTTATTATGCAAAATATATTGCTCAAGCTAATGAAAAATTATTAGAAAAAAAACTCAAAAAATCTTTTGAAAATAAAAAAATCAGAGCTTCATTAACGGTAGCTCAAGCTGCAGAAACAATTGCAGATATTACTGGATTAACATTAATAACGACTAAATTTGATAAAACTTTAATTTTAAAAAGCATTGATTTAGTCCCAATTAGCTCATTTGTTGCAACTGCGGTAATGGTAGTTTCAAATGGGGAAGTGCATTCAAAAATGATTTCTTTAGAAGACCGAAAAGTAAAAATGGAAGATTTAAAAATTGCTGTTAGAGTTTTTAAAGAAAAATTAATTGGAGTAGCACTTGAGGATTTAGTAGAAAAAGCTTATGCTCTTAAAGAGATTCTTAAAAAAGAAGTTTCAAATTACCTTGAAATTATTGAGAAATTTGTTCATAATATTTTTAATATCAAAACTAAAAACAATGTTTATGGACGCAAAGAACTAATTTTAAGTCGTAATTTTACTCGTGAAGAAGTTAATCAAATTATAGACATGGTTGAGAATCATTCAATTTGAGAAAAAATTGAAAATATATTAGATGAACATCAAAATTTAAAAATCGCTATTAATGATGTGAGTGCCTTTTTAACAAAAAGGATTAATACCGCAATTGGAACTACTGAAATTTCAATTGTCGGACCTCAAGATAGTGATTTTAATGAGATGAAAAGTGCACTTAGTTTATTTGAAAAGTTTTTATTAAAAGGAGATAGCGATGAACAAAATTAAAAAAGGCGACGTATTAAATGGAAAATTTACCTTTAAAGATTTAGATGGAAATAAAATTGAAAAATTAAGCGGATTTAAAAGTATTGTTATTGGAGAAAATGATCTTCAAAGTAATTTAGATGATTTTTTAATTGGCAAAAAATACAAACGCAATTATCATTTTGAAATAACTTTAGATGAACAGCATAAAAATCAAGATTTAGCAGGAATTAAAGTTTCAGTGGAAATTAATGAAGCCCAAATTAGTCCTAAAGTTGTAGTTAAAGAAGATTTAAACCAAAAGTTAGAACAACTAAAAAAGGAAAATGAAGATCTTAAAAAACAAGTAGAAGCCTTAACTGCTACACTTAAAACTAGTGAATATGTTTTTAAAGATAAAATGATTCAAGCAGCTCAAAAAGCTAAAGAAACTATTGAAGAAAAAACAGCTGAATTAAGCGAAAAATTTAATAAAGAAAAATTAGAAATTAAAAAGTATGCACTACAAAAATTTATTGAAGAATTTGCAATACCTTATAATAACTTAATTTTAGCAGTTAAATCAGGTCAAAATTCCGCAAATGATCAAGTGCAAAATTATTGTTATGGCTTTTCATTAGTTCTTAAACAACTTGAAGATGCATTAAATATTAGCGGAATTAAAATTATTGAACCACAGGTGGGAAGTTTATTTGATGCACATGAGCAAGAAGTAATTGATTTTGACACAGACCCACAAAAACAGCACGAAGAAATCACAGGCGTAGTTCGCTTAGGATTTAAATTAGGGGAGCGAGCAGTTGTTCCAGCCCAAGTAAAAATAAATAAAAATTTATAAAATTTAGCAATTAAAAGCTTTGACTGCTAAATTTTATGTTATAATTAAATCGTATAAAAGATTATATTTAAGGAGATAAATATGGCCAAAGAAATCGTATTAGGAATTGATCTTGGAACAACAAACTCAGTTGTTTCAGTTATTGAAAACAAACAACCAGTTGTACTTGAAAACCCAAATGGAAAAAGAACAACTCCATCAGTAGTTGCATTTAAAAATAGTGAAATTATTGTTGGAGATGCAGCTAAAAGACAAGTAGAAACAAATCCAAACACCATTGTTTCTATTAAAAGATTAATGGGAACAACAAAAACTGTACATGCAAATAATAAAGATTACAAACCTGAAGAAGTTTCAGCAATGATTCTTTCTTACATGAAAGAATATGCTGAAGCAAAATTAGGGACTAAAGTTTCAAAAGCAGTTATTACTGTTCCTGCATATTTTGATAATGCTCAACGTGAAGCTACAAAAATCGCAGGAAAAATTGCTGGACTTGATGTTTTAAGAATTATTAATGAACCTACAGCTGCAGCGCTTGCTTTTGGACTTGAAAAAACTAATAAAGCAATGAAAGTACTTGTGTATGACCTTGGTGGAGGAACTTTTGACGTTTCAGTGCTTGAGCTTGAAAATGGAACTTTTGAGGTGCTTTCAACTAGTGGAGATAACCATCTTGGGGGAGATGATTGAGATCACGCTATTGTCGAATGAATGATTAAAGAAATTAAAACAAAATACAAATTTGACGCTAAATCAGATAAAATGGCTATGGCTCGTTTAAAAGAAACTGCCGAAAAAGCTAAAATTGACCTTTCAGCTCAATCGGTTGCTTCAATTAATTTACCATTTTTAGCAGTAACTGCAGATGGACCAGTTAACGTTGAATTAGAACTTAAACGTAGTGAATTTGAATCAATGACCTCGCATTTACTTGATCGAACCAGAAAACCAATTGAAGATGCGTTAAGAGAAGCTAAAGTAACTGCTGCTGATTTACATGAAGTATTACTTGTTGGGGGAAGTACTCGTATGCCAGCAGTTCAAGAATTAGTTAAAAGAACTTTAGGAAAAGAACCAAACCGTTCAATTAATCCTGATGAAGTAGTTTCGATTGGAGCAGCAATTCAAGGGGGAGTGCTTGCTGGAGATATTGATGATGTGCTTTTATTGGATGTAACTCCACTTACTTTAGGAATTGAAACAATGGGTGGAATTTCAACTCCTTTAATTGCTCGTAACACTACAATTCCAGTAACCAAATCACAAATTTTCTCTACTGCTGCTGATAACCAAAGCGAAGTTACCATTAGAGTAGTTCAAGGAGAAAGAGAAATGGCTAGTGATAATAAATCATTAGGTCAATTTAACTTAGGAGGAATTGAGCCAGCTCCTCGGGGAGTTCCTCAAATCGAAGTAAGCTTTACTATTGATGTTAATGGAATTACCACTGTAACAGCTAAAGATTTAAAAACTAATAAAGCAAACACCATTACTATTGAAAATTCTTCAAAACTTAGTGAAGAAGAAATTCAAAGAATGATTCGTGAAGCTGAAGAAAACAAAGAAGCAGACGCTAAACGTAAAGAAGAAGCTGAAACCATTGTTCGTGCAGAAACTTTAATTTCTCAAGTAGAAAAAGCAACTGCTGAACAAGGAGATAAACTAGATCCTAAAGCTAAAGAAGAATCAGAAAAACTAATCAACGAATTAAAAGAACTAATGGATAAAAAAGACATTCCAGCACTTAAAGAAAAACTTGATCAAATGGAAAATGTCATGAAAAACTTTGCAAATTACTCTGCTCAACAGCAAGCAACCCAAGAACAACCAAATGCTCAAAGCGAAGATGAAGCTACAATTGTTGAGTAATGTTTAATGAAAAAGCTATAACCTCTTCTAAAGAGGTTTTTCTTTGAAAATTTTTCATATTTATTGTGAAATTTTTAAAAATCCATAAATTAAAAAAGCGAATTAAAATATAATTAATACACAAAAGGGGTTTGAATGAGTTACAAGGCATTATATCGAAAGTATCGACCAACATCATTTGACCAAGTTGTTGGCCAACAACATATTATTAATACATTAAAAAATATAATTTTAACTAGAAAAATAGGACACGCATATTTATTTAGCGGCCCAAAAGGTTCAGGAAAAACATCACTTGCAAATATCTTTGCAAATGTTTTAAATTGCATGCATGGAGAAGATCCGACTATTGCATGCCAAAATTGTAAGGATAAAATCGGAAAATCTCTGGATATTATCGAAATGGATGCAGCCTCAAATAATGGCGTTAATGAAATTAGAGATTTAAAGGAAAAAATTGAGCAATCCCCAATTCATTCACGTTTTAAAATTTATATTATTGATGAGGTCCATATGCTCACTAAAAGTGCCTTTAATGCCTTACTTAAAACTTTAGAAGAACCTCCTGCTCATGCTATTTTTATCTTTGCCACTACTGATCATCAAAAAATTCCATTAACCATTATTTCTAGATTACAACGATTCAACTTTTCAAAACTAACCAATGAACAAATTTATGAACATTTAGTTAAAATTTTAACTAAAGAACAAATTAATTTTACTCCTGAAGCAGTTAAATTAATTGCTCGATTATCTTCAGGAGCAATGCGTGATGCTCTTTCAATTGCTGACCAAAGTGCTTCATTTGGAGGTGGAAGTATTAGTGTTGAAAATTTAAGCACTAATTTTGGAATTGCTTCAAATGATTTAATTATTGATTTGATTAATTTACTTTATCTTGGAAAGGTAAAAGAAACATTAAAATTATTTTATCAACTCAAAACTTTAGGTTCAGATCCAAATCAACTAGTTATTAGTTTGCTTAACATCATTAAAGAGTGATTGATTTATCATTTAACTAAGTCGCTTGATTTTATAGAATGAATTGGAATTGAAGAAATAAATTTATTAAAAATTAACAAAGCTTTTGCACTTGGTTTTTTAGAGGAACTTAATGAAGTGTTAATTAAAATTTCTCGTTCAGAGCATCCTTTTGAATTGCTTGAAGTATTTCTTTTAAAAATGTGTTCAAAAGAAAACCCTTTAAAAAAAGAAATAGTAGTTTCAAAAATTCAAGATAAAACACCAGAAATTCAACAAAATATAGTTATTGAACAAAAAGATGAAGAATTACCTGATGAAGTTCATGATTGAGGAGATTTAAGCAAACTTTCAAAATCTCAAAACATAATTCAAGAAGATTTAAATTTTAGTACTCAAAATTTTGATTTTGAAGAGAAACAGCAAAATAATGAAGTAGAAGTTCCAAATTTAAATAAAAAATCTGAATTAGAATTTCAAAATCAAGATGATTTTGGTTTAAAGAAAACATTTGATGAAATTGATAGCGAAACAAAAGTTATTGATTTTAGTGAAAATTTTACTCAGAAAATTAGTGCAATAGAAACTTATGAAGATAAATGAAATGATCAAGAAATTGCCAATTTATTGCATATAATTCAACAAGGAATTCAACCCAACACTAAAAATAGTTTTAATGATAATAAAAATTTATCAGAAAAAATAATTTCCCCTTCTGAAAAAGTAAAATATGAGAAAATGAAATTGTTAGAACCAACAAAAATCCTTGCTTCTACAAATACTTATATTTTACTTACTTCAGATGATGATTCGATTTTAAATAAAATTTATCAAATCAGAAACACTGAAGATTTTCAAAAATATATTAATAGTATTTTCTCAGGATACAAACATATCTTTTTAAGCTCAAAACAACAGCGAAAAAGAGCCTTTAATTTATTTAAAAATCAATTTACCAGCGGAAGTATTCCTGAAGATTTAAAAGCAATTGAACAGCTAACTTATTTAGAAAATCGATTTAAAGATCAAAGCACCGAAAATAAAATTAAATCAATTTTTGGTGGAGCAGTTAATCTAATGAAAAGAGGAAAAAATGAATAACGAAATGTTAAAACAACTTAAAAAAATGCAATCTCAAATGGAAGCAAAACAAAAAGAACTTGATGAAAAAGTTTTTACTGTCGAAAAACAAGGAATTACTGTCAAAATGAAAGGAGACTTTACTCTTGTTTCAGTTAATGTAGATGAAGCATTAATTGACCCAGAAGATAAAGATATTCTTGAGGATTTAATTGTAATTGCAATAAATGAAATAATTGATTTAATCAAAGACGAACTTGAAAAAATCACTCCACAAATGCCTGGTGGAATGCCATTTTAATGTTTTTTTCAGATTCAATTCAAAAATTTATTGAAGAAATTAGAAAACTTCCAAATGTTTCAAAAAAACAAGCTGAAAAAATTGTTTTATGAGTGCTTGAACATACTGAAAGTGAAGTAGGATTACTTGCTAATTCCTTCAAAAGACTAAAAGAAAAAGTTCATTTTTGCAACTTATGCCAATCTCCAAGTGAAATTGATTATTGCAAATATTGCGATAATTCGCAACGAGATAACCAGCTACTTATTGTCGAAAATTTTACTGTCATTGATAAAATAGAAAATGCTGGTTTTTACAAAGGAAAATATTATACATTTAAAAGTTTGTTAAAAAAAGAATCAGATGTAGATAAAACACTTTTTGAAATTAATTCATTAAAAGAGTATGCAAAAACTTTTGATGAAGTTATTTTAGGAATTTCACCAACTTTACATGGAGAAATGACCAACGTTTTAATTAAAAAAGAATTAACAAAAATGGGGATTAATGTTTCGCAATTAGCTATCGGAGTTCCAATTGGTGCTTCAATGGATTATATTGATGAAACAACATTAAAATTTTCGTTAATGCATAGACAAAAATAAAGGGAGGAGAAAAAATGTTTATCACTTTTGAAGGATTAGACGGAAGCGGAAAAACCACAATTATCAACAAATTAATGCAATTTTTACAAACCAAATTCAATTTAAGCAATATTGTGCTAACTCGTGAACCAGGCGGTCAAGGGCTTGCTGAAGCAGAAAAAATTCGAGAAATTATTTTAGATTCATCTTCAGATCTTTCAGCAGTAGCTGAAGCAATGCTTTATTCTACTAGTCGTAGAATTCACCTTGAAAAAGTCATTTGACCAGCACTTCAAAGTGGCAAATTAGTTCTTTGTGATCGTTATATTGATAGTTTTTATGCATATCAAGGATTTGCTCGAAGCTTAGGGTATGATTATGTAAAAGCTTTAACTGAATTAGTTATTGATAAAGCTTATCCAGATATTACTATCTTTTTTAACCTTACTCCACAACAAGCAAAAATTCGTCGTAATAGCACTAGATTAGTTGAAGATCGGATGGAACAAGAAAAAGCAACTTTTCATGAAAGTGTTTATAATGGATATTGAACCTTAATCAAGGAAAATCCAAGTCGCTATTTAATTATTGATGCTTCTCTTAGTGAAGAGGAAGTTTTTGATCAAGTGATTAATAAATTAATGGAACATCCACAATTTAAGGACTTTTTAAGCAAACATGCTCACTAATGAACAAATTAAATTTTTTCAAGATATTAAAATAAATAACAAATTATCACATTTGTATTTACTTTTTAGTTCAAATTTAAATGTCATCGAAAATGATTTACGAGATATTTTTTGTATTTTCAATAATGTAAAAAAACACTTTATTTCTTATACTGATTTCCCTAATGTTTTACTCATTGATAATGGTGATGAAAAAATTAAAAAAGAAGAGCTTGAAGAAGTTTTTATTAAATCTCAACTTTTTAATTTTCCTAATCAGCGGATTTTTGTGATTATCAAAAACATTGAAAATGCATCTGTTCAAGGACTTAATTCAATTTTAAAATCAATTGAAGAACCTTCATCTAACATCACCATTATTTTAACAACAACTAAATTGCATGCACTTTTAGATACAATTGTTTCTCGAAGTTATTTAATTTCTCTTAAAGAGCCAAATACACAAATTTTATTTAACAAACTGAAAAAACAAAATCTTTTTAATGAAAAAAGTGAATTACTAGGACATATTTTTAATGATGAAAAACTCATTGCAGAGTTTATGCAATCTGAGAATTTTAAAAAAATAATTAACTTAATTAAAGTTTTAAGCGATTCGATAAAAAATAAGCATTTACTTTATGCTTATTTAACTAAATTTCTTCAAGAAGAAACGCCATTAATTAACAAATTACTTGTTAGTGGAATGATTTTTATTTTTAGTGCTACTTATAAAAAAGTTAAATTTGAATTTAACTTAGGTATTAGTGTTTTATCTTTAAGTAAAGAATTAAAAAACCAAAAACCAAAGCTAATTAATGCAATTACATTTTTAGATACTTTTTCTAAAGCAACACAGTCTTCAAGAAATTTTAATTTAGTTAAAGAAAAATTATTAATTAATTTAATGGAATTATATGAATAAACTTTATATTGTCGGAACTCCAATTGGAAATTTAGAAGATATCACTTTAAGAGCTTTAAGAATTTTAAAAAACAGTGACGTAATTGCTTGTGAAGATACTCGAGTAACTGCTAAGTTACTTGATCATTTTGAAATTAAAGGTAAAAAACTCATTACATATAATAATTTCACTGAAAAAAACAGTGCTAAAGGAATTATTGAGTTACTAAAATCTGGAAAAAATGTTTCGCTAGTTAGCGATGCTGGAATGCCTGTTATTAGCGATCCAGGCTTTGAAGTTATTAAGTTATGTAAAGAACAACAGATTGATTTTGAAATTATTCCTGGAGTTAATGCAGCCATTAGTGCGTTTATAGGAGCTAATTTTTCAAATACTTTTACTTTTTTAGGTTTTTTAAAAGATAAAAGTTCTCAACGAATTAATCAATTAACTTCGCTTACTTTAGGAACTTATATTTTTTATGTTTCTCCACATAAATTACAAGCTTCCTTAGAAGATATAAACAAAGTTTTTCAAGGAAATGAGCAAATTTGTCTAGTAAAAGAACTTACTAAAATTTATGAAAAATGATATTTTGGAAGTGCAAATGAAGTTTTAAAAAATCTGCTAGCAGATAATGCTTTAAAAGGTGAATTTACTTTAGTTTTACATTTACCTAAAATTAAAGTTGTTAAAGTTAATAAATATCCAAAAGCAAAAAAATAAAATGCCTTGCGGCATTTTTTAATTTTTATAATTTATTTAAAAACTCTTTTAAAGCATCAAAGTCAATAAGTTCATGCACTACATCATTTACTTGTTTGTAAACAACTTTATAATCTTTATCTAAAACTAATGCTGCTCTAGCGTTTAAAAACACTTCATCCATTAATAATCCAAGTGATTGAGCCACTTCTCTGTGTTTGTAATCACTCATTAGTTTTACGTGTTTGATTTGATGTGAGTCTACATATCCTGCTAAAGCAGTTGGTAAATCTTGTGAAAGCCCTACAAAATTTACATTTGGGTATTCAGGTGCGATACTTTCAGTTTGAGTAACATGTCTATCACATACTCTTCCGCCTACTGATGGGTAAAGGGTTAAAACGGTATATTTTCCATCATTTTGAAACTCTTTTGTTTCAAAAGTACCTGGAAGTACTCCTTTAACAGTTACTGTATCTCCAAGTTGCACTTCTGTTCCAAGAAGAGCATATTCTTTATCTAAAAAATTAACTTTTTTCATATTGATTCTCCACACTATTAGTCTTTGTTAAATATGTTAAAATTATAACACTAATACAGAACATAAAAATGATAAAAAAAGGAAATTTATATGAAAATCAAGCATTTTTTTGCATTTTCGGGATTACTTGCTTCGATTGGATCTATTGCAGCAATTGCAATTATTTCTTCATCACAAGCTAAAATTATTGCAAGTAATACAAATGGGAATTCACCATTAATTAACCAAGAAAAAGCACAGTTAAACACTACTGAAGGAATTTCTGAAGTTCAAGAAACAAATTCTAGCACAAATAGTGAAAACCAAGGTTCTTCGCAACAAACTCAAACAATTATGCTTAATGACGAATTAGTTAGCAAAATTGATAGTCAAATCAAAAAATCAAAACTTTATAATTCACTATTTAGTTTTGAGGATTATGAAAACTACGGAAAATTTTTAATTAATAGCGGAACCTTAGTTAATGATAAATTCTCTCCAGAACAAGTTAGAAATTTTGTTAATTCAATGGTTGTCAAATTGCAATTGCTTTCAGAATTATCAAATAAAATTAGTACTTATCAAAAAGCTACTGCCGAAAATAAAGCCAAAGCCTTAGAAGAACTTCAAAATTATATTGACGAAAATAAAGATGATGCCAACGCATTACTTACTGATAGTAAAATGGATTTATCTAATTACTTAAATGAAGAAAACTCGATCATTAGAAAACTCGGAAGTGCATCTAATGAGCAAGTAAAATTAGCTGAATTAGTTAAAAAATGAACTCAAAAAACCAATCAAGTTATTTTAAATAATAAAACTAGATACCCTGGAAACTTAAGGTCTCAAGTAGAAGATTTTGCTAAGACAAATTCTCGTAATTTAGTTTTTAAAAGCAAATTAACTGAAGCTAAAAAATTCATTCTTTCAAAAGGACTAATTTTAGTTAATGCAAAATCAATTAAAGCGTTTATTCAAAATCCTACTGCTTTAGGTGGTGGAAAAGAAATCATTAATTATGCATTAAAAAAACTTTATCCAACTTTAGCTGATAATAGTGAAGAAAAAGCAGTTTTAACTTATTTAAAATATGCAATTGAAACTCAAAATCTTAAGCAAGAAGAAATTATTTTATTAAATAAATTATATGGAAAATATTTACTAGAAGATTTATGAGCTAAAAAAGATGACGCTTCTTCAATTATCCCTAGTCGTCCTGGTGGAGGATCAGCAGAGATTTAACATCAAGCCCAATTTAGGGCTTTTTGTTTTTAAACTTTTGTGCATAATTTCTGCATATTTACAGTACAAAGATATTAATTTTCTGCAACATTTCCACATTAAAAAATGCTTGGGTATAAGTTTTTCAAGCCTCCAAAAAATCTAATTAATGCAAAAAATGAGTACTTATTGTACTTAATATATCTTTTTAGCACAAAAATCGCAATAAAAAATCTTAAAAATATATCGTTAAGTTTGCTATTGTTTTTAAAAAAACTTATATAATTTTTTTATACTAAAATCACAAAATGACAAAATTGTGTTCGCACAATATTTTGTCTTAAAACTATATTAGGAGAAAAATGAGTCTTAAAAATAAATTAATTATAGGTGCTTCAGCTACATCAATAATTCCTTTAGCTACTTTATCGTGTTCAAACGAAAGAACACCAGCTGAGAATAAGGCTATTGTTGATGCAGTTGCATCTTTAGTTCAAGTTTCTGTATACGATAAAGAATCAACTAATGATAATGCTCGAGTTAAAACCAATATTGACAATGTATATTCAACATACGTAAAAAGTGATCGTGATGTTATTTTCCATGGATTTAATAACCAAAAATATCAAGTAGTAGAAACATCATATGAAAACTTTAATGGATACACAGTTGTTAAATTTAAACTCAAAGACATTAAAACATCAACTTTAAGTGAACAAAGAATTTATACCATTAGAGGATTTAAACTAAATCCTGAGTACTCAGTTCCTCTTACATCATCGCAAGAATCAAGTGTTGATTTATTTAAATCTGAAATGAAATTAGAAGCAAATACTGATGTTGCTGCTAGAGTCAAAGAATTTAGTGATTTATCAGAATATGTTGAAAAAGCTCCTCAATACACAAATAGTCAATTTACTGAAGATTTAAAAAATTTACAAGAATACTTGGAATTTTTACAAAAAAGATTTGAAGCTGAAAATTACTCAGATAGTTTTGAAGTTAAATCTTTAGGTGATTATCATGACCACCAAGTTGATATGTTTGATTCATTATACTCTAAATACAAAGATTCCCTTAACAGATTATTAACTCTTAAAGCAGTTGCATTCTTAAATGATAATACCAAAAACGGACTATCTGATAAAGATTTAAATACTTATGTTCAAGCTTTTAAAGACAAAGTTAAAGAAATTAGAGAAAATACATACTGAGTAAGAAATAAAGAATTTCGTGATAAATACAATTCTGAACTTGAATCTATTTTAGATCAAATCGATACTTTACAAAGTAAAGAACAAGATAAAAAAGAAAAATTACAAAAAATTCTAGAACAATTTGGACAAAGTGATCTTACACCTGAAGAACAAGTTAAATATGCGATCCTTAAAGTTCTAAGTCCTGAAGATGGAGCAAACAAACTTGTACAAACAATTCAAGGTGATATTGATAAACTTCGTGAAGCTGACCAAAAAGTTCCTGCTACAAACGAGCAAAAAGACGGAGCAGATAGATATAAAAACTTAATTAGGGTTGCTCAAACACAAATTTTAAATTTCCTTATTCCTTGAGAACCTTTAAAATTCGAAAAAGATGACGAATTAATAAAAGAAGTATATGGAACTACTACACAACCAAATGGTGCACCAACTAATTTTGAAAATTTCCGTGAAACATTAAAAGATAAATTTTACAAAAATCTCTTCCAAATTAGCAAAACCTTTGATGAAAATAAATGATATACTGAAGAACAATTTAATAAAGATGTAGAAACTCTTAGTGATTTCTTAATATTTTTATTAGAACAAAAAGTTACAGATAAAGACAATCCAGCTACAGCTCATTGAAAATTCGAAATTAATAATTTATATGATGTTAAAAAATATAACTTAGATAAATTTTTAGAACTTGAATCTGGATATAAAGCAGCAGCTACTAATTTAAATTCAATGCTAGTTAATTTAACTATTAAAGCAGATACAGCTTCAAATTCTAGCAGTAATGGACAACAAACTAATAAAACTTTTGATTTAACTGCATTAAAAACAAAACAAACAGAAGTATTGAAAAAATTTGAAGAGAAAAAATTCACTGAAAAACCAGAATTTAGAGGTTTATTACCTTTTGTAATAAGAGCTTTTGGTAAAGAGTCAAATAAAATAGAACAATTTGCTAAAGGGTTATGAGAGCATGAATTTGTTTCAATGGGACTAAATGAGCAAGGATTGGTAGATAAATGAGAAAAAATTCTTAATGATTTATTTAAACCAGGACAAGTAAGTGAACAAATTGAAAAAGAACAAATTGAAAAAGAACAAATTGAAAAAGAACAAATTCAACTATTTAAAGATTACAATTTAGATCCTGAACATGTTAAAAAAGTTAAAGAATATGTTATTGCAAAATACATTGATCAGCTTGAAAAAGTAATTGATTACGTAGATAAAAAAATAACTGCTTTTAGCACAACAGACATGACAGATGAACAAAAAAATACTGCTAAGTTAATGCAAAAATGACTTAGAGTTGCTCAAGTTTACATCCCAGCATGAAGAGGTGTTACAGCTAAAGAGGGATCAACAATCGATTACAAGGAAGCAAACCAAAAAGAAAAAGAATTTTGAGAATCATTTGACAAATCTAAAGACCCTTTATATAAAGATAATGTAACTTTATTTAATTCAGATTTACAATACTATCTTAAATTCATGGAATTTTTACAAGCTGAAAATGTAAATAAACAAACAGAAGTTGACAATTTTATAAAAGGTGCTAAGGAAGCCAAAGAAGATGCATCAAGTTTAACTAAACAAAAACACTACTACGAAGCAAATGTTGATTTATTTGCATCAAGATGACCTCAATTTAAAGAAGTATTTGGAAGACTCAGAGGACTTGTAGCATACAACTGACTTGAAGAAAAAAATCATTCAGAACTTGTAACTCCAGAAGCATTACAAAAACTTTACAACGAAACCAAAGACAGAGCAAAAGAATTATTCTTTGTTGATATGACAGATGAAAATGCTACAAAATCAAATGCTAAACCAACTTCAAATCCTGCAAAAGATGTTTATGATGCTCACTTTGATTTTGTAAAAAATACATTTAAAGAATTCAATGCATTAGGTGGGGATACTTCAGATGATAAAACTAAAGTTATCGATGAAGAAAACACCACTTTTGCTGATACAGATGCTCAACTTCGGGACAGATACTTACAATATAGAAAATTAACTGCACTTCAAAGCAGACTCGCTTCTGTTGAAGAAGCTTATGCAAATACACCTGTTTCAGAAGAAGAACACAACCATATTGAACAACTTAAAAACTATCTTAAGGGATTTAGACCTACTAACAAAGAGCAATTCCTTACATCTATTAAAAACAAAGTATATGCAATGCTTACTAGACCTGACACTTTCCCAGGTGGTCCAGAAGGAGATAAAGCTAAATATTCTGTAGAAGCATTTTTAGGTAAAGAATATGATCCAGAAAATGGTTCAGCTTATCAAGGTGATTTAAGAGACGTTGCTAACTTCTTAGATTATTTAGACGCTTCAGAAGCAGCAAAACTTCAACCATCATTACCAAAAGTTCCAAAACCTAAAGAAAAAGTAGAATACAGTTTAAAACAATATTCAGATAATAAACTTGCTACATATCTTGAATTAGAGAAAAAATTCAAAGATGCAATGAATAAAATTAATTCATACGTAGTTGAATCATTCCTTGAAAAAGAAACAACAGATACCAGATTTAAAGATACCAGTGCAAACATTAAAAGTCTTATCGAAAAATACACTACAGAATACACTAACTTATTATCAAGTAATTCTAATCATTTAACCAATGATACTTTCAAAGAAGAAAAAGCTGTTTTAGATGCTTCAAAAGCACTATTAGACAAAATTAAAGAAGATAGTTTCAATTTTACAAACTTGATGAGAGATTACTTTATTGTATCATTACCTAACGATAATGGCGTAGATTCTAAAAACTACATTAGAATAGAAGAATTATCTAAATTTATTTTATTCCTAAAAGCGTTTGAAGCTCATTTAGATGACTTTAAATCAAGTTCATTAGTTGATGCTCAAAAATCTGATTTAGCCGCTAAAGAAAAAGAATTAAATGATAATAGTTATGTAGTAGATAATTTAGATGTTCTTTCTGCTCAATTATTTGCTGTTAACAAAGAATTCTTGCATCCAGATCATGACGCTGATACTACAAATAATATCGACAAACATTCATATTCAGAAGCTGATTTAACTAAGGATATAAGATTAATTATTAACTTCTATCAAGAAGCTAAAAAATTAGACACATTAATTAAACAAGCAAATTCTAAAAATTCTTCAAGAATTTACAGAAAAACCCTTGAACACTATAACGGAGTATATTCTTTAGCTAAAATTGCGTTTGAAGGTGCTCTTAAGAGAGTTTATGAGAATAAATTAGATCTTTACAAACTCAAAGCTAAAGAACTTAAAGAACTTACCGCTGTTAATAATTTCGATACAAACATTCAAGGAAATAACCAAGGTTCTAGAGTATTCTATACCACAGCTACTGCTACACAAAAAACACTTCTTATCTTATTTGGTCTAAAAGAAGATAATTCAGCAGATTCAACAGTAACTGAAAAACAAAAAGAAGATAAAGCAAAAGAAGTACTTGGTAGCGATGCAAAATCAGGAGATACAGCTGGTTCAAAACGTATTAATCTTGCAACTGCAATTAGCAAAGAACTTAAATTATTTATTTTAAACATTTCACAAGCAAAAGGTAGTGTATCAACTCCTTCTAGTGAAACTCCAGCTACAAGCTCTACAAATACAGCAAGTACTACAAACTAATAATTAATGCATAAAAATAGGTTCACAAACCTATTTTTATTTTGTTATCAAAATATATAAAATGTTAATCTGTTGAAAAATCAATGATAAAAGTCCAAATTTTGTATAATTTAAATAAATTAATTTATTTAAATTTAAACAAGAGAGGTTATTTTGAGAAACAAAAATAGAGTTATCGGAATTAGTATTATTTTTGTAATATTTGCTATCTCTTTTGTAGCACTTTTAATTGCAATTATTTTTAATCTTGGGAATGCATACATTTTGGGATGGTTATCACTTGGAGTTGTATCTTCACTAGCTGTTGAGGCAACTTTATTATATTTTGTTCTCTCAAAATTTGTTAAATCTAGAGAACTAATCAAAAAATCGTTTAACTCGTTTGTTGAAGATATTATGTCTAATAATAATATCGGAATTATTATTTATGATTCAGGGCAAGAAATTATTTGGAGTAGCTCATTTTTAAAATCAAAGTTTAAAAATAATTTTATCGGTTGAAGTGTTGATGATTTTTTTGCTAAGTTTTTTAGTGATAAAAAGAAAATAGATTTAAATGAAAATAAAATCGAATTTTCTGAGAATGATCATATTTATGAAGCTCAATTTTGGCCTATTTCCAATACTATTGTTATTAGAGATATTTCTACTGAAAACTTATTTAAGACCCAAGCTTGAGAACAAAAACCAGTTATTGGAGAAATTGAAATTGATAACTTTCAACTGTATCAATCAATTCTTTCTGAAGAACAATTTTTTAGACTTAATAAAGCTGTTATTGATACTATCGAAGAATATGTTAAAAAATATAACATTATTTATCGCCAATATACTAATGGTAAATTTGTTATTCTTACTAATGAAAAAACTTTATATGAACTTAAAGAAGATCAATTTGATTTATTTATGAAAATCAATCAAAAAGAAATTGAAGGGTTAAACAAACTTTCATTATCAATTGGATTTGCTAGCGGTTGAAGTTCATTTCAAAAACAAATTGAAGAAGCAAAAAAAGCCCTTTTACAAGCTCAAAATCGTGGTGGAGATCAGGTTGCAATTTTTTCAAATACTCAAAATCCAATTTATTATGGTTCAAAATCCGAAATTGTCGCTGATAATAGTCGGACCAAAATTAAAAATATTGCTTTAGAATTACAAAGTAAACTAAAAAATCCACAAATTGACAAAGTAATTGTTTATGGGCATAAAATGGTTGATTTAGACGCTATTGGAGCTGCTTATGGAATTTACCAAATTGCTAAAGGATTTGGCAAAGAAGCTTATATTGGGAATTATAGCTTTGATCACACCACCAAAATGATGATGTCGGAGATGAAAAATGTTTTTGATGGTTCTTTTTTAGTTTCAAATATGGAAACTTTAACTAAAATGACCAACGAAAATACTTTAGTGGTATTAGTGGATAATTCGGATGTTCAAAGAACTGATAATCCTGACGCACTAAAAAACACCGATCGCAATAATGTATTTGTTTTGGATCACCACCGAATTGGAAAAAGTATTGATTATTGTCCTGTGACTAATATTTACATTGATACAGGTGCTTCATCAGCTTCAGAAATTGTTACTGAAATTATTTCCTTTATTGAAAATAAAGTCATCATTGACCCAGTGACTGCACAATTATTGCTAAATGGAATTTATTTAGATACTAATCAATTCTCTAAATCAGTATCCCAACGGGCTTTTGCAGCTGCTGGATATTTAGAAGCTAAAGGAGCCAAAGGCTCAATAGCTGGAGAAATTTTAAAAATTGATAATGAAACTCGTAAAACTGTAGATTTAATTTTAAAAAATCTCACTGAAGTTAAAGAAGGTTTTTTCCTTGCTTATTCAAATATTGAAGCTTCAAATGATACTATTTCAATTGCAGCTGATGAGATTTTAAAAATTAAAGGACGAGTTGCTTCCTTTGTAGTAGCTAAGTTAAAAGGCTCAAAAGAAAAAGCTAAATACAAACTTAGTGCTCGAGGAATTAATACTAATGTTCAAATTATTTGTGAATCTGTAGGCGGAGGGGGACATTTTAACTCTGCGGCAGCCCTTTCGCAAGAAGACTTAAATGTTTTTGTTGATAACATTAAACACGCAATTATAATGACAGGAGCAAAGAAAAATGAAAGTAATTTTACTTAAAGATTGTAAAGAAGGAAAAGCAAATACCATTGTTGAAGTCTCAAATGGGTATGGAAGTAATTTTTTAGTTAAAAATGGATTTGCTTTACCATATAATGAAAAAACCGCTAAAACTTTAGAGCGTAAATTGCAACAGCTTTCAGCTGATGAACACCAAAAACGTTCTGAATTTTTAAAGTTAAAGGAAGCTTTAGAAAATCTTACTCTAAAATTTGTACTTAAAGCAACTGTGGATAAAAACCACAATTTAAACGTTCACAAGAGCGTTTCAACTAAAGAAGTCCACGAAGAATTAAAAAAACTTGGATATACTCTTCCAAAACATGCATTGGAAAAAATTCATTTTGTCTCTGAGGGAAGTCATGAAGTGACTGCAAATTTATATAAAGATATTAATGCACTCATTAGATTGGAAATTACAATAAATGTTTCAAAATAATAATTCCGAAAAAAACTATCTTACGCTTATTGAACCGTTTTTAAATCCACAAACTCTATTTCAAGATGATGAAGTGGAAAAAAACGTTCTTTCATCAATGATTGCTGATGAAGAAATGCAACAGCGTGGAGCTCAATACTTAAGCGAAAGTGACTTTTTTATCCCCGAAAATAAACAAGTTTTTCGCTATATTTTATTTTTAAAAAGCAAAATAGGGAGTGTCTTTCCATTTTTTGATTTTGCTAATTTAATTGAAAATTTAGAAAAAATCCAAAACAATAATGCTTTTAGCTTAGTTAATTCAGTTTTAATTTCACTAATATCCACAAAAATTATTAATGAGACGCATTTTTTAACTAACATTGAAAAATTAATTGACCTCACCAAAATGCGTAATTTAGAAGCTTATTATACTTATGAACTTAAAAAAATCCAAAATCCACAAGATCATTTTGAATGAAAAGAAGCTTACCAAAACATTCAGCAATTTCTTTCTGATAACTCACAAAACTCAATTCATAGCAGTAGTTTTAAGCATATTCGCGAAACTTCAAGCGAATTAATTCAATCAATTAATGAACGCATTATTGGAGAAAGCGATGAGTTTTCAATTAAAACCAAATTTGAAGCTATTGACAAATATGTTAATGGCTTTAAACCAGGACAATTTATTATTTTAGCAGCTCGTCCAGGAATTGGAAAAACTGCCTTTGCACTTAATATTGCTCGAAACATTACTTTAGAAAATCTTTTAAGCACAAATTCTGCAGTAATTAATTCTTTAAATGAGGAAACTCCAAGAGTTCGAAATGTTGCTTTTATTTCACTAGAAATGCCTGCCAGTGAGCTAACATCACGTTTTTTGTCAACTCACTCAGAAGTCTCATTAAATAAAATTCAAGATCCTAAAAAATTAAATTCTTACGAAAAACAAAAACTTGATTCGTTTTCATTAAGTTTTGATAAAATGAATGTATATTTTGATGATGTTCCAACTAGTAGCATTGATGATATTACTTGAAAATTAAGATTGCTAAATAAAAATTTAAATTATCAACTAGATTTAATTATTATTGATTATTTACAACTTATTAGCGGACCACCAAATGGACGCGGAAACCGCCAGCAAGAAGTCTCGATTATTTCTCGGAATTTAAAAACTTTAGCACTGGAATTGAAAATTCCAATTATGGCATTATCACAACTTTCTCGGAGTGTTGAAACTCGCGAAGATAAAAAACCTCAACTTCACGATCTTAGAGAATCTGGTTCAATTGAACAAGATGCTGATATTGTAATCTTTTTAAGCCGAAACGCTGATAGTAAGCAAGAAGATATGAGTTATAATACTTTACTTTCGGTTGCTAAAAACCGTAATGGACAACTTGGAATAGCTGGATTGCAATACAATGGTGAAATTGTTAGTTTTACCGAATATGTTAAACAAGAAAACAAATAAGGAGCTTTATGGAACCTTTCTCCCATCAAAAAATTATCACTTATAAAGGAGTTAGATAATGCCTTTACATTTGATAATCATTTTTTTAGTTATTTTATTTATTTTGTTTTTACTTAGTAGCATTTTTAGTGGAAGCGAAACTGCTTACACTACTATTTCAGTAGCTAAAATTAACTTTTTAGTGGAAAACAAGGCTCGAAATGCCTTGTTAATCCAAAAACAAAAAAATAAATTTAATCAAATTTTAGGAACCATTTTAATTGGAAATAATATTGTTAATGTTGGTTCATCGGTACTTAGCTCATTTTTATTATCGCAATTTTTTGCACAAGATAGCATTATACCAACTATCATTTCCATTGCAGCAGTAACTCCAGTTTTACTGATTTTTGGAGAAATTGGCCCTAAATTGATCGCCAAACATCACACGGTTAAATACTTGCAAATCTTTGCTCCTTTTATTGAAATTATGTACTGAATTTTATGAGTTATAACACTTCCAATTAGTAAAATCGGGAAAGAAGTGCTAGTTACTCATACTGAAGATGAACTTAAAACCATGATTAATTTAGCTCAAAATGAGGGAGTGTTACAAACTGGTGAGAGTATTTTGGTTAAAAATGCACTGGATTTAGACTCAAGAAAAGTCCAACAACATTACATTAAGCTTAAAGATGTTTCGTATTTAGATTATAAAGACAACATCGCTAAAGCCAAGTTAGTCTTTAAAGAAACTAATTATGCACGACTTCCAATTATGAAAAATGGTGAATTAATCGGAATGGTTATGCTTAAGGATATTTTTCATCTTCAAAGAGGAAAAATTATTAATTATATGTAAAGTGTTCCATATATTTCAGCTAATTCATTGCTCTCTTCGGCACTAGATAAACTACGTAAAGCTCGGGCACAAATGGGATTTGTGGTGGAAAACAATAATTCTACTAAAGTTAAGGGAATTATTACCATTGAAGATATTTTAGAAGAGATTGTTGGTGAAATTTACGATGAACACGATAATGATGAGCAAATTTATGAACTTTCACTGGAAACTTCGGAAGTTAACTCCGACCTGTTTGTGTATGATGTTTTTAAACAATTAGATATTGAAGTCTCACTTCTTAATCAAACTGAAGAAGAACTGACTTTAGAGCAATATTTACTGCTAAAAACTGGCGATAAAAAGTTATACAAAAAAACTTCCTATACTTTAGATAATAAGTATCAATTTAAAGTTATTTCGCTTGCTAAAGACAAAAAATCCCACAGCATCATTGAAATTAATAAACTATAGCATCAGGATAAAAATTGTCTGCAGACAATTTTTATTTTATCAACAAAAAAGTTACATTTTTATCTACATAAAGTAAAATTTAAATATAAGGATTTTAAGAAGGTATTATGGATATTAAAAAATTATTAAATAGTAAGGAAAATCAACGCAAAAAATCTGATTCTAAAATTGATCCAGAACATTTTATCAATTTGCGTAAAGCCGAAATTGCTCGCATTATTGAGCAAACTTATGATTTAGAAGGGAATTTGCTTCCGCAAAAAACTCAAGAAGAAATTTTAGCTGATGCTAAAAATCAAAAAAAAGCACTTATTAAAAATTTAATTTACATTGCTATTATTGTCTTTGTGATTGTATTGCTCATTTTAGGAGCTTATGCAATTAGCAAATTTGCTGGATAAAGCATGCTTGTGATTTTTATTTTATTAATTGTTTTATTAACTTTTTGAGTGGCAATAGCAATTTTACTAGTGCTTTTATGACCAAGAATTAGCAATTTTATTTCCAAAAAAATTGTTCGTAATAAATATTTAAGCTTAGGAAAATCATCCCAAGAACGCTTAATTTATGAACTTAAAGACACTGTGGAATATTTATCAAAACGTAAAATTGGAGCTCTAATTACCTTAGAAAATAATGAAAATTTAGACAATTTACGTACTGATGGAATTATTTTAAATGCGAACTTATCTAGTTCCTTACTTATTGCTATTTTTAATAAAGATAGCCCTATTCACGATGGAGCGGTGATTATTCGAGATAATAAAATTTATTATGCATCTACTTTTTATAAAATCACCAAAAAAAGTGTTGATAATTCTTATGGATCTCGTCATCGAGCTGCTCTGGGAATTTCTGAGCAATCTGATGCAACCACTATTGTTGTTTCTGAAGAAAGCGGAGCAATTAGCATTCTTAAGGGTGGATTGATGACTAAAGTGCCAATTAGCGAATTTAAAGAAACACTTCTTAAATACATTAAAGATTAAAAGCTCAATTTTTAAAAAGGAGGTTCAATGTTAGAAAACAAAAATTTTGATTTACCAAATGATATTGAAGATAAAATCCTTCTTGAATTAATTGAGTTAATTCATAGTAAGAGTATTAAAAAAATTCGTGATTTTTTAGATGAATATACTTTAGCTGATATTGCATATGCAACTCAAAGTTTAATTCCTAGTGATCAGCTCTTTTTGTTGCGTTCACTCAAAACTGCTGATGTGGCTGAACTTTTTTCATATTTAGATGAAGATGTACAATTCCAGCTAGTTAATAATTTAACTGAAGATTGGGGAATGAAGCTCCTACAAGAGCTTCAAACTGACGAGCTAGCCGATATTTTAGAAGATCTTCCAGCCAATTTAACTCGCAAAATTTTAAATCATACTGACCAAGAAAAACGTGATAAAATTAACGCAATTTTATCTTATGATGATGATCAAGTCGGAAGTATTATGTCAGTTGATATTTCAACTTTAACTAACACTTTAACTTGTAAAAAAGCACTAGCTAAAATCCGCCGAGATTATCGCAATAAAGTGGAATTAAGCCATAACTTATATGTAGTTAATCAAAATGGAATGTTACTTGGCTCAATAATGCTTGAGGAAATTGTCTTTTCTGATGAAGATGTTATTATTGATGATATTTATTCGCCAGCAAGATCGGTTTACACTTACGATTCCAAAGAACAAGCAGCATTAATTTTTGCTGATCAAGACCGCTCAACGCTTCCAGTTATAAATCGAGAAAATTATCTTATTGGAATGATTACTTCTGATGATGTAATTGACGTTATTCAAGAAGCAGCTACTGAAGATATTTATAAAATGAGCGGAATTAATCCCGATGCCGCTGAAGAAAGTTATTTAAAAACAACCGTTAAAACTATTGTAAAGTCCCGTATTTTGTGGTTATTGGTACTAATGCTTTCAGCAACTATTAGTCAGCTTGTAATTGAAAAATTTACCAATATTAGTCAGGAATTTATTGTACATTCCTTACATATTAACATTTCAGTTGCTATTATTGTGGGACTAATTCCAGTTATTTCTGGATCTGCAGGAAATGCTGGTTCACAAAGTTCAACTACAATAACTCGGGCCACTGCTTTAGGAGATTTAGAGTTTAAAGACGCTGGGAAAGCTATTTTAAAAGAAGTTAAAGTGGCTTCAATTGTGGGTCTGATAATGTTTGCTTTTAATATTTTAAGACTCTATTTATACTTTTTAATTTTTAAAAGTGAAGCGAGTTGATGAGCACTAACATTTGTTATTTTAGGAAGCTCTATTTCACTTTTTGTAGTTGTAATTTTTGCAAAGTTTTTAGGAACTATTATCCCTATTTTTGCAATGAAACTTAAAAAAGATCCAGCAGTAATGTCTGCTCCAATTTTAACCACCCTTTCTGATGCACTTTCAACATTGATTTTCTTTGGAATTAACATTGGAATGCTGGCTCTTGGGGTAGCTTTAAAAATTGTGCCTTTAGCTAAATAAAATCAATAAATAAGTAAAAATAAATCAAGGAAGATATGGAAATAGCCAATATTGAAAAATTAAAATTACTTGCCGAAGAATTAAAGCAAGCTCAAGAAGAAATAAAAACAATTAAACGAGAAATGAAAGATATTGTTGATGGGACTGAAGTAGAAATTGATGAACCTTTATCAGGTGGTGGGAGAATTACTTATAAAAAAATTACTCCAAAACCTACTTTTAACTATCGTCAATATAGTGCTTATTTACACAGCGAAATCCAGCGTTCTACTTTAAGCCAAAAAGATTTAGAAAAAATTATGCAACAATTTACCGAGCAAAAACCAGATAAATGAAGATTAAAAATACAAAAATAGGAGATTTATGGCTGATTTATATATATGAATTATCTTTGGAGCGTTAATTATTTTAATTGTTGGATTTATTTTTTATAAAATAATTTCAGAAAAAATTACCGCTCGTAAAGAAAAAAAGTTACTTATAGAATTTAAAGCCGAAGCTAAAGCTTATACCCAATCATTAACTATAAGTGTCAATCGTTTAATTGAACTTAATGAAGAAGAATTAAACAATTTTGAAGTTAGTGTGGGAAAAATGAAGATGAAAGATATTAATTTTATTCCAGCTGAATACCTTAAAGATTTAATGAATTTAGACAAATTCAAACGGTTTGTGCTACCAAACCCTGAATTTGCTACCTTTGTTAAAAATTTAAATAATTTAAAAGAGATCAAAGCTAATTCATGGGTATCAAAATGTTCTAAGGAATTAAGTTTTTTTAAAGAACAAGCAAATAAAGTCAAACAAGATATCTCTGATGAAGCATATCAAAAAGAAATAAATTTTTTAAATCAATATTATGCTTTTGAAAAAAGAAAAATAATTGAGCGGAGATAAATAACTTATGAAATGAAAACTTAATATGAAATTTAATATCACCAAAGAAAATTTTCCCAATATTTTAACAATGGTGCGGATTTGAATTGCATTTTTATTGGTTGCATTTTTAATCTTTTTTGGAACCGAAATATATAGTGATTTTAATAGATTTCAAAAGTATCGCATTTCTCTTTCTTGAATTATGTTTGTCTTTTTTACTCTTGCTATTGCAACTGATTTTGCTGATGGGTATCTGGCTCGCAAATGAAAAGTAGTTTCAGATTATGGAAAACTTTGAGATCCGCTTGCCGATAAGATAATCACAATTGTAGCTCTTGTTTATTTAATTTTAGCTAATTGATTTAATCCTGGTTTAGTTGTTTTAATTGTCATTCGTGATTTAATTGTTGATGGTTTAAGAATTCAAATGGCTCGTAAACAAATGGATGTTAAAGCTTCTAAATTAGCAAAAATTAAAACTTTTTATATTTCGATTTTAATTATTGTAACTTTACTGTTAAATGGAATTTTCCTTAGTTCAAATGGAATACCTACTAATGTTGAAAATCTTTATTCAACAGCTCAAAAAGCACTTTCAATTGTTGTTTTAATTGGATTAATTGGAGCTGTTATTATCAGTTATGTTTCGGGATATCAATATTTAGAAAAATCACTTAAACACAAACAGTAGTTTGTGTTTATTTTTTGATAAAATAAAAATATGAAAAAGTTCAAAAAACTTTTAAAAATCTTATTACCTTTAAGCACTATAACTTTAAGTGGGTTAAGTGTTATTTCTTGTGATAATTTGTTCCAAAAAAACTTTTTTAGAGATAGTGTTATAGAATTTCAAAACTTTGTTAAAGAAGTTGAAAGAAAATCTTCTTTAAGTAAAGAGAATTCCCAAAAGCTTGAATTTATGCTTATATCACTACATAATTCTGAAAATATTTATCAAAATATTTTACATCAAATTGAAATTAATTCTTCAACTGCATTAAATCCTGTATCCCAACAAAAACAACAAATGTTATCAGCCCAAATTCAATCACTTCTTAGTGTTGGAAGAGAATTATTAAAAAAACTTTTAGATAACTCACTAAAATACGATTCTTTAGAAGCAATAACTCCCTATTTATTACTTGATACTGAGAGTAAACAGAACTTTTTAGGAATTACTTCAGCAAAGGAAGAATTAAACAAATATTCAAGCGATTTATTAAAAGAACCAAAGTATAATCAATTAAATGATGCTCAAGATCACTACTCAGATCAATTAAATAACTTTTTTAATAATGTGGCTTTAAGTTTTTTTCAAACTAAGATTTTAAATCAAGTTTTTACCTTTCAAGATTATGAACATTTACAAAGAGAAATTAATAATCAACAAGAAATGTACCTTAAATTAGTGGATAAAATAAATAAAAATGAAGTTATAAGCAATCAAGAAATTGAAGAAATAAAAAATTCATCTTTTGTTAAAGAGTTTCAACCAAAATTAGATGAATATATTAAAATTAACAAAAAATAGAGCAGAAAATTTAACTGCTCTATTTTAATTTTTGTTTAGATCATCATTATTGAATTTTATTTCTTCACTGGCTTTATTGTAAATATCAATTTTATTTTTAATTTCAATTTTTTTAACAAATCAACCTCTGCCTGAAGCTTGCTGAATAAAGTCATCTATTCTGTTTTTACCATATATTTCTCTTAAAGTTACAACAACACCAAATGCTAAATTTTTCCCGTCTAAAAAACTTTGTCTTGCTTTTGTTTTAATGCTTATTCCTCAAGAATAATTTTTGATTACATCTTTTGGTTGTCTAGGCCTTCCTTCTGCTGTTGTTTTATTTTCTCGAATATGCTTAACATTATCTCATTTTCTAAACAATTTACGAGCTTTTGATTCTTTTAGAGATAAATTTTCATTTTCAGATTGTCTATTTTCATTGATTGATTTAATAGTTGTTTTTTCGTTTTTCAAAACTAATGCACCAAAATGAATGTCCATTTCTGTATTTGTGTAATCAACTCCTTGGTTTCTTGAACATTTAGGAAAATAACACAAAGTACTTTTCGAAACAAAAGGATGTTTCTTTATCTTAGAATCAATAGGGACAGGAATATCGTAGCTATAAGTATCATATTTTTCTGAAACTCCACTAATTAAAAATTTTATCTCCGAAGGATCTGTCTTTATAATATCGTTTATATGCTTAGGGACAATACCATATCCTATAAGATTGTGATCATTTAAATTATTTTCTCAACCTGCTGCTGAATCAATAATAAGAGCCTTTGCTAATTCTCTTGTTAAACCCAATACTTCAATAAGGTAAGCTACTTTTCTTGTAATTCAAGGGACCGCAAATGATGTTCCTGCTATTTTAGCTTCTCCGTTTGGTCCGCATACTTTTATATAATTTCCTCTAGTACCACCATAATAACTTACATCTGGTTTTCGAAAAAAAGATAATACAGGACCTTTTCTTGCATAATTAGCAGGCTTACCATCAAATCCCACAGAATTTACTACTATTGAATTAATTGAATCAGCTGGATCACCAATTTTTTCAACATTAGGTAGTTCTTTATTTGTTCCTGCAACCACAAATATTACATTATTTTCGTATTGAATTTTATCTAAAAGAGCAGCTATATAAGAAATGTAATTTTCTTGAATCTCTATTTTAGAACCTAATGATAAATTTCAAACCTTAATATCTCTATTAGAAACAATTATTTCCTCAATAGATTTTAAAATACTTAAAATACTAAATTCACTAGCTGGAGCAACTCCAAAGTGTCTAACTTTAAAACGACCACATCCATCGTCTAATTCAGGATTTATTGTTGGTCCATCTACAATAATTGATGAAACCATTGTACCATGTTCATAGTCTTTTTGAGAAGTAGTAATGTTTTTATCAAGCATATTTTTAAATTCAACTCATTTTGAAAAATATACTCTTTTATCAAATAGTGTATCTATTACACCAATAGTAGGTTCATTAGTTGGGTCTGGTATAGCGACTACTCAATCATTATTTTCTAAAGAACTAACAGGATCAATACTCATAAGATCTTTTACTCCCATTGATATTAAATAAGGAGCTTTATTTTTGAGTTTGTTATATTGATCTTTGGTTAATGAAACAGTAGTGTTATCAACAATACTATAATTTAATGTTTCTATTTCTAATTTTTCTAGAATTTCAGATATTTTAGTTCCTGTATCATAAATTGTAATAATCGAATTTCCATCAAAATCTTTAACCTCTTTTTGTACATCAAACCCTTCTAAATAATATGCATCAACAATAATATTTATAAATCTGCTTTTTGGAATTGATAATTCATTTTTCCCTTCAAAAAGATTACCAATTTTTTTCTTGTTAATTTCATTTATATCATTGTAACTTATTTCTTGCTTTGAATTTGCTTTCAAAAACGAAATAATTAATTGAATTTTATTTATCGCTTCATTTAAAATTTTGTTAGTAATACAATAAGTTATAATGTGTTTCTTTTCTTCTTTTCCTTCTGTTATATTTACTTTAAATTTTGCTCCAACAACAAGTTTGTTGTTCGCTTCAGAATCTTTTCCAAATATTCCTTTTATTCTATTGCTTTTTGCAACTATTTCTTTATAATGAGCTCTTACAAGAACTTTATTTAATAGTTTTTCGTTTAATCAAAATTTCTTAACTTCTTCTAAATCACTTCTTAATTTTTCTAATTTTTCAATTTTAACAAAACTTTCTTTAGGAATATTAGAGGCACCGCCTCCGTTGTTTGATTTTCTTTGTTTTAAATCACCTTTTAATTGAAGAATCGGATTCATTATTTATTACTCCTTCAAATCTCTGGATGCTTTACTTTTTGAAACCCCTGTAAGTATTTCTATTTCTCTTAAAGTAAAACCTTGTTTTTGTAATGTTTTAAGATCGTTTATATCCTCATTACATGCAATTTTATATATTCTTCTAAAATAATCATCACCATCACTTGGTGAACTAAATGCTAAGGATGTTTTTATTAAATTTTTTAATTCACCTGGAAGAGGTATATCTTTCATTAAGGAGATTATTTTTTTAAATAAACGCATATTTCGATTAGCGGTTTTGAATTTTGATAAATAGCTATTTAAAATAATTTCTGATATTTCAATTAAGTCTTCACGGGTATATCTACTAAAATCAATTACATAATCAAATCTTCTTATTAAAGCTTTCTCAAAATGTTTATAAAGATTAGTTGTGGCAATTAGTACAATTTTTTCATTTAAATTATCTAGTCCATTTAAAACAGTTGTAGTTGCTCTTCCCATTTCTCTATGGTCATCAGAATGTGTCCGATCTAAAGCTAAAGCATCAATTTCGTCAAATAAAATTACTGCTTTTTCAGGAGCGTTTAAGCTATTAATTTCATAAAATAATTGAGCAATATTTTTTCCTGTTTGCCCTAATTTACTATCAATTAAAGTTGTAAAATCAACAATAAACAGATCTCTTTTTAGTATTCTTGCTATTTGTTTTGCGCTTTCTGTTTTTCCTGTTCCAGGAGGACCTTGAAATAAAAATTTGTTTATTGCTATTTGTTTTGCGGCTACATTAATTATTCCTAAAATATCATTATTTATAGCATCAGGAATAGGTAATGGATCAGTATTCACAGAAACTTTTTTAACAAAACTTGAGTATTTTTCATTTATTTGTGGAACAAAAGTGTTTTGTCCAGAGAGCAAAGACATAACATATTCGGCTAATTGATAATCTCCTATTTTGTCAAATTCACTTGCGATTTGATAAGCTTCATTTCTGAAAGCTCAATCATTTTTTTCACTATAATACTTTATTAAATTAATAACGTTAGCTTTTTTCATTTTGCTCTCTCCATTTTCCTATTTATCCATTAAAATTTTACCACATAAGGGACAAATAAATATATTTTGGGACATTTTTTATAAAAATACAAGAACAATAAAAATTATTTGTTCTTGTATTAATGGTTAATTTATAAAAGCAGAAATTTCTAATTTTGATATTTACGACCTAAAATTGTGTTAATTCTTTCTTTTGTAGGCTCAAAAACTAAATAAGTTCCAGCTACGCAAGCATCAGCTCCTGCTTTAAAGCAAAGCGGTCCGGTTTGATCATTTATCCCACCATCAACTTGAATTAAATATTGATAAGCTTTAGCTGCACGAATATTTTTAAGTTCTCTGATTTTATTTACAGATCCAGAAATAAATGTTTGTCCTCCCTTACCAGGTTCAACAGACATAACTAAAACTAGAGCTAAATGTGGCAAAAATTCCTTAATACTTTCTACAGGAGTATTAGGTTTAATTGCAAGCCCAATTTTTAATTGATCTTTGTTTTCGATTAAATAATTTAAAAACTCATCAGTATCATCAACTATTGCTTCATAATGAAAAGTAATTAAATCGACATAATCACTAAGTAAATTAGCATATAAATATGGATCAGTGACCATTAAATGAGCATCTTTAAAATGCTTAGGAGCATTTTTATCAATGTTAATAATTTCACTAACTTCAATAGCATTATTTGGAACAAATTCACCATCCATAATATCATAATGAATTCATTTTATTCCTTGCTCAATTAAAGTTTTTGCCATACTTAAACGCTGATTTTCTGGTACATTTAGTAGACTGGGAGTTACATATTTTTTCATTATTTTTCCTTTTCTGTAAGTTGGGATTGTAATTTTAAATAATTATCATATCGAAACTGAGGGATTTTTGCTGTATTTATTGCTTGTTTAATGGCACACATCTCAGTAGCTTCATTAATATGTAAACATGAGCGAAACTTACACCTTTGAGCTAAAATATCAAATTCCTTGAAACTACGGGCCAATTGATATTTATCCATATCTAAATCTAGCGATGAAAAACCCGGAGTATCAACTAAATAACCATTGTTAAATTCAGTAATATGAATTGCTCTAGTAGTATGTTTCCCTCTTCCGAGTGCTTTTGATATCGCTTGAGTTTGATAATTATTATTACTTAATTTGTTAATGGTAGTAGTTTTTCCAACACCTGTTTGTCCCATAAATACTGAGTATTTGTCTTTGAAAATTGATTTTACTTCATTAATATAAGTTGGATTGTTATTATTAATTAAATAACATAAATAGCCCATATTTTGATATTTTTGAAAAATATTAATATCAATTTCTAAATCAGCTTTAGTAAAAAACAAAATTGGATTGATTTTTTTATTTTCCACAATGCTTAAATATTTATCAAGTAAAAAACTACTAAATTGTGGTTCCTTAAAAGACATTAGTAAGATCATTTGGTCAATATTAGCTACTTTTGGACGGATAAACTCATTTTTACGAGGCAAAATTTGTGATACTTGATCATTTTCCACAATGATATTATCTCCAACTAAAGGAGTTAAATTTAAATACCTTAATTTACCAGCTCCTGGAATTTTAATTAATGCCCCATTAGCTAATTTAACAGTGTAAATTCCGCCTATAATACTAAAAATTTTTCCTTGCATTCAATCACCTATTTTACACCGACAAACATTAAAATTAAAACATTGATAATTACTAAAAGCACAAAAATCAGACCAAAAAGTAAAAATTTATTTGAAGCAAAAAATAAATCTTTACTTTTTTGAACCTGTAATGTTTTAATATTTAAAGGTTTTTCTGCTTTTCCTTCTGGAGTTAGTGCTTTACTTAAATCCTTATTAAATTGCCAAACGTTTTCATAACGTTTTTTAGGGTCTTTAGCTACTGCTTTTGCAATAATATTATGAATTGATCATGGGACATCAATAAATTCACGAATGTTAGGGAAAGTTTTTTCTTTGTGCATTTTAATTGTTTCGTATTCATCTTTTCCTTTAAAAGGATATTTTCCAGTTAGCATTTCAAAAAAGACTATTCCTAGAGCATAAATATCAACGGCTTTAGTAATTTTAGAATTAATTTCAGGAGCTGCATAATAAGGCGAACAGACAACTGTACTAGTTTTTGTGATTCTTTGAGAATTAGGAGTTAATGAAATTCCTAAATCAACAATTTTAATTTCTTGATTTTTCGTTACAATGATATTTTGACTTTTAATATCTCGATGGATGATATTAAAAACATGTAATTCTCCAATACCTTCGTTAATTTGCTTCATATAATTAATAGCTCTACGGGTATCTAGACGACCTTTTTTAGCTAGTAAATTGCTTAGTGTTTCTCCTTGAATGTATTCCATTACATAAAACATTTCTGCTTCATCTTCGTAAAATTCTTCAAATTTAGGAATAAATTTGCTACTTATTTTATCAAGTAAATGAGCTTCAGATTTAAATCGAAGGGCATTATTTGTTTGCATTGCGTTTTTATAATATTTTAAGGCAAATTTTTGATTTGGATTATTTTTTGGATGGACCAAAAAAACCGAACCCATTCCGCCTGAGCCAATGAGTTTTTCAATTTGATATTTTTGATGAACTTTTGAACTTTCTAAAATATATTTATTTTTCATCTTTATGCTCCATATCGATAATAATTGCACTTATATTATCGGTAGATTCAGCTAGAGTAGCCCGCTCTAAAAGTTCATCAATTTGCTCATTTGGGGTAAGCTCCATATTTAAAATATGTTGAAGCTCCATTAAGTATAAAAAACTATGCACTCCATCACTAGTAATAAGAAATTTAGCAATTTTTTGATAAATTTCACTTTCAATTTCTTCAAAATGAATTGTGGTTTTAATATTTAATCCTACTGCAGATGTTAAGTATGAAGCAAGCGGATTTTTCTTAGCAACTTCAATGCTATGTCCTTCTTCAATAAGCTTATTTTCAACATTATTATCTTTTGTTGCTTGAATTAAGTTTTTATTTTTAGTTAAAATATAAACTCTTGAATCTCCAGAATTAAATAAAAGTGCTTTTTGTTGAGTTGGTAAAATAATGGCTCCAGTTAAGGTAGTTCCCATGTTTTGAGTAATTTTGTTTTGTAATGCAGCCTTTTTAATTAAACTTCGACATTTGAATACGGTTTTGTCTACTCATTGCTCAATTTGTGTAAATTCGGTGAATTTAAATTCTTTTTGGAAATTAATTCCGAACTCAGAAACAACAATATTAGCTGCAATATCTCCCCCTGAATAGCCGCCAATTCCATCGCATAAAATTGCTAAAGTAGCTCATTCGTTTTCAAAAACCCCTATTCGATCATCATTTTTTGAGCGATAGTTTCCTTTAATTGATTTACTTGCTATAATCATTAATTCCTAATTCTTTATGTAAAATGTTACGAATTTCTTCTGCGGCTCGCTCCGGAATGTCGTTAATAATTGTGTATTTAAAAATATTTGCTTCATTGAGTTCTTCGCTAGCTTTTTGTAAACGAGCTTTGATAACTTCGCTAGTTTCAGTTCCTCGATTAATAATGCGTTTTTTGAGTTCTTCAACTGAAGGGGGAGCTAAAAAAATGGTAATGAGATTGTAATTATGCTCATTATTTTTTAACAATTTTTCAATAACTTGTTTTGCTCCACGAGTTTCAATTTCAAGCATAGGCACACGGTTTTTTGCATGGATTTTATCAAGTTCAGAGTACAGTGTTCCATAATAGTTGTTAAAATGATATGAGAATTCAATAAACTTGCGTGATTTGATTTTATGTCTAAAATCATCTACGCTAATAAAATGATAGTGAATCCCATTAATTTCACCTTCTCGAGGTTTGCGGGTAGTTGCAGAACACGAAAGATATAAATTTAATTCCTCAAAATCAAAAAGCAATCTTTCTACTGTTCCTTTTCCAACTCCACTAGGTCCTGTAAAAATGATAATTGGTTTACCTTTTTGTGCCATAATTGTAATTTATTATACCAATTTTTCGAGCATAAATAAAAAGCTTTAAATTCTAAAGCACTTAAAATTTAGTAAAATTAAATAGTTAAATAGGAGGTATTATGTTTTTAAGATTTAATAAGCCTTCTAATGTTTTTTGCAATGCACAGGTACGCAAACTTGGCCAAAAATTAAATACTAAAAAAATTGGGCATACTGGAACTCTTGATCCGCTTGCAAGTGGATTGTTAATTATCGCCACTCATCAAGATACTAAACTACTTGAATATATTTCTCACACTACTAAAACATATATTGCACAATGTCAGTTTTTTTATGAAAGTAATTCGCTGGATAATTATAATAATACTCCACAATTTAGTGGAAAAAAGGAATTTACAAAAGAGCAATTACAAGAAGCTATTAAGTACGTTTCTGCTCAGAGTGAACAAATTCCACCTAAATTAAGTGCAAAAAAAATTAATGGAATAAGAGCTCATCAACTGCTTCGAGAAAATATTGATTTTGAAGTTAAACCACAAAAAATTCAAATTCATTATTTAAAATTACTTAATTTTGATGAGCAAAATTACATTGCTGAATTTGAAATGAAAATTTCTTCAGGCGGATATGTACGTTCAATTTTACGCGATATTGCATTCTTTTTAGACACTACTTGTGTAATGACTAAACTAAAACGCATAAAAATTGGAGAAATTAGTTTAGAAAACTTACCAGAAAATGAGTATGACGAAATAGATTTTCAAAAGTTAATCAACTTTCCAACTTTTGAAATAAATTTTCACCAAGAACAAAAACTCAAAAACGGAAATGAATTTGAAATTTTAAAAGAAAATGGGCAATATTTAGTTGTTAAAAACTCTCAAATTATTTCAGTTGGTGAAGTTAAAAACAACAAATACTACCCTAAAAAAGTATTATTAGAAAGGATATAAATGAAAACACTACACGGAAAAATTAAAATGGCAGCTTTTGATGTTGATGGAACTTTACTTCCAAATTCACAAATACATTTTGGACTTGAAACTAAAAATATGTTTGCTCAATTAAAGGAGCAAAACATCATTACCGTTTTAGCTACAGCAAGAGAATTTGCAACTATTGGAGATTTTTTAGAACAACTTAAGCCTGATTATTTTATTGGATCAAACGGTTCTTTTATTTGAGATGTTGCTAAAAAAGAGTTTCTTTTTAAAAAAACTTTAATTAAAGAAGAAGTTATTCAAGTTTATCATGAATTTAAAGATGATATTAAAGGAATTTCAATTTCAGATTTTGATAAGGTGTTTAAGTCTCCGAATTTAAATTTAGAAAGTTGATTTGTTGGACCAAATGCCCATAATTACGTGGATTTTGATGAAGAATTACTTAGCCATGATAATTTGTTTTTAATTACCATTAACAGAGAAAATCCACAAGAACTAATTCAAAGAATTAATGATTACATTGAAAAACATAACTTATCAATGGAAGTAAATTCAATTTGAACCAGAGGATTATTCATTTTACCTAAGAATATCAATAAGTTTTACACTATTAATTATTTATGCCAAAAATTAGGAATTAGCACTGAAGAATTAATTACTTTTGGGGATGGATCTAATGATTTTGAGATGATTCGTGATGCTGGATATGGAGTGGCCATGGAACGAGCAAGCGAAAAGCTTAAAAGTGTTGCAAAAGATGTTGCTATTGATTGTGAATACCAGGGTGTATACTTAAAACTTAAAGAGTTAAAGATTATTTAAAAATATGATTATTTATAATATTGATAATTTTGAAGTTCAAGATAATGATAGTTTTATTATTGGTTCATTTGAATCTTTTCATCTAGGTCATTTTCAGTTATTAAAAAATATTTCCACAAATTCAGGGAGAAAAATTATTATTTGCTTTAATAATGAAGAATTAATGCCTAAATTTGGCAAATATTTTTTTACTGATAATTTTGCAAAATATACCACCTTATCTTCATTAGGTATTGATGGAGTTATTGAATTAAATTTTTCAAAAGTTTCACTTATGGATGGAAAAGATTTTTTAGAAAAAATCTTTTTAAATAAAGCAGTTAATATTACCGTTGGAAAGGATTTTAAATTTGGGAAAGGAGCAAAATATGTTGCAGAAGATATTGCTCAAATTCTCCCAAATGCCAAAGTAAGTGTTTTAGATTTATATAAAGTAAAAAATGTTAAAATTAGCACCAAAGATCTTAAAGATCTTTTAGAATTTGGAGATATTGAAAAACTCAATTTACTATTGCCAAGAAATTATGCTTTTTCAGGAACTTTCAATGCTCCAAATCTTCTTGAAGTTAGTCAAAAACTCACTCCACTTCATAGTGGGATTTATGTTGTTTTAATTAAAAGTCCAATTATGGTTTATTATGGAGTAATTCATCAATCTTTAGATTCTAATAAATATATTTATTTAATTGATAAAGACACCAAATTTCCGCAAAAACAGAGACTTTTAGTGGAGTTAATAACTAAAATTAAAACAATTACTTCAAAACCAAACGATATTGTTAGTGAAGAAGATATCCAAAAAGCCAAATCTTATTTTATAAAAAACAAAAACTTGATATAATAAATTAACAAAATTGAAAACATAAATTTTAAACTTGGTTAAAAAATAAATATTTTAACTATGTTTAAAACATAATTAAGGAGATAATTATGGTTACTAAAGAAAAAAAAGCTGAATTAGTTGCTAAATACGGCAAAAACCCAAAAGATACTGGAAATGCGTTTGTTCAAATTGCGATTTTAACTGAGGATATTGAACTTTTAAAACCACACTTCCAAAACAATCCTAAAGATAACCACTCAAAAAGAGGTTTCTTAGCAAAAATCGCTAAACGTAAAGTATTATTACAACATCTTAAAAAAACTAATCCAGCTGAATATTTAAAATGTCTTGAAGAACTTAAAATTCGTAAATAATGAAGTGCTTAAGGCACTTTTTGTTTTGTTTTTGATTTAAAAAGGTGGAAAAATCCTGTAAAAGTTTTATTTTTAATTTTTTTGATTAAAATAATATTAACTAACTGAATGGAGTTAGTATGGAAGACAAACAAAAATTAATTAAAGATACCTTAAAAGAAATCGAAAAACGTTTCGGTTCAGAATCAATAATGATTCTAGGAGATGTTCCCTATGGGGATACTGAAGTATTCTCAAGTGGAAGCTATGTTTTAAATAAATTATTAGGGATAAATGGGTTTCCAAAGGGAAGAGTTATTGAAATTTATGGACCTGAAAGTTGTGGAAAAACAACTTTGTCATTACACGCAATTGCTGAAGTGCAAAAAAATGGCGGGATAGCAGCTTTTATTGATGCTGAACATTCAATTGATCCTGTTTATGCACAAAATATTGGAGTAAATGTCGATACATTACTTTTATCACAACCTGATTCAGGTGAGCAAGCTCTAGAAATTGTTGATTTGCTTTCTAAAAGCGGGCATGTGGATTTAATTGTAGTAGATTCAGTTGCTGCACTTGTTCCTGAAGCTGAATTAAATGGAGAAATGCGAGACCAACAAATTGGTCTCCAAGCTCGTTTGATGTCTAAAGCTTTACGAAAAATTACCGCCAGTTTAAACAAAAATAAAACCACTGTTATTTTTATTAATCAAATTCGTGAAAAAGTTGGAGTTATTTTCGGAAATCCTGAAACTACTACCGGTGGTAGAGCCTTAAAATTTTACTCTTCAATTCGAATTGAAGTTCGCAAAGGCGGAGTTTTAGGGGACGGAAAGGATTCAATTGGTAATGAAGTGAAATTTAAAGTGGTTAAAAATAAACTTTCAGCACCATATAAAGTCGGAACTAGTGAAATTTTATTCTCGCGAGGAATTGACACACTTGGTGAAATTATTGATTTAAGTGTTGAAAATGGAAATTTAGTTAAAAAAGGAGCTTGATATTCATATGAGGGCAAAAACGTTGCCCAAGGTAAAAAAGCCATGAAAGACTTTTTAACTGAAAATCCTGACATTAAAACCAAACTATCAACAAATTTATAACCAGCAAATCAGGAATTATCCCTGATTTGCTTTTTAAATGTTAAAATTTATATACTATTATGAAGATTATCTCTAACAATAAAAAAGCCTTTCGTGATTATGAAATTTTAGATAAATATGAAGCTGGCATTTCTCTTTTGGGTTGAGAAGTTAAATCTGCACGAGCAAGTCAGGTTAATTTAGCTAATGCTTATTGTTCAATTTATAAAGGAGAAATGTTTTTAAAAGAAGCTCATTTTAATAAATACATGCTTTTAAAAGTTGATGAACTTCGTGATAGAAAATTATTACTTCATAAAAGTGAAATTGCTAAAATTAACTTTACTTTAGAAACGCAACCTTTAACTTTAATTCCGCTAAAAATGTATTTTAAAAATGGTAAAATTAAACTGGAAATTGCTCTTGCTAAAGGACTCAAAAAATACGATAAACGTCAAAAACTTGCTCAAGAAGAAACAAATAAAAGATTACAAAAAGCAATTAAAAATTACCTTTAATTATGGGGATGTAATGGTTTCGACACGTGTGGGTGTTTGTATGTTGCAGTGGTGTGGTTCACCTTAAAAACTACTAGGTTTCAATAAACGGAAAATCTAAACAAGTTTCACCATCAATGATGGTACAAAATCAAACCTTTGCTTACGCATTTTAATTAGCGTCAAAGTCATCAACCAAAACTCCTTTATTGGATTGGTGGGTCTAAAGGATAGTGGATAAAGTGACGTTTTATTCATGAAAACTTGTCAAAGTTATAAATTAGCTTTTGTTAATTTAGAGATTTAATAACTTAATTAAAATTAACTAAACTGTAGAAGCATACCTGCATTTGCATGTGGACACGGGTTCGACTCCCGTCATCTCCACCATTTTAGAAAAAATGGTCTAATACAATTGTATTGGACTTTTTTATATAAATTAAGATTTATTGTAATGCTATTTTTAATAACTTTTCAATGCTTTTTAATATAAAACTTTATAATTAAAAAGCGATATTATAAAGAAGGGTTTTATGTACATTTCAGAAGAAGAATTTGATGAAATAATTACAAAACATCTTAAAGGTGGAGAAGATTTTTATATTTTGTTATTGCAGAAAATTATAAATAATCCATCAAGATATTCAGGATTATTTAGACTTTCTAATGCTAAACAAAAATTACTTCAAAATATCACACAAAGTAATGAAATTAAGTTTGGAGATATTTTAGAAGAAATAACAACTAAGTATATTCAAAAGTTAGGTTATACTAATTTTGATAAACATTTGATTAATTCTAAAAATGCAACATATCTAAACCTTGATCAATATTTTGGTGATGAAAAAGCAATTTATGTTGTAGAAATGAAAGTGCGTGATGATCATGATAGCACCAAAAAACGTGGACAATATGCAAATTTTCAAGAAAAAATAAACTTAATTAAGCACAAGCATAATGCAAAGCCAATTAAGGCTTCTATGTGATTTGTTGATGACCAACTTAAGAAAAATAGGAAGTATTATCTTAAAAAAATGAAGAACACTAAAATAGAAGGTGTTGAAATGAATTTGCATTATGGAGGCGAATTTTTTAGTTCTTTAAAAAATGGTCATACTTTATGAGAAGAACTTAAAAAACATTTAAAAAATTATAAACAAAAAAATTCAACAATCGAATTTACTGTACCGGATTTTGGAACAAGTAAAGAAATTTTACAAGCATTAATAAAATTGCCTGACAAAGATTGAAATAAATTAAATTCTAATGAAGAACAATATATTTTATTAAGAAATGAATTATTTCAACCAGGAGATAATTTAGAAAAAGCTAAAAGACAAAGATTAAATTTAAAATAATTTTTTAAGCAGCACAGGAGGAAAAATGGAATTTAAAAACAAAATTTTAGTTGGTGATAATATTGAAATAATGCAAAAAATTCCTGAGAAAACTTTTGACTTTTGTTTTGCTGACCCTCCTTATTTTATGCAAATTCCGGAGGGTAAAAAACTTTATCGTGTTGAAGGTAGCGAGTTTGACGGGTGCGATGATGATTGGGACAAATTTACTTCAATGGATGAGTATAAAAAGTTTACTTATAATTGATTAAAAGAAGTAAAAAGAGTATTAAAAGACGATGGAACAATTTGTCTGATTTCCGGAATGCAATCAATTTATGAAATAGGTTCAATTTTAAGAGAACTTGGATTTTGAGTAATTAATGACATTATTTGAAAAAAGAGTAATCCAACCCCTAATTTTGCAGGAACACGTTTAAATAATAGTCATGAAACTTTAATTTGAGCTTCTAAAAGTAAAAAGAGTAGATTTACTTTTAATTATAAAACCGGTAAATTTTTAAATAGTGGAAAGCAAATGGGTTCTATATGAGAATTTGCAGTTTGTTCAGGAAATGAGCGTTTAAAAGATGAAAATGGAAATAAATTTCATAACACTCAAAAACCTGAAGCACTTTTATATCGAATTATTGCTCTTTTTACTAAAGAAAATGATTTAATTTTAGATCCTTTTGGTGGCTCAATGACTACTGGAGCAGTTGCTAAAAAAATGGGACGAAATTTCACTATGATTGAAAAAGATCCTAAATACATAAAAATTGGACAAAAACGAATCGATTCAGTAGTTCCAAGTATTGGAGAAGTAGAAAAGGGAAGTTTTGATATCAAACCTTTGAAAGTTTCTTTTAAAGAAATGATTAGTGACGGATACTTTCAAATTAATGAAACTTTTTATCATAAAAATGGGGAAATGGCTATTTTGCATGATGATAATGGAAAATTAAATTATAAAGATGAAATTTCATCTATTCACGAAATAAGTGCATTAATGATGAATAAAAATAGAAAAGTTAATGGATTTGAATATCTTTATGTAATTAGAAATAATATAAAAATATCAATTAATCAAATTAGAATAGAATACCGAAATAGTAAAATTCAATTATTATTAAAACAGAATTAAAATATAAAAGCATCTTTCTTAAAAGATGCTTTTATATTTTTATAACCCTTCACCAGCGTGGTAATAAATTATTTATTAATTTAAAATAGATAATGAACGCATTACTAAGTCTACATCCTTATTTTCAAGCTCTTGAATGATGTGCAAATATGTTCTTTCGGTTGTATTAATGCTAGAATGTCCAAGTCTTTTAGCCACGCTTGCAATACTTACGCCAGCAAATAATAATAGGGATGCATGTGTATGTCTAAGTCCATGAATTGTGATAATTGGTAATTGTGCCTTTTTGCAACGTCTTTGAAGAATATTGTTAATAGTAGAATTGTAAATAGAATTTTCTAATTTTATAAAAATAGGTTTATCTGGATCAAGATTTTTAATTAAACCAGCAAATTGAGAAGCTACCATTCAATCAATTTTAATTTTTCTAATAGATGATTTATTTTTAGTTGGTTGAAAACCGCCATCTGATTTATAATCTCATGTTTTGTTAATTGTAATATTTTGAGAAGCAAAATCAAAATCATTAGGAGTAAGAGCGATTGCTTCTGAAAACCGCATTCCCGTTTTAGCTATTAATAAAATTAATCAATCATAATTTAATTGTTCATCTAATTTTAAGTTTTTTAAGAGTGTATGAAGTTGAAACTGGTTTAAATATTTAATTTTCTTTTTTCTTGGAGTTTTTCCTTTGATAATCACCTTCCGAGTAGGATCTCGAGAAATTATTCCTTCATCTACTATATCTAATATAGCCGATTTCATTTGATGGTGAAAATCCATTGTAGTTTGTCTCTCGTGACTAAGAGCAAAATCGTTAAGTAGTTTTTGGTAGGTAATTCGATTAAGATCACAAACTCTTAATTTTGGAGCAAGCTTTTGAATTCATGATAAGGTTAACTTATATTTATTCATTGTAACTTTTCGAATAGATCCTTCTTTATAAATTGTTATCCATCTTTGAAAATAGTCATAAAATAATTCTTTTTTTGAATTTTTTATCATTTAATCCTTTCTATTGACTAATAATTACTCACGCTGGTGAAGAGTGATAAGATTATCGAGTTGAAAGAAGAATTTTCCGAGTTTTTCTTGTTCATTGAAAATCGGTAATGAAAGAAATAAAGTTAAAATGCTTTCTTTATCAACAGACATAATTGTCGCTCCATAAGCTTTTTGTCTAATAATGTATTCTTTGTTTTTTAAAACGTAAAACAAAAACTTATTTGATATTTTTTCGTTATTTTTCAAATAAATAATGTAGCAGTGAGAGCTGGCTCAAAATCTTTTTTGTTGGAAATCTACATATCCAGCTGCTCCACCTTGGGCAATTGTAATTGTATTAGCCTCTTGATTATATTTATTAAAATATCCTGTAGGAGATGTTCCTCCATTAATGACAGGATATAGCCCATAATGAAACATTTTTTCCTTATTTAACTGCTCTCCTTTAGTGATATCTATTACTTCTTTTAACTTACGCTGTTTTCAAGATTCACTAAAGCCTCTAAAACGAATAGATGGAGTATTTTTATAATCATTAGGGAGCATTTTTTTCAATAAGGACTTTTTAATTTGTTCAAGTTTTAAATACTTACGCTGATGAAAAGAGATAAGGTTATCAAAATTACTAAAGAATATTGATGTTTTTTCTTGAAATTTTAGTGAAGGAATAAAAATTTCTGTATTTTCTATATCTGATATAGAGAGAAATGGTTGCCCACCTTTTTTTAATTTTTCTAATTTTTTTAAAACTAAACAATAATATAAATATTTATCTAAAACAATATTTGAAATACCTTTTATAATTGTTCCGTTATATGTTACAAAATGTTTTCCTTCAGCTCAAACAACATTACCTACTGTTCCTATATGTCCAACAATTATTCCGTTCTCGTTATTTCACCTTTCTGTAAATGAAACAATTCCATTAGAACCATAAACGGGATATACCCCCCGTTTTTTTGGTATTGTATTGCCCTCGCCATATTTCATTATAGTTATTTGTTTTAACTTATACTGTTCTCAAGTGATAAAAAACAACGTAGAATTTCCACGTCGTTTATCTAAAATTAAATTTTTTTAATCTTCAAATTTCCTTTTTAATATAAAATCTTTTATTTCTTTGTATGTTTTAATTTTAATTTTACCTTCAGAGAAAGAAATAGATTCCTTGTTTTTTCAATAAAATCTTGCTTTATCTCATTTTACAGTTTCAAATAACTTAGTGAAAATACCACCTTCATTATAATTTGAGGAATTTAGATTTCTATCTATTAAATCAAACGTCATTCTCTCGTCAATTCCAAAAATCTGAATAAAATCCTTAATTTTCTTTTCTCTATGATTTCATTTGTACTCAATTAGATAATCTCTTAATTTCTTATTTCCTTTATTTTTTAAATTACCATTTCTAAAATCTTCTCTTATTTTTTCAAAATAAAATTGTTCATTCTCTGAAAGCATAGCATATAATTTTTGCGTTTTTTCTTCATTATTTTTTTCATTGCTTATGACTTCTGAAAAAAGTTTTTCAATATAATTTTCATCTATTAAAACGGGACTACTCTCATTTATGTTTGAAATTACATCATATTGAATTTTTTGATATTTATTTCTTGGTATTCTAGTTTTTAGGTCTTCATATCTTTTTTCTAAAGTTCAAATATCTTGTTGATTAAATAGCATTTTTATAGACCCCTTAAAATCCTCTTCGTCAAATTTATATTCAAGATTATTGAAATTAAAACCCTGAATCTCTGAAGGCTCAAGATATTTTTTAAATTGTCTGAAAAGCTTTTTGAATCTGGATTTATCTTCTTCAGTATTGGGTGATTTTTCAAAATTTTTAATTTTATTGCTATTGAAAAGTCATTTTATTTCATCGAATGTTTCATTTAGTTTTTTTAAATTTTGATGTAATTTATTTACAAAAATACCCTCAGTATTATTAAAAGAGTAAAGCTTAAAAGCCTCTTTTATGTTTTTTTCCATAGTGTAAGGATAGCGATAGTATTTTATTATTCCGTGAGGTTTCCCCTCTAACTCTCCAAAAATGCGATTCGTTCTTGAAAAGGATTGAATTATATCCTCATATTCCATTTTTTTATCTACATATAATGTATTTAATCATTTAGAATCGAATCCTGTTAGCATTTGTTTTACAACAATTAAAAGATCTAATTGCTTTTCTTTTTTAATGTGAATTTCATTGTATGGTTTTTTATGAGAAAGTCTAAGAGATATATCTTCTTCATAAGAACTGTACTTAGAAATACTGAAATTTTGGTTAAAATTATAATTGTAATCATTTATTATTTCAATAATTGATTTTTCTTTAAAAATCGCTTTTTCATCATTATTTATATTTTCGTTAAATAGACAGGCAATTTTTATTGAAGGAAGATTATTTTTTCCCATCATTTCTTTAAACAGTTTATAGTATTTGATTGCTGTTTCAATTTTTGGAACAGTAAAAATAGCATGAAATTTCGAATTTCTACTTGTTTCGATCCAATTTTTCAAGATATCTTTAACAACGATATAAGGATGAGTTTTTTCAATTGGGATATTTTCATTAAAATCATATTGCATATCATTTATATAATCCTCAATCCCTTTGTTATTTTCGTCTGAAATCATTGGTATTTTTTTGAACTTGTCATAAATTTCTCTTTTCACAGGATCTGTAAGAGCTTCTTCGACATTAGAAGCTTGGCTTTCTCTTAAGGCAATTTTAGTTCTTAATTCATCATAGCTAAAAGTTTTTCTTTTATTTGTGTCGAATCCAAGAACATTTTTATCTCTTATACCCTCGAAAATAGTGTATGTATGCAAAGGTTCTCCGAATATAGAATCTGTTGTAAGATTTTTTTTGTTATTTTTTGCTCTAATTGGAGTACCTGTAAATCCAAAATAAATAGCATTTGGGAAATAATCGTTTTTAATTTTTTTAAGCATTTTACCAAATGTTGTTCGGTGACATTCATCTACAATAAAAACTATTTGTTTTTTTTGAATAATTTGTAAATCTTTAGAATTATATAGTTCGTCACAAATTTCACTCATTTTCTGTATTGATGTTACTATAAGTTTGTTTGTTGATCTTTTTAGTTTTAATTTTTTTATCAAATCATATTTATTTTTTGTTTTTTGAAATGTTTTTTTGTCGTCATCTTCAGGTTGATCAACCTCGAAAGAATTATATGCTTCACGAGATTGGGAATACAATTCAACTCTATCAAATAAAAAAACAACTTTATGTGCTTTATCTGTATCTGAAATTAACTTTGCGGCCTTAAAACTTGTCATTGTTTTCCCAGAACCTGTTGTATGCCAAATATAACCACCACGATTATCGTTTTTATTTCATCTTGCATTATTAACTCTGTCAAGAATGGCTTCAACAGCGTGGTATTGATAACTTCTCAGTACTTTTAATTTTTTATCACTAGTATCTGGTATTGTGTAAAATCCGATTAATTTATGAGCTTCTGGTATTGAAAGTAAATTATCAGCTATACCTGTTCAATTTTTGTATTCGTTATTATTTTTGTCCATTCATTTAAAATAAAGGGAAGGGTCGAATTTTTTTCCAGGATTAGCAAAATATCTAGTTTCCTCAGGAGTCATAGCAACAAAAACCTGTACAAGAGAAAATAGACCAGTAAAAACTTCCTCATTTGCATATTTTTGAATTTGAAATATAGCTTCATCTAACTGGTTTTTTGATTTTTTGAGTTCTATATGTATAAGTGGCATACCATTTATTAAAAGTGTTAAATCACCTCTTCTATCACTAATTAATGGTTTCGAACTTTTAAAAATTGGTTGTCTAACAATTTGATATGTACTTTCACCACCAGCTATTTGATTTTTATCATATATTTTTAAATCAACTTCTTTTCCGAATTTTGCAGTGTGTTCGGGATGGTCTCTTACAATTGTTATAATTTTACCATTTATAAAATTATTTAATTCTCAAGGAGTTTTAAATTTATTTATATGTTCAATTAATTGCGCTTTTTCTCCTTCTGTTAATTTATATTTATCCAAAGAATTGATATTTTTGTTGTTTTTAAAAAGAATTTCAGCTCAATTATCTATAAGTTGCTTTTCGTCTTTATATTCAAGTATTTCAGGATCTCATCGTCTATTAATAAGTCTCTTTATAAGAGCATTTTCGAATTCTTTTTCGGTTTTAAACATACTATTACCGCCTTTTTATACAAGCATTTTTTCTAACAATGATTTTTTTATTTTTTTAAGCTTTTCACACTTATGCTGGTGAAGAGTGATAAGATTATCGAGTTGAAAGAAGAATTTTCCGAGTTTTTCTTGTTCATCCCCATTTGGGTAATTTATAGGAAAATTTTCGATTATGTTTTGATTTAAATTTTTTATAATTGAGCCAGTTATTTTTTTATTTGTATATTCAGTAAAAATTGAAGAATTTAAAAAATAAAAAAGAAATTTGCTATCAAAGAATTTGGAAACATTTTCAATATTGTATACACCAGAATTTAGTGTTGCGGGTTTATCTAAACCTTCGATGAATGCAACTTTTCCTATTGTTCCTGCCTTAGTAATTAGGACATTCTCGTTTTTAATTTGTATTTTTTTATCTTGTAAATATCTCCACTTTTCAACATATCTACAACTTTTAAAATTAACACGTCCATTATCAAAATCAGTTCCTGTAATTAAGTAATAATCGCCGCTTTCCAAAAATTCAGATTTTCTTAAGTTTTGCCACCCTATTCTTGCATGTATTAAAGCTACTTCTTTTAACTTACGCTGTTTTCAAGATTCACTAAAGCCTCTAAAACGAATATATGGAGTATTTTTATAATCATTAGGGAGCATTTTTTTCAATAAGGACTTTTTAATTTGTTCAAGTTTTAAATACTTACGCTGATGAAAAGAGATAAGGTTATCAAGACTATAAAAAAGATTTCCGAGTTTTTCTTGTTCATCCCCATTTGGGTAATTTATAGGAAAATTTTCGATTATGTTTTGATTTAAATTTTTTATAATTGAGCCAGTTATTTTTTTATTTATATATTCAGTAAAAATTGAAGAATTTAAAAAATAAAAAAGAAATTTGCTATCAAAGAATTTGGAAACATTTTCAATATTGTATACACCAGAATTTAGTGTTGCGGGTTTATCTAAACCTTCGATGAATGCAACTTTTCCTATTGTTCCTGCCTTAGTAATTAGGACATTCTCGTTTTTAATTTGTATTTTTTTATCTTGTAAATATCTCCACTTTTCAACATATCTACAACTTTTAAAATTAACACGTCCATTATCAAAATCAGTTCCTGTAATTAAGTAATAATCGCCGCTTTCCAAAAATTCAGATTTTCTTAAGTTTTGCCACCCTATTCTTGCATGTATTAAAGCTACTTCTTTTAACTTACGCTGTTCTCAAGTTTCTGTAAAACCCTTAAATCTTATGGTAGGAATCGATGCTTTTTTTATCATTTTAATCACCTTTTAGAATTTTAGCTAATTCTTTCAGAGCACCTTTTTCTAAATCATTAGCATCTATTTCTTTTATTAATTCAGAAAGATCAGATTCTATTTTTTTAATATTATTATTAAGATCTAAAAAAGTTTGTTCATATTTGTTAATAATATTATTTATTTTATCGGCAATGGAAAGTATTGATTTTTTAGCAATTGTATTAATTTGTTCTATTAGATTATCAATTCATTTTTTTCTAAGAAGGAAACTAATTGCTTCACTAGAAAGATTTTCAATTTCTTCCTTTGCTGATAAATCAAGTTTTTTAGATAATTCTTTTAATTCATCATTTACTTTTTTTTCATCTTTTAATAAACTGTTTATCTCAAGAACTTTTTTATCAATTTCTTCTAGTTTATCTTTTTTATTTTTTATTTTTGAAACGTAGTTTTGAACTTCTTGTTTACTAAAACTTTTTTCGTCTTCTGTAATAAGGGAATCGATATGGATTCTTTCTTCTTGTGAAAGATCTTCTATAATTGAAGTTTTAAATGAAATTATTTCTTCAATTTTCTGTTCTTTTCTTATTAATAAATCAAATTCTTCCTTTAAAATAGTGTTTTTTACAATTTCTAGCGGGATTATTTTACCAATTCATTTATATATTTTTTGGTTTTTCTTCCCTGACACATTAATAAGCTCAACAAGTCGAATAGCTTTTTCTCCTTCATTTTTTATTATTTCTAAATCTAAAGCGATATTTATTCAATTTTCATAAAAAATTTGATAAACATTATATTTGTCTATTAATGAAAAATTCTCTAATTTTTCAAAAATATATTTCTCAATTTCATTTTCTTCTTTAGAAATATCAATTATGTTTCATTTATTAATTATCTTTTCGGATAAAAAATCACTAAATTTATCGAAATTATTTTTAAATTTTTCTAAATATAATTTTACTTCTTCGTTATTAAGTATAGTATCCGATATATTGTCTGTATTTAGTTGAGAAAAATGTTCATTTTGTTCTTTAAATATTTGCTCTTTTAATGTAGGGAATTCATTTCAAAAATAATTTAGTTCTTCAATTTCAGTATTAGGAATTCCTCCGAAAATCGATGCAAAAATATCAAAAGATTCTTCTTTTTCGTTAGCACTTATATATCTAGAAATATTTAGATTATAATCATTTTCACGAATTTCCTCCTTAGAAACAACTCTGGAGTATTTTTCTATATTTTTTCTACCTAATACAGTATCAACAATTTTTTTGATTTCTTTTGCTCTTAGTTTATTTTTTTTATCACCTTTAATGAATTCTTTAGAAGCGTCAACAAATAGAATATCGGTATTTTCTCTTTTTTTCTTCAAAACAATAATTATTGTAGGAATTCCTGTTCCGAAAAAAATATTAGGTGGTAGGCTAATTATTGTTTCTATATTATTTTTCTCAATTAGTCTTTCTCTAATTTTGGCTTCTTCATTTCCTCTAAATAAAACACCATGAGGTAAAACAATAGCCATAATACCATGATTTTTTAGATGATAAAGATCATGAAGTAAAAATGCATAATCTGCTTTTGATTTAGGAGCTAATCCATAACCTTCGAATCGAGGCCCAATCTTGGGTGCCCAATCTTGTGAATAAGGAGGATTAGATACTACAGCATCTACTAATAAAGGGTCATTTAAAATATTTTCATTTTCATCATTTTTTAAAGGTCAATCGTCTACAAGAGTATCGGCATTTCTTACTTTAATATTATCAGGAATAACCCCTCTCATAATTAGATTCATTCTTGTTAAATTATATGTTTCTTCCTTTAGTTCCTGTGCATAATATTGAATACTATTTGTATCTGAAATATATTTACCAATACTTTTACCAATTGTAATAAGCAACGATCCTGAGCCGCTTGTAGGATCATAAATTTCAATTTTGTCTTTATTTTTTAAATTTTTTAAATGATTTGCGACAATTTCAGACATTAATTGAGAAACTTCGTAAGGTCTATAAAATTCCCCAGCTTTTTTTCCAGCATTTGCAGCAAACATACTTATTAAATATTCATAAATAAATCCTAGTACATCATAGTTTTGGTTTCCGTCCATCGGAATCGGTTCAATCAAATCAATTAAAGAATTAATAGCATTAATTTGAGATTTAGCATTTTCTCCTAATCTACTTATTCCAGTTTCTAATGTTCGAAAAATACCTTCAAAAATATGTTTGTGATTTTTATCTAAATTTTTTGAAAACGCATTAATAGCATTTCTAACATCTGAAACATCAAAATCTCCCTCTTTTTTTATTCAAGTAGAAAACAAATTATTATAAGAAATAAAATATTTAAGCCTATCTTTACAGTACTCGATAGTTTCATAATCATTTTCATTTAAATTTTCTTTAATTTCTTGATCGGTTCATCCATCATTTCTTAAAAAATTTTCAAGTTTATCTGATAGAAATTTATAAAATATAAAACCTAGAATATAATTTTTATATTCGCTAGCTTCTATTTTCGAACGCATTTTGTTTGCTGCTTCTCAAATCTGAGAAGCTAATTCTTGTTTATTCATTTTATTGGACCTCGTTTTAAAAATGTTAATTTAATCTTATTTTATATTTTTTAAATCAATTTTATATAAATTAGTTATTTTTTATCAAAATAAAAAGACCTCTAGTTTAATATATGATATGAACCCCTAAAGTTGGACAATAAAATCCAAAATTAAGGGGTTCATTTTTATGAAACTAAGTTACGAAGACAAAATCAAAATATATCAATTACGTAAAAAAGGATTTACTGAAAAATCTTTAACAATAAAATTTAGAGTAAATCGTGCAATTATAAATTATATTGTCGCACTGATAAATCTTCACGGGATTGAAATTGTTAAAAAGACTAAAAATCAATATTATTCTCCACAACTAAAATTAGAAATGATTAATCAAGTTCTTCTTAGAGGACATTCTACAAGAGAAATTTCACTTCAATATGGATTACCTAATTGAGGGATTCTTTCAAATTGAATTATTCAATACAAGAAAAATGGGTATACTATTGTTGAAAAGAAAAAAAGGAAGGCCATCAAAAATGGGACGTAAACCAAAGAAAACTTGAGAAAAATTAACACCACTTGAACGACTTGAAAAAGAGAACGAATATCTTAGAACTGAGGTGATTTTCCTAAAAAAGTTAAAAGGGATCCCGTTGGATCAAAAAGACTTACAGAATATAAAAGCCAAAAAGTTAAAGAAATGGTCGACGAAGGATTCTCATTAAAAATTTTATTAAAAATTGCTCAACTATCACGTTCAACTTATTATTATTATTATTATTATTATTATCTTAAAAAAATCAATTTAGCTGATAAAAATAAAAATTTTAAAGACGAAATTATATCTATATATAATGAACATAGAGGCAGTTATGGATATCGTCGTATTACTTTAGAACTCAAAAATCGTGGATATTTGGTAAATCATAAAAAAGTAAAAAGACTTATGAATTTGCTAAATTTAATTGGCAGAAATCGTAAGCGTAAAAAATATAAATCATACAAAGGCGAAGTGGGCAAAAAAGCTCCAAACCTTATTAATCGAGATTTTTATTCTAAAAACCATTGCAAAAATATTACACTGATATTACTGAATTCGCTTTACCCAATCATTCTCAAAAACTTTATTTGTCAGCCATTTTAGATTGTTTTAATAGCGAAATTATAAGTTTTACTATATCTCACTCCCCAAATTTATTGCAAGTTGAAAAAATGCTTAAAAAGGCTTTCACAAAAGCTAAATATAGTGGAACAATTTTACACAGTGATCAAGGTTGACAATATCAACATAATAGTTATCACAAATTTTTAAATTCTAAAGAGATAAAAGCTTCAATGTCCCGAAAAGGTAATAGTCCAGATAATGGGATGATGGAATCATTTTTTGGAGTTTTAAAAACAGAAATGTTTTATGGCAAGGAACATACTTTTAAATCGCTTGAACAATTAGAAAAAGCTATTATCAATTACATTGATTACTACAGTAACAAAAGAATTAAAGTTAGATTAAAAGGACTTAGGCCTGTCCAATACAGAACAAAGTTCCTTCAATCATTTTTTGTCTAACTTTTGGGGTTCATATCATTTTTATATAGTTAAATTTTTTACTCAATCTTCTATATATTTAACATTAAAAAAATAACACTGTTTTCGAATTATTGCATCTCATTGTTCTAATGAAATTTGCATTAACATACCATGATTTGGATTTGTTAAATCGGAAAGGACAATTAAATAGTGCAAAAAACAATGTTCTTCAAACGAAACAATTAAAGATAATCCGTTATTATATTTTTCTTTATCAAGCATTAATTCTGCACCACTGATAAAAATTTCATCAACATGATGTCGTTGATACTTTCAAGAATTTTCGGAAATTTTATAGTTTTTAACATAATCTTTTATTCTCAAATCTTTATAAGGTAAAAAATTATTTAATTGATATTTATCTAGAATCTTATTTAAAACTTCAAAATAAATTGTAACTCATTCATTTTGCGAAAAATCGTTATTTTTATTTGTTGTTTTTTCGGTTTCACATTTTGATTCGTCGTTTTGAGTTTTTAAACTTTTTCTTTTTTTAAAAAAACTAAACATATAACAAAATTCTATCACATAAAAATAAAAAATAAGTTTAATTTGTAAACTAGAACAGGAAATGATGAGAATCCTGTCTTTTTATTAATCTAATTTTTTTAAAAAAGTAATATGAAACAATTAAATGCAAACCAATGACTTAAATGATTTGACCATTATTGAAAATGCTAAAAACAATAAAATTTTCCTAAAATTCAAGCGCTTTTAATAGAAGATTTTTTGTAAATTAAAAATAAAAAGTCATTAATAAATTGAAAATAGAATTATCAAGTCTTTTTATAAATCCAAATTTTAATTTTATCTTAACAGCTTAATTTCGTTAAAATAGACCTCCTTAAGTTCGGATTTTATTGAGCAACTTTCTGTGTTCATTTTTTCGAATCATTTTCTAAGAAAATTAATTTTTATACAATAGCCTTTCTATTTTTCTAACAATAAATTTTGTATACTGTTATATTTTTATTCCTAGAGAATGATTTTCATGCTCTTTTTTTAGCTTTTTATCTCACAATAATTCATTATTTTGACTTATTCAGCTTCTTCAATGTCAAGGTGTAATTAATTGTTCGGTCTTTAGTGATGAAGAAATAGCGGCCTCTAAGTTTTTAACATATTCTAATATTAAATCATCTTGAATTTTAAATTTTTTACATTGCTCTTTTATTATTGAGATAATTTTATCTCAGTGATAAAAACGTTCGAAAAACAAAATAGATTTCCTATTTAAATCAAAACAAAATATTAAAAAGTGTAGCAGTAGATGCTCTTCAAAAGAAACAATTAAAGCTTTTCCTTTTTTATACTTATTCATTGATATTTGTAATTCTAATTTACCAAAATATATTTCATCTACGTGATGACAATGAAATTTTCAAGCTTTTGCAGGTTTAGGACCATCTAAATAAGTATATCTTTGATTATTTAAATGTTTTAATTTTTTCTTTAGTTCATCATAAGGTTGATAATCTTCTAATTGATACTTTTTTAATAATACTTTACAAACTTCAAAATATTTTTCGAGAGATTTTTTCTGTAGTTTTTTTCTTTCCAAATCTCCTCATAATTTTCAACTGTCAAGTATCATGTTTCGTTCCATTTTTCATAATCCAGATAAAATACGATCCTGTCTTCTTTCAAATCGTTTTATTTCTTTAAAAAGATTTTTTAATTCTTTATTCTCGAAAGAATTAGATAATATTTTTCTATTTGCATTATGAATTTCTTTATACATTTCTCGCATTTCTTCTAAAAATGATTTCATTTCTTCTTTTGTTAGCTTTTTTCTAAAAAATAATTTCATAAAAAAATTATAGCAATAAAAAAATTACCATTTCTTTCTTAAAAATAGTTATGCAAATTAATTATAAGATTAAATTTTTTAAAATTTGCTTAGCAATTCTTTTTATTACTGTAACCGATACACTATTACCAGCTTGTTTGTATAAATGAGAATTTGCTTGATTTGGTAAAACAAAATCCTTATCAAATCCTTGAAATTTAAAGCATTCTTGAGGAGTTAGTTTTCTAATTCCATGTTTTGTGTAAATAATTGGAACATTATGTCCACCAGTTCCGCAATTAGCTGTTAGAGTAGGACATACATTTGATTTGTTTTCTCTAACATATCTTCTACGTCACTGATAAATGTTTTTAGAATTATTTACTTGCTCGCTTAAAACATCGAAATGTTTAAAATTATCTTTAGTGTAATAATATTTATTATCAACTTTATTTTCAAAACCCACAATATCAGAAATTTGTGTTTTTAATTCTATTTTTTGTGGAAATTCAAATTTTTCATAATGATTTTTATCCAAAAAACCAACAATGTAAATTCTTTCGCGATTTTGTGGAGTATTTCCGTGTGTCATAGTGTTTAAAACTTGGTGTTTAACAAAATAACCTGCATCATGCAGTTTTTGTAATATAATTTTAAAAGTGTTTCCTTTATCATGGGAAACTAAATTTTTAACATTTTCTAAAAATACCACTGAAGGTTTTTTCTCTAAAATTATTCTTTCAATTTCAAAAAATAAATTTCCTCTTCCTTTTTGATCGTCAAAACCTTGTCTGTATCCAGCAATTGAAAAAGCTTGACACGGGAATCCAGCTAACAGAATATCAAAATCCGGAATTTCACTTGCTTTTACTTCTCTAATATCACGAATATCAACTTTTAAATTAAAATTACTTTCAAAAGTTTCAACAGGTTTTGGATTGTATTCACTAGCATAGACAGTATCGCAAACTTGCTTAAAACCTAAATCAATACCTCCTACACCTGCAAAAAAGCTTCCGCATTTTAACTTATTCATTATTTACTCCTTGTTTTTAGTAATTTCTCTTGTGTTCATATTTACTGTTGCGTAATGATTTATTTTATAAGGTATTAAAATTTTATTAATAATTGAAAATCGTGGTCTTCTTTTTTGCAGTTTTTGTTCGTTAAAAGTTTCGTTTTCGTTAACTTTAATATTATCTAATATAGAGACATCAATTTTGTAAAAATAAAACACATCATTTGCATAATCTAATCTAACAAATTCTAAAATTTCAAACTTTGACTGTGGTCCAAAACTAGTTAAATCTCTATTAAAATTACTTGTAGCTTTAATTTGAACTCTATTACCTTGCTTTATCTATAGCGTCAGCACTACCATCTTTTGCTGTTTTGTGCTTATAATCATTTATAATACAACATATTTTTCAGTTATATATTCTGGTATGTTTATTCCTCTTGTAAAATCAACTTTTATTTTAGTATCTAGAGTTTTTCAAAGTTTATATAACTCAAACACTAAGTGTTTTTCAATGATGTTTTTCATATTTATATTATAAATTATTAAAAAATACCTAATTAATTTTTAGGTATTTTCTCATTCTTAATATCATTTTTCGTTTTACAAAAATAATGTTTAGAAAATAATTTAATGCTAAAATTATTGAAATAACGAAAATATCTCCTGGAAAATAAATTCAATTAAAAGTTTTGGTATCTTTATTATAAAGTGGTAGTCATGATAAAGCTAATGTTATTCCTAGGACAAAGATAAGCATAGAATGAATGGTTATTTTAGATATTTTATAAACAACCATAAAAATGCTAACACTTGTTCATAAAAACATTGTTATAAAAGTGATAATTAATTTTCAATAGGGAGGATAGTATAAAATTATTCCACTAATAGATTGAGTTAAGACAATTAAAGTTATGAGGTTTATACTAAAAAGAATTCACAAGCTTCATTTAATTATTTTTGCATGAGTTGATTTATTCATAATTGTTTTTTAAGTTAGTAACTAATTTAACAAAATCTTCAAAACTTAGAGTTATAGTATTATTTTCACCGTATTTACGGTATGAAACAGTTTTATTTAAACGTTCATTTTCCCCTAAAATAAGTTGAAATTTGGATTTTGACATTTGAGCTTCACGAATTTTTTTATTCATTCTTTCATCGCGAAGATCGACTTTGCTCCGAAAACCTAAAGCATATAATTTATCATTTACTTGTTTAGCATACTCAAAATCATGTTCCATATTTACTGGAATAATTGTAATTTGTTTTGGAGCAAGCCAAAATGGCAATACCCCCTTAGTTTGTTCAAGTAAAATCGCAACAAAACGTTCATAAGTACCAATTAATCCACGGTGAATTAAAATTGGCATTTCCTCTTTTCCTTCTTTATTAGTAAAAGTGATATTAAAACGTTCTGGGAGTAAAAAATCTAGTTGCAATGTTGAAACAGTAATTTCATGTCCAAGTGCAGTAAAAATTTGGATATCCATTTTAGGACCATAAAAAGCAGCTTCTCCTACTTTTTCTTGATATTTAACTCCAAGTTCATCTAAAACATTGCGAAGTTGCTCTTCAGCTTGATCTCACATTGCATCATTATCATAATATTTTTCTTTGTTATTTTTATCTCTAAGAGAAAGAGAAATATAATCGATTTTAATTTTAAAAATATCTAAAGTTTCTTTAATTAACTCATACATATATTTAAATTCTTGAGCAATTTGGTCTTTTATTACAAATAAATGCCCTTCAGTGAGAAGCATTCCCCGCACTCGTTCAAGTCCAGTTAAAGCTCCTGATTTTTCATAACGATAAAGTTGTGATTGTTCCGAAAAACGAAGCGGTAAGTCACGATATGAACGCTTTTGATGATTATAACAAAGCACATGATGTGGACAAGTCATTGGACGTGGATAGAGCTTTTGATTTTCAGCAATAATTGGTTTAAACATATCATCTTTATAATGAGCTAAATGTCCTGAAGTTTGATATAAAGTTTCTTCACCAAAATGCGGAGTTAACACTTCAGTCATTCCATATTTACGATCCATTTTTAAAATTAAGTTACGAATTTCATTATGAATATACATTCCATCTTCAAGTCAAATTGGCAATCCTTGTCCTGCGTATGGATGAAAAGTGAATAAATTTAATTCTTTTCCAATTTTACGGTGATCACGTTCTTTACGGTCTTTAAGAATTTCTAAATATTGATTTAACTCTTCAGAACTTTGTCAACTTGTTCCGTAAATTCTGGTTAATTGGATATTATCTGAGTTTCCTCTTCAATAAGCTCCAGCAAGCGAAACTAATTTAAAATGTTTGATATTTTTGGTGTTTTCAACATGCCCACCAGCACATAAATCAACAAAAACTTTTTCATTATTAAGTGGATCAATTAGTGCATAGAAAGTCACTTTTTTTTCTGCAGCTTTAAGTTCATCATAAAGTTCTTGCTTATATGGTTTATTTTCAAAAGAATACTCATCAATAGAAACTTCTTGCATTACTAAATTACGAGAAGCTAGTTTTTTCATTAGTTTTTCAATTTTTGCTAATTCAGTATCACTTAAAGGATTTTCAAATTCAAAATCATAATAAAATCCCTCTTCAGTAGCTGGACCAAATCCTAGCTTAACTTGTGGATATAATTTTTCTACTGCAGCTCCAAGTAAGTGACTTGTGGTGTGATTTAATTCTTTATTTGCTTTCATTTTCTTCTCCGTAAAGACCCATGTGTAATTGGACTTCATTTATAGTTTCTTTTGCTATTTTTTGTGCTTTTTCTTTTCCTTGCTCAATAATTTTATCGACATTTTCCAGTGCTAAATGATATTTTTGTTGAATATCAATAAGCAATTGTTTTACAATATTAGCAACTTGCTCTTTAAATTCTTTATAATTGGAATTTACAAAGATTGCTTCAGCTTCTTTTAAGGAAATATTTTTTAGCGAAGCATAAATATTTAATAAGTTTAACACTCCTGGTTTGTTTTCTGAGATATAAACTTTTCCTTCTGAATCAGTAACAGCTTTAAGGATTTTTTTATATGCTTGTTCTGGATCTTCAAGTAGATAAATTGTTCCTTTAGTACTTTTTTCGCTTTTAGACATTTTGGATGTTGGATCAACTAAAGATTTAATTTTAGCTCCTATTTGCGGAATAAAACTTTCAGGAACATTTAATTTTAATTTGTATTTACGATTTAAACGCTCAGCAATGTTTCTAGTTAATTCAATGTGCTGGGTTTGATCCTCTCCAACAGGAACAATTTCAGGATTATAAAGTAAAATGTCCGCAGCCATTAAAACTGGATACATTAATAAGTTACTTGGAATTTTCATAGTTCCGTTAGCTTGGATTAGTTTTTGAGATTTATCTTTAAATTGCGTCATGCGTTCAAGTTCACCAACAGTTGTTTCTGAGTTGCAAAGTCACATCATTTGCAAGTGCTCAATAACTGAAGATTGATAAAAAATAGTTGCTTTTTCTGGATCTAAACCACAAGCTAAATATAACGCAACGGTGCTTTTTCGTGCTTGAGCAAGTTCTTTTGGGTTAACTGTTCCTGTTGTTAGTGCATGCATATCAGCAACAAAAAAATATGATTCATATTGGTCTTGAAGTTTAATAAAATTAGCAATTGCACCAATATAATTACCTAAAGTTAGTTCGCCAGTTGGTTTTATTCCACTGATTAATCTTTTCATTTTACTCCTTAAAATGTGCAAGCAAAGTTATTTAAATTATAAAACAAAACGCCTTGTTTTGTTGTGATTTTAATTAGATTTTTATTCAAACAAAATTACTTAATTACTCATTTTAAACCTTCAAAATTATCTTAAAAAATAACTAATTTTTGATGCTAATTACACCATAGGGCAAATTTTTCTATTTTTTAAGTTTTAGTATAATGATTATATGTAAATAGTGACAAATATCAAACTTGTAATACTTTAGTATTACACTAAGGAGAATTTTATGTCTAAAAAGAGAAATCTTATTATTGGATTGTCTTTACTTTCACTTTCAAGTGCTTATGTTGCTTCGTGTAATGCACCAGGTTCTTCAGCTCCAATTCAAAAAGAAGATCCTCAAATTCCATTAACAACTGAAACTGTTAAAAAACAAGGTGAAGCACCAGAAATTGCAAATCCAGATCAATCGCTTAATGGGAATTCTTCAAATTCGTCGTCGCTTTTTTCAAATCCAGTTGATTCTAATGTTGCAAAATTAATTTCAAAAAACTTAATTAAAGCTAATGAAAAAATTAATTATGTAGCTTTTGGAGATTCAATTACTGCTGGGTTTGACGGAACGCTTCCGGCTGATTATCAAGGAGAAAAAAGTGCTGATGGTATTATTAGCGGAGTATCTTATCCGGCCTTTTTAGCTCGTTTATTAAATACTAACTCACGGGTAAGCGAGTTTAAAAATTTCGCTCATTCAGGGGCAACTATTTTAGATTGACTTAAATTTTTAGGAGTTGATTATCCAAGTGATAATAAAGCACAAGTTTTTAAAGCCATTTACAAAAATGAATTTGATAAGACCTTAAAAGATTTTAAAGAACGTCTATCTCGTGCTAATTTAGTTACTTTTACTTTAGGAGCTAATGATTTTTTTGAATTAGTTACCAAAAACATTCAAGATTATAATTTAGTTGAAATTTTTAAAACTTTAATTTCATCTAGTCCCTCATATGGAGAATTAGTAAAGTTTGTTAATGATGTTTTAGGAAAAAGTTTAACTGAGATAAACCAAAGAATTAATACTTTAATTGCTACTATTAAAGTATTAGCTCCACATGCTAATATTAACATTATTAGCTACCCAACACCACTGTTAGGGCTTAAAAAGATTTTTGATGAGTATGTAAAAAGTCTTTTTGGAAATTTACCAATTAACATTCAACCACTTGATTATTTAATTGGACTACTTAATTCAGGACTGAAAAACGCTGCTAAAATAGGTTCAATTAATTACATCAATTTATATAATTCAGCTTACTGAGGTGAACATGCTTCAGAGTTTTCGAGCATTTTAATGGACATTCACCCTAATACTTTAGGGTATAAAAAAATGGCCATGGACCTTTATTTAAAATTAACTACTGATTATTTTGGAACACAAAATTACGGTAATTATGATTTTAATAAAGAGTTTTTAAATAGTGATTCCGATACTTTAGAATTTCAAATTCAACCAACTCAAACCCAAGAAGAAGTTCTTGGTGTTTCGACCCCAGCTTATTTAGGAGCTTTAAGTACTTTTGAAAAGGATGTTAATCCATATCGTAATGAAAAAAACTTTGGAGCAAGAGTTGCTGATTTAATTAATGTTTTTGGAGATTTGCTTTCTTCAAAAGGAATGCAAGATAGCATTTATAATCTCCAAGTTCAATTACGTGAACTTAAAAATAAAGGAGAATTGACTTTAAATAAAGTTCCTACAATACTTATTTCCAGTTTTTTAAACGAAACAAATATTGTGAAAGTCCTTTCGGTTATAGCTGATAGTGAAATTTTAAAAGAAAACAAAGAACGGGTAACTGAATTATTTAACACTTTGTTATTTAATGGTTTAAGCACTTATAAAGAGCAAATTGTTGATTTTTTAGGTGCAGAAATAGCTAAAGTAACACAAAATAAACTAAAAGAAGATTCAGTTAAATCCATTGTAAATAATATTTTATCTGACCAAAATTTTGCAACATTACTGAAAAATATTTTAACTATTTTTATTAATCATTCAGAAAATTTTAAAAATGTTGCTACTTATAAAGATCTTCTTTTAGGCTTTTTAAGCAATCAAGAAGATTTTGAAAATCTTTCAGATTCACTTTCTTCAATTGCTGGCTATATTCTCGAAACTCCTGATATTCAAGAGCTTTTTGCTGATATTTTCTATTCATTTTTAGTAGATAACAAGCTTAACGAGAATATTTTAAGCGATCAAACAACTAAATTTACTAAGGATTTATTAAGTTTTGCAAGCAATTCGCTTGTTAAAGATAACCTACTTAAAGATATTATTAAAGAAATTTTAGATCATTTAAGAAGCAATCCAAATACTGATTTAAATAGTGCTTTAAAATCAGCTTTTGGAAATGTTTTTAGCTCATTATTTAAATTTGACGATAATAATACAAAATTAGTTAGTTTATTGAAAAACTTATTTAATTCAAAAGTTATTAGTGATAATAAAAATTTAATTAAACAATTAATTAGCAATCTTTTAAATTCAAAACAAGGATGAATTTCTTCACTGGTAAATATTTTACTTCCTAAAAATGTTTCTGCAGAGTTAAATAACTACGGAGGAAGTGAAAATGTTAAACTTTTAATTAAATACATTTTTAGCTTAGATAAAACCAAAGAAACTATTAATGAGGTTCTTGGAGCTTTAGTTGATCATTCAACAGAATTTAGTAACTTTAATAGTTTTGATGAGCTTCTTCAAAAAGTACTTTCAGCATTAAACTTAGATGATATTAAAGATAATTTAAATTCAATTATTCAAAGTGTCCTTTCTTCATCTGAAGTAGCTAAAATCGGAAACAATTTATTGCTTAATGCTTTGGGAAAATTAGGTCTTGATACTAGTGATATTAAAGTTTTTAAATTTGCTAGTGATGTATCTAGTTCACTTAAATCATTAGTTGATTATTTAGGAATTACCGATCAAATTATTGACACTATTTTTGCAAAAATAAAACAAGCTCAAGCTAGTTCAGATCATTCAATTGAAATTTTATCAAGCATTCCTGCAGAGATTTTTAAGATTATTTCTGAACGCTTAAGCAAAGATACCTTTAGCTTTGTTAAAGGATTGTTAAAACTTCCACTTGTTAATTCAGATAACTTTAAAATAGTTTTTGTGCAGGTAATTGACAAACTTTGAGATAAATGAAATCCTGCTAATTTTATTTCTAAACCATTAATTTCGTTTTTACTCCCTCAACTTAACAAATCCCCATTAAGTGATTACCTAGATAAAAATGAAATTACCAACTTTATTTATCAGTTAGTTAAAACCAATTCGTTTAAAGAAGTAATTTTAAATTCAATTAGTTTTATTATTCAAAATCCAATTTGAGATACTAATATTAATAGCTTTAAAGACTTAGTTTTAGGGTTACTACAAGATAAAACACTCAAAAATATTTTTAAAGATTCACTTAGCAAGTTAATTGACGATACTTTAGATACTATTTCATTACAAAAAAGTTTCGCTAAAACTATCAACACTCTTCTTAAACCATACTCAGTTTCTTTAGAAGCACAAAAATTAGAAACTTTAGGAAAAGAGTTTGCTTCATTTTTAAAAGAAATTCTCAACAAAAATAATTTAAAAGAGAATCTTCTTGATGCAATTTTTAATGTTCTAAGCACAGCAAAAAATTTCCAAGATATTCCTCTAACACTTAAAGATTTAATTCTTCAAGCCCTTGATTTGGAAAATTCACCACTATTTATAAGTTCAATTTTAGGGTCTCAATTAGTTGCTTCTCAAAAAGAAAATCTTAAAAATCTTTTTGAAGAATTGCTAAATAAATTAAAAGATTCAGATCAAAAAGGTTCATTACTTAGAGATATAGGATTTAATAATTTAGTTACTCAAAATCTATTAACTGCTGAAGAAGTTAATAACTTAGCAGAATTTTTCTTTAGTAACGATACCTTAACTAATGTTATTAAAAAATTATTTAATCATGTTGTTGATAATTCTGCAGACTTAGCTTCTGCAACTAATTACAATGATTTTATTGATAATTTAGCTTACAAACAAGATTTTGTTTTAGAACTTAAACAACCGCTTAAAGACTTGCTAAATACACATTTAAATAGTAATTTAGTTAAAAATATTGTTTCTAAATCACTTCATAGATTTTTAATTACTCAATCAATAGATAACAATTTAACTCAAGAACAAACTGATAAAGTTGTTAGCGATTTAGTTTCTTTTGTGCAAGGAAATACACTTATAACCACATTTATTAATCATTTTATTGACAATTTTGTGGATAATGCATATAATGGTGGTTTATCACATTTTGAAGAAAGTATTTCAAGATCGCTTAATTTGGCTTTTGAAAATACTTTTGATTTTTTAGGTCAAGCTGGTTATGATAAACTTGTTGAATTAATTAATAATTTAACTAGTTCACAACTTTTAAATGATAATAAAGAGTATTTTAAAACCTTATTAAACAATATTATTGATAAATTACCACAACTTAATGCTGGTTCTTTAGTTTTAAAACTGCTTCCACAAACTCCACAAATTTTTATTGAAAATTCAATTACTGCAGAGAAATTTAATTCTTTAGTTAACTTGATTTTATCTTTAGATGAAAGTAAAGCAATTTTAAAATCAGTAGTTAATAGCTTATTAGATTCATATCAAAGCTTACAAAATGCTACTTCACTAAATGATTTAGTTTCAAAATTCTTTAAAGTAATTAATTTTAGCGATATTAAAAACAATGCTAAAAAACTTTTAACCACATTAATTGAACAACCAGATTTTAAACCATTACTTAAAAATATTTTTAATGAACTATATAAATATTTAAAACTTAATCCCGAAGAATCTTATAATGTTGAATTTATTGATGGATTAAGTAATAATTTTAAAGAAACAATTGATCAATTTAATTTATTTGATCCGATTGTTGATAAAATCTTCGAAAAACTAACCCAAGCTTCTCAAAATAATCAACCACTTGAAATTTTAAAGGCTCTACCAGCAGATCTTGGAACAATTATCGGAGATCAAGTTACTAAAAATCCCAAAGATTTTATTAACAAAGTTTTTAACTTATCACTTTTTGTTAATAATAAACAAGCTTTAAGCGATTTACTAAAAGCTATCTATGGAATTTTAGGTCAAAACAATGTTTTTGATGATTTAATCAAAAACAAAGTGATTCCACTTTTGATGGAAGATCAAGCAAGTAAGTTTGTTGATGCTGAAGAAATTGGAGATTTATTACTTAATACTTTTAGATCAGATAATTTTCAAAACTTTTTTTATGGAGCAATTGAATTATTAACTCATAATCAAGATTGAGTAAATCATCTAAATACTCCAAAAGAGCTGATTAATTCAATTTTAGCCATTCCAAGTTTTACTGATAAAATTCAACAACATATTAAACCACTTGTTAAAGAAGTGATTCAAAAGAATAAATTAACCTTAACTTTAACTAAATTAGTTTATAAATGAGCTTTAGAAAACGGATTTAATTTTGATGCTAACGATATTGGTGTTGTTACTAAAAATGCTTTAAGCTCAATTATTCCTTATTTAGAAAATATCGGAACTCTTGATGTAATTATTAATAAGCTTTTTGAATTAATTCAAAAACACAAAAATGTGGATTTAATTATTTCAAATCTTGCTAATGAATTAGTTTCAACTTTTGATTTTTCAAGATTTGATTTAATTAAACATTTACTTGGTAGCGATTTATTTACCAAAGATCAAGACATATTAAAAGATTTTTTAGTTAGTTTTGTTGAAGAATTTACAACTAAGGATTTATATACACAATTAGTTGATAAGTTCAGTTTAAATTCAACATTTTCAACACTAAATTTAACTCAAGATCAAGTTGATGGATTAAATAGTTTTGCTCAAGAATTGTTAAAAGATAATCATTTATTTGATCTTATTAAAAAAGCTATTCCTTATCTTGTTGATAATGCTCAAAATCTATCTCAAGCTAACTCATATTCACAATTATTGCTTAAATTATTTAAAAATGAAGCACTAATTTCTTTAATTGAAAATCCATTTATTGAACTAGCTAAAAAAGGATTACAAAACTCTAATGTCCAAAATCTCTTAGGAATATTACTTTCTCAAACAGTTAATAATTCAAAATATAGTTGAGTTTTTAATGGTGTGGAAAAACTTCACGATTTATTTACTGATATATTTGGGCTATTTAGTCAAGGTCAAAGTGAATTTAGTGTTTTAGAAAAAGTTTATCAGGGAGTTTTAGAGTTTGCTAAAGATCAAAATGCTACTTCATTAAATGATTTTGTTAATAAAATAATTACTCATTTTAATACTTTATTTAGTGAAGAAAATGTACTTAAGTTAGTGCATCTTAGTGCAAATTTATTTCCAAAAAACGAAGCCAAAATAAATAAAATTATTGAAAATATCTTTAATAAAATTAAAGATGATTCGAACTTTATTAGTGATTTAATTTCATTTATTCCTGCAGAAATTCAAGATAAAATCAATCCTTATATTTCAAGAGAGAACTTAAATTATCTTACTCAAAAAATATTTAGCTTACCAAAATTTAAAGAATTTGTTTTATCAACATTTACTTCAATTTTTAGCGATAAAGATAAAATTACTCAAACATCTTCATTTAAAGATTTACTTAAATTACTTTTATCAAAAGCAGACTTTGCTAATAAAGCAAAATTAGCATTTAAAGAATTTGTTCAATTATTAAAATCGGATACTAAATTAAAAGAAATTGCGAAATTTGCACTTACAAATCTTATTGATGAAAGCAGTGAAAACCTTAATAAAGACCAAATTTCACAATTTTCAAGTGATTTAGTCAATTTAGGATTTGATTTATTAAATACACTTGGCATTTATGAAACTGGTGTTGATGCATTATTTAATTCACTGTCAACTCTTTCAAAATCAGCAAATCCACAATTTAATTTAGCATTATTTAATCCTTTAGTTGATGTGGCTATTAATGAATTTAATAAAGATAACCAATCATTTATTAAATCAATTACTTCATCACAAATTTGAACAAATAACAAAGATGTAATTAGCGAAGTTTTACTTTTATTTGCTAAAAAATTAATTTCAAATGGAACAATTACAAAAATTATCAATCAAGAAATTGAAGCAATACCAGATCCATATGCTAAATATTTTGATAAAGAAGCAATAAAAGCACTTGTTAATGAGATTTTACAAGCAGAAAATGTTTATAAATTAGTTGAATTTGTTATTCACTATTTAGTTAATAACACCAGTTGAACTGATCATTTAAATGATTATGAAATTTTAACTCTTAATTTTATAAAAGATTCAAACATTTTAACTGCTCAAAAAACCAATTTAAGTAATTTAATTAACAAAATTTTAGATTCAAACAATACTACCCACGTAATTTTAAAGACCGTTAACACCTTATTAAAAGAACAAGGATACACTCAAGATATTACTAGTGAACTTGCTTTAGGAATTAAGGATTTTGCTCAAGAATTTAATCAAAAAGATCCTCAAAACACAATCATTGATAAATTAATAACTCTTTTAGATAAAAAAGTTAAATCAGGAAATTCTTTTGATCAAGTTTTTGAAGGTTTTAAAAACGATCTAGTTTCAACTTTAGAACTTAGCGATTTTAAACTTGCTAAAGCTCTTATTGATTCAATTTTATTTAAAAACACTAATAAAGAATCGGCAAAATCAGTTTTAAAATTCTTATTCGAAAAATATTACAATAATACAAATATAGCTAAAATTGTGGACTTAGTTCCTTTAAATTCAATTTCTCAAGTTTTAGGTGATAGTGTCGATCATTTAAAAACCCTTTTAAATAATATTTTAAATAATGATAATTTCAAACAAGCAGCAAATAAAGTTATTGATTTTGTAATTGATCATATTGAAGACTTTGAAAATGCTTCTTCATATAATGATTTAGTTAAAATTGCTTTTGGACAAAGCCAATTTACTACTTCTCTTAAAGATCATGCAGTTGCTTTATTAAATGTTCTTGTTAAAGATTCTCAATCTAGAAGTGTGATTAGTAATTTAATTACCAAAGAGTTAAATAAACCAGAAGCTGAAAGATTTTTAAATGGAGTTAGTGATAAAACGACACTTGTCAATAATCTTTTAGAACTATTTGATGTTTTTGATACTCAACTAGGAATTAGTTCAGTAATTTATGAATCTTTAGTTGATTTCTTTAAAGATAATGGCATAGACTTTAGTAATATTGGTGGACTTATAGCTTCAATTTTTGATGGAATTAAGAATTCTTTTGCTGTAGATACTGAAAATAAAATCGCATCAATTATTAGAAATATTTCAAACTCAAAATTACTAACTCAAAATTACTAACTCAAAATAAACAAGACCTACTTACTATTTTTGATAATGCTTTTCAAACTATTTCTTCAGAAGAATTTGCTAATATAGTCGATACTTCCTTAAGCAATAATGTTAAAGCTGAACTAAATAAATATATTTCAACAAATTCATTTAAAGGGTTGATTAAATTTATTCATTCAAACACACATTTTAGAGATCTTTTAAAAGCAGTTATTCGAAATGTTTTAGATCAATTTAATCAATTTTCTGCAGTTACTTCATACTCAGAAATTCTTCAAAAAACTTTTGAAATTATTAATATTGAAAAACTTGAAAATTCTTCAAAAGAACTAATTAAAGACCTTTTAGATACTCAAGAAATCAAAAACATTCTTTTAGATTTTCTAAAAACCACTTTAAGAACTTACGAAACTCAAGTTGACGAAACTGATATTTCAAGTTTTCTTACAACTTTTGCAAACAATTTCCAAACTTTAATTGGAACTGTTGATTTATTAAATCCGATTTTAGATAAGATCTTTGAAATTCTTAAATCAAGTGAATTTAAAGTTACTCCAGTTCAACAAATAAGCAAAATTCCTACTGAAATTAATAAGATTTTCAAAGAAAAAGTTGCAAATAACCCAAAAGATTTTGTTGATAAAATTTTAGCTTTAGATTTTATTTCCACAAATAAAGATACTTTAAGTAAAACCTTAGTTCAACTAACTAATGGATTAAATAAGCATGGAATTATTGCTGATTTAATCAAACCAAGCATTAATGCTTTGGATATTAATAAAGAGATTTTCAAATATCTTTCAAAAGAAAATTTAAATGCTTTAATTAAAGTAATTTTAAAAAATGAACAAATTGCCCAAGTTGTAGGAGTTTTAATTCCACAATTACTCGAGGATACTAACTGATTAACTAAAGTTAATAATCCACTAGCAATGCTTTTTGAAATTATTAAAAAACCAACTATTTTTAATAAACTTCAAGAACAGGGAAAAACCTTTATTGAATCACTTTTAAAAGAAGGTGCTCTTCATAATATTGCAACAAGTTCACTTAGCTATATCTTTGATAAATATAATGTCACCTTAAATAACTTTAATAAAGCTGAATTTGTGGAGCAAAGTTTAAATAATTTTGTTGATATTTTAAAATCAGCACAAATATTTGATTCTCTTTATAGTAAAATTTTTGATAGTTTAAGCAATTCAAATAGTTTTGAAGATTTTAGCTTAAAAGTTCCAAACCAACTAAATCAAGTTTTTAACAATTCCCATTTTGAACTTCTAAAAGCAATTCTTAATTCTCAATATTTAACAAATCAAAAAGAACAAATTAAAAATCTTCTTGATGCATTAATGTATTGAGGTTCAACTAGACCTAATGAAATTAAAAATTTCATAAGCAATTTTAATTTGAATAATTTAAACGATATTCTTGGTATTTCGGTTGAACAAAGTGCAAACACTATTTCACAATTGCTTTCGATTAATCCATTTAGAGACATTGCTAGTTCATTAATTGCTCATATATTAGATAATGCTCAAAATATTGGAAATTCTGCTTCATACAATGAACTTGTTAAAAATACTTTTAGCGATAATGATTTTAATACTTCATTAACTCAAAACTTTGGTAATTCGCTTGAATTAATTTTAAGTAATTCAACAATTAAAGAGACTTTTGCTCAAGTTTTAGTTAAATTATTTAAGCAAAATGATCTCAGTTGAGTATTTACAAATATTTCCAATCCGCAAGAACTTGTTGCTAACTTATTTGATGTATTAAAAACTTTAGATAATCAATTTAATCTGTTTGAATCTTTAATTAGTCAAGTATTACAAGTTCTTCAAAACCAAGGATTTATGGGTGATTTTTCACCTGTACTTGAAACTTTAATTAATAAATTCAAACAATTATTTGCACAAGAACATTTTGAAGAAAACCTTTTAATTATTATAAAAACCTTATTATCTTCACAAGTTGTGCAACAAAATGCTTCAGAACTTAAACAGCTATTTAAAAATATTCTAGATTATGTTGTCCAAAAAGTAGATTTTGGAACTATTATTTGAAATCAGCTCCCTCAAAATACTCAGCAATGAATTGAAAATAACTTATTTGATTCAACCACTTTAATTAAAATAGCTAATTTAGCCACTAAATCAGAAAAACTTAGAGAGATTATTAATGATTTAATTTCATTTATTGTTGATAATCCTCAAGAAATTACTAATACTCACAACTTACTTGAGATTTTGAGAAAATATCTTGAAAATGATATTAATGCAAATTCATTTAAAACTAAATTTAATGAGCTTATTTTAGAAATCCTTTCATCTCCTGAATCTTCAGAAGGAATTAAATCAGCCGCGACTAAATTCTTCAATTTCATTGAAGTGCCAATTAGCTCAGAAATTCAATCTTTAATTGATCTTTTAGGAACCCAACTAGCTCCTTTTGCAAATCGATTAGGATTAATTAATCAAGCAATTGAAGGTGTAATTAACTTAGTCAAAAATCAAAATGGTTCAATTTTTGAAGCAATTACTAATTTAGGTAAAGAAATTGTTACTTCAATTAATCCAACTGATTATGAGTTCTTTAAAAAATTCATTGGCGATGAAGTTATTACTAACAACAAATTAATTATCAAAAATGCTCTTAATAAAATTATTGATGCCTTTGTACAAAGACCAGGAAAATTAGAAGCTATTTTTGATACCTTAAATGTTGGAAAATTAGTTGTTGGATATGATGCCACAACCATTAATAATATGTTTATTAACATTCTTCGAGACAATAATATTGTAAATGTTATAAAAATGCTTACCGAAAGCCTTACATCACACAATAATGAATATGCAAAACTTAATTCATGACCACAAGCTTTAAATTACTTTATCAAAAATGCTAATGAAAATGCAATTAAAAATAATTTCAAAACTTGATTTAGGAATGTTGCAGGCCACTTAAATTCATATTTAAGTACAGGTGTTGGAGCTATTTTGCATAGTAAGCTTAAATCGTATGGTTATAACTTAAATAATGATGCTGATCTTACTTTAGTTAAACAACTTGCAAATGGAATTTTTATTACACTTCAAAGCGAAAGAGCTATGAGCGATCAAATGATTGATAAAATTGTCTCAAATATCAAAGCAATTGATTTTACTAAAGTTAATCACCCTGCTCAAGCATTTTCAAAAGCAATTATGGTTGGAGCTTTCTCGCCAATTTTAACTAGTGATAATAAAATTAGTATTTCAAAAATCTTTGGACTGGCTTCATTTTTAGATAGATTAATTGAAAATACCGGGCCTCAAACTTACTCAGGATTAATTAATAGATTATTTGATTCTTCATCACTTGATAATGTAACCGGAATTTACAAAATGCTTAATTCGGTATTAAAACTAAAACTTAAATCTAGCTCTTCAGCATCTTCTAAACCAATTTCAGGACCAAATGCAAATTATTTCTGAAATACACCTTTTGCTCCAGAAGTGAAATTTGACGCATATAATCTTTTCAAAATTAAAGACAGAGTTAAAGCATTTATGAAACCATTTTTTAAACAAATTTTTATTAAAATGTATTCAGATGCTGTTGCAGGGAAATGACATCAAGAAAACTTCCAATCAAATGAAGGATTTAAAGCTCTTTATAGAATTCATACTTTATTACTTTGATTTGGAAAAGATTTTGGAGTTCCATTCTTCTGAAATGGTACTTGAGATAATTATGAAGCTTATGTTTCTGGTGCTCAAGAACAAGCTTGAAATGAAGCTTATAATAGATTTAAAAATCAACTTGGTTCAAACCAAAAACGTCTTAAAACTCTCGGAATAGAAACAACAACAAAAACAGAATGGGTTTGATTCAAAAAAAGAACTACAACAACAAGACATTTTTGAAGAACTTATACTATGGGTAGTGATAAAAATAGTACCGATAATTCTAATTATTCAAAATATCAGGTTCTTGCTTACATTTACTTTAGAACAACAAATCCACAGGATAGACATAATAGAAGCAAAACCAAAACTAGAGTATTGCTTGAATCGCTTAAAAATGGATATCTTGGAGATTTAACCACAATTAAATAACCATAATTAATTTGATTAAACATAAAACAGGAAAATTTAAAATAAACTCCCAAAATTTAGTTGTTAAAACTAACTAAGGAGCAAGTTTTAAATTCTCCTGCTTTTTTATTAGTTTTTTTCAAAGCTTAATTTTTAGGGTTTACTTTCTAGTATAATTAGTTTAGGTAGCGATAATTATTTAAATTGTAATACTGAAAGTATTACATCAAGGAGATCATATGTCAAAAAGCAAAAACCTAATTATTGGTTTATCTTTATTATCAATTTCGAGTGCTTATGTAGCTTCGTGTAGTGCCCCTGGTTCATCAAAACCAATCCAAAAAGTGGACCCAAAAATTGATTTAGGTTCTCAAAAAAATAAAGAACAACCAATTTCCCCTGTAATTTCTAATCCTAATACTAGCACAAGTTCTGCTCCAGTTCCTGAAAGTCGTTCATCTTGATGATCGTGACTTTTTTCTAATCCTGTCGATTCTAATGCAGCAAAAACAGTTTCATCAAAACTAATCAAAGCCCAAGATAAAATTAACTATGTAGCTTTTGGGGATTCGATTACTGCAGGATTTGACGGAACTCTCCCAGCAGATTATCAAGGAGAAAAAACCCAAAATGTAACAATTACAGGACTTTCATATCCTGCATTTTTAGCTCGTTTATTAAATAATCAAAATCGGGTAAATGAATTTAAAAACTTTGCTCATTCAGGAGCAAGTATTTTAGATTGACTTGATTTTTTAGGAGTAGATCACCAAAATCAAACAAAATCACATGCATTTAGAAATATTTATGGAAATAATTACAATGATGCTTTAAAAGATTTTAAAGATCGGCTTTCCCGTGCTAATTTAGTGACATTTACCTTAGGTGCTAATGATTTATTTGAATTGGTAGCAAAAAACATTCAAGACTATAATTTATCTGATATTTTTAAAACCTTGCTTTCAAGTAGTCCTTCATATGGAACCTTAGTAAGCTTTGTCAATGATGTTTTAGGAAAGAGCTTATCAGTTATTAATCAAAGACTTAATACTTTAATTGCTAATATTAAAGTATTAGCTCCGCATGCAAATATTAATATTATCGCTTATCCAACACCATTACTTGGAATTAAAGAATCTTTTGATCAATACTTTAAAAGTCTTTTCAGATTTTTACCAATTATTAGCATTAAACCGCTTGATTATTTAATTGGAGTGCTTAATTCAGGGCTTAAAAGTTCCGCGAAAACAGGATCTATTAACTATATAAATTTATATAATTCAACTTATTGAACTGATAATGCAACAAATTTATCAACTATTTTATTTGATATTCACCCTAACACTTTAGGGTACAAAAAAATGGCCATGGATTTATATTTAAAACTTACAGTTGAAAAATTTGGAGTTTCAAATTACCAAAATTACGACTTTAACAAAGACTTTTTAAATAGCGATTCAGACACCTTAGAATACCAAATTCAAACAACACAAAATCCAAATCAAGTGCTAGGAACTTCAACTCAAGACTACTTAAGCAACATTTCAAGTTTTGAAACTCAAATGCAACCATATCGAGATGAAAGAAACTTTGGAAAAAGAGTTGGAGATTTAGTTAATATTTTTGGTGATTTACTCACTACTAAAGGAATTCAAGATAGCATTTATAACCTTCAAGTTCAATTGAGAAACTTAAAGGAAAGCAATCAATTATCTTTAAGTGCAATTCCTACTTTAATTGCTTCGACTTTTTTAAATGAAGTTAATATTGTTAAGTTAGTTTCGACCCTTTCAAAAAGCGAAGTTATTAGAGACAATAAAGAACGCATCACACAAATTTTTAATTCTATTTTAGAAAATGGACTTAATGCTTATAAAGGATCTATTGCTGAGCTACTAAGTAATAAACTTTTACAAGCAACTCAAAACAAACTAAAAGAATCATCGGTAAAATCAATTGTAAATAAAATTTTAGCTGATCAAAATTTTGAGAAGTTTTTAAAAACTCTTTCAAATATTTTTATATCTCATCCAGAAAATTTTGAAGCGGTTCAATCTTATAAAGATATTTTATTGGCGTTTTTAAAAAACAATGAAGATTTTGAAAATCTTTCAGATTCATTTTCATCAATTGCTGGATATGTTTTTGAAAATTCACAAATTCAAGATCTTTTTGCAGATATTTTCCACCAATATTTAGTTGATAATCAGCTTAATTCCAACATTTCTAGCGATCAAAGCAAAAAATTCACTAAAGACATATTAACTTTTGCAAGCGATTCACTTCTTAAAGATAATTTGCTCAAAGATACTATTAAAGGGATTTTAGATGATTTAAAAACCAATCCAAATACTAATATAACTAGCGTTTTAAAATCAGCTTTTGGAAATGTTTTTGATTCACTTTTTAAATTTACTGATGATAATTCAAAATTAATTAGCTTACTTAAAAAGTTACTTAGTTCAGATTTAATTTCCCAAAATAAAAATTTAATCAAACAATTAATTAGCAATATTTTAAATTCAGACCAAGGAATTTCTGTCGGAATTGTTTCTAAATTTATCCCTAAAAATGTGGCCGAACAACTTTATCAATATGGCGGAAAAGAAAATGTTGCATCTTTAATTAAGTATCTTTTTGATCTTAATCCAACCAAAGAAATTATTAATAACATCACTTCAGTCTTTGTTGAAAATTATAAAAGTTATGCAGATTTTCAAACTTTTAATGATTTAATTCAAAAAATTCTCGCTTCAGTTAATTTAGATCAAATTAAAAGTAATGCAAATTTAATTGTTAATGACTTATTATCTTCGCAACAATTTGCTCAAATTATCAACAATTTATTACTTAACACTTTAGCGACACTAGGATTAAATTCTCAAGATTCAAAAGTCTCGCAATTTACTGATGAAGTTTCTAAATCACTAAAATCATTAGTTGATTATTTAGGAGTTAAAGAAGAAATTATTAACTTAGTATTTGATAAATTTAAACAAATTCAAACTAATGGAAACTCGCTTGATGTACTCTCAAATATCCCAAGCCAAATTCTTGAAATTATTTCAAACAAAGTAAACCAAGATACTTTTGGATTTGTTAAAGGTTTAGTTAAACTTCCGGTTATCAATTCTGTAAACTTTAAAGAAGTCTTTGCTCAACTCACTGATAAAATTTGAGATAAATTAAATCTAGCAAGTTCAATTTCTCAACCACTTATTTCTACTTTAGAACCTCAATTCACCAATCCAAATATTTCTAAATATGTGGATAAAGATGAAATTATTGTCTTTATTGAAAATCTTGTTCAAACAAATGGGTTTAAAAATGTTATTGTCAGCTCAATTGATTTAATTATTCAAAATCCAATTTGAGAAACCGATGTTAATAACTTTAAGGATTTATTTGTTGGCTTATTAAAAGATAAAAATCTTAAATCAATTTTTAAATCATCACTTAGTCAGTTAATTGATGATACTTTAAGCACAACCTCATTAGAAAAAAGTTTTGCTAAATTAGTTAATGCTTTACTAGAAAGATACCAAGTGTCTTTAAGCGATGATAATTTAGCACCTTTAGGAACTGAGTTTACTGGATTTTTAAAAGAAGTTTTAAATCAAAATGATCTAAAAGAAAATATATTAGATGAAATTTTTGAAGCTTTAGCAAATTCACAAAACTTACAAAATATTAGCTCAGTTATTTTAGACAATGTAGTCAAAGCGTTAAATTTAAATAGTTCATCAACATTTATTAGTTCAATTTTAGCTTCTGAATTTGTTGCAAGCAAAAAAGAAAACATCAAAACTCTTTTTGAAGAGTTTCTAACTAAATTAAGCGCTTCAAATCAAAAAGGAGTATTCCTTGAAGATTTAGGTTTAAGCTCCCTAGTTGCTAAAAATGTGCTTACTAGTGAGGAACTTAACACTCTTGCACAATTTATTTTTAGTAGCAATTCTTTAATGAGTGTTATTAAAAAGATTTTTAACAATGCAATCGATAACGGGAAAGAACTTGCTTCTTCAAACACATACATTGAAATTTTGGATAATTTAACTTACAAGCAACCTTATCTGTTAGAACTTAAACAACCTTTAATTGATTTATTAAATCAAAATCTTGAAAATGAGTTAATTAAGAAAATTATTTCAAAATCATTACACAACTTTTTAGTTAAAGAAAGTTTAGATACTGGACTAACTTTAGATCAAAGCACTAAAGTAGTTAGTGACTTAATTTCTTTTGTTAAAAACAACTCTTTAATTACTTCATTAATTAGCAATTTTATCAATGAATTTGTTGATAATGCATACAATGGAACTCTTTCGCAAATTAATGAAATTTTATCAAGATCACTTAATTCAGCTTTTGAAACAACTTTTGATTTTTCGAAAGATGGTGGAGTTCAAAGGGTTCTTTCATTATTTAATCAGTTAACCAATTCAAACTTCTTTGCACAAAATAAGGACTATTTCAAAACTTTATTAAATAATATTGTTGAAAAACTACCTCAACTTAATGCTGGTTCTTTATTAATTAAATTGCTTCCAGGACAAACTCAAGAATTTATTGCAAGCTCAATTACTTTAGAAAAATTTAATCCACTAATGAATTTAGTTATCGGATTGGGTGATACAAAAAATATTTTAAAAGAGATTATTAACAGCATTTTAGATTCATACCAATCACTTCAAAATGTCACTTCATTTAATGATTTAGTTTTAAAAGCAATTAAAACCATTAATTTTGACAATATTAAAACAAATGCTAAAAATCTTTTATCGACATTAATTGCACAAGCAGAATTTAAACCGCTATTAAAAAGTATTTTCAGTGAACTTTATAAATCACTAAAACTCAACCCTGAAGAATCTCATAATGCTAAATTTATCGAAGATTTAAGCAGTGACTTTAAAACAATTATTGACCAGTTCCAATTACTTAACCCACTTTTAGATAAAGTATTTGAAAAACTTTCACAAGCATCAAAAAGTAATCAACCTTTAGAGGTTCTTAAAACCCTTCCAGGAGATCTTGGAACAATTTTTGCTCAAAAAGTAACTAATAATCCAAAAGAATTTATTAGTAAAGTCTTTAATTTAGCAATTTTTAATAGCAATAAATCAGCATTAAGCGATTTAGTTAAAGCTATTTATGGAATTTCACAGCAAAATGAAATTTTTGAAAACTTAATTAAAGCTAGAGTTATACCACTATTGTTACAAGCTCCAGCTAGTGAGTATGTTGACGCTGAAGAAATTGGCGATTTATTACTTAATCTTTTCGAATCAGATGGTCTTAAAAACTTTATTTTTAGTTCAATTGATTTATTGCTCAATAATCAAGATTGACTTAATCACCTTGATTCACCAAAAGCACTCATTAATTCGATTTTAAAAATTCCTTCATTTACAAATCAAACAAAAGCAAGTTTTGCTCCACTTTTAAAAGAAGTTATTTCTAATAACAAAATCAAAGAAACTTTAGCTAAGTTAGCTCATAAATTTGCAAGTGAAAATGGATTTAATTTTGAAACTAAAAAATTAAGTATCGTTGCCAAAAATGCAATTAGATCTGTTATTCCTTATTTGGAAAGTTTAGGAGTATTACAATCTTTAATTGATAATATTTTTGGAGTTATTGAACAACAAAAAGATGTTGATTTAATCATTTCAAATCTTCCTAGTGCAATAAATTCTACTTTTGATTTTTCGAATTTTAAATTTGTAAAACATTTACTTGCTAGTGACTTATTTACACAAAATCAAAACATTTTAAAAGAAATTTTAAGTAGTTTTGTCGATCAATTTACCACTAAAAATCAATATTCACAATTAGTTGATCAATTAAATATTAATAATTTAGTTTCAAATTTAAATTTATCTCAACAACAAATTAATAATTTAAATACTTTTATTAAAGAAATATTAAAAGATGCTAATTTTAACAACATTGTAAAAGCTATCATCCCTTATTTTGTGGATCAAGCTCAAAATTTATCCCAAACAAACTCATATAATGAATTAGCAATTGCAGTTGTTAAAAATGATCAGCTAATTCCTTTAGTTAAACAACAACTTAGCACTTTAATTAAAAAAGCATTACAAAATAGTGATGTTCAAAGCATTTTAGCAACTCTTGCTAACAATGCTCTTAATAGTTCATCATACAACTGAATTTTCAACGGGATTCAAAATCCTGAAGATTTATTTAAAAATTTATTTGCTTTATCAGAACAAATTGAAAGTGAATTTAATATTTTAGAAAAATTCTTCCAAGGAGCTTTAGCATTTACCCAAGATCAACAAGCAAATTCTTTAAATGATTTTGTTAATAAATTGGTTAAAGAATTTAGTAATTTATTTAACTCAGAAAATCTTGAACAAAATGCAATTAAATTAGTTGGACTTACTACTAATTTATTACCAGCAAACGAAACTAAATTAAGCAAAATTGTTGAAAATATTTTAGATAAAGCTAAAGATAGCTCTGATTTTATAAATCAATTAATTTCATTTATTCCTGCAGAAATTCAAGAAAAAATTACTCCTTATGTTTCAAAAGATAATCTTGGATATTTAGTTCAAAAGCTATTTAGTTTATCAAAATTTAAAGAATTTGTTTTAGATGGATTTAGCTCAACTATTAGATCAAAAGAGCAAATTAAACAAGCTTCTTCATTTAGTGATTTAGTTAAATTAGTGCTATCAAAACTAGATCTTGCAAACAAAGGTAAATCTGCATTTGAAGAACTTATTACCACATTTAATGCTGATACAAAACTTAAAGAAATTGTTAAATTAGCTCTTAGCAAAGTATTATCTGAACAATTTAACTTTGTTAGTTCAACACAACTGACAAACTTTTCTTCAGATATTAGTGATCACATAATTACTTTATTACAAAATCTTGGTGTATATGATCTAAGCATTACAACACTATTTAATAGCCTTTCAACATTTATTAGCTCATCAAATCCAGATTTAAAAACTCAGGTTATAAATCAACTTTTAGAAGTTGTAACTAACAAATTCAAAGAAAATCCACAAAACTTTATTAATAGCATTGTTTCTTCACAAATTTTCTCAAACAATAAAGCAACAATTAAAGCAATTTTGGTCTTTGTTGCTAAAAAGCTAATTACTCAAGAAACAATCCAAAGTCTTCTTGAAAAGGAAATTAACTCTCTTTCTGAACAAGAAGCTAAATATCTTGATAAAGATACATTAAAAGAGCTTCTAAAAGAAATTTTAAGTTTAGAAAATCTTGAACAATTACTTCAATTTAGCATTAATTATCTTGTAGAAAATACTTCATGGGTTAATAATGTTTATGACATTAATGCATTAATATTTAAATTTATTAAAGATTCGCACATTTTAAGCACCCAAAAAACACAATTAAGCATCTTAAATAATAAGATTTTAGATTCGGATAAACTTAATAAATTAATTCAAAAAGCTATTAATGTTTTCTTAAAAGAACAAGGATATAGTCAAGAAATTAACCTTCAACTAGCTTCAGGAATTAAAAACTTTATCCAAGAATTTAATGAAAAAGACTCTCAAAGAACACTTATTGATAAATTACTTTCGCTTTTAGAGCAAAAAGTGCAAGCTTCAGATTCATTATCCCAAGCATTTAGAGAATTTTCTTCTTCACTAGTTTCGACATTACAACTAGGAAACTTTAAGCTTACTAAAGCGTTAATTGATTCGACTCTATTAAAAGGTTCAAATAAACAAGAAGTTAAAAACATTCTCAAATTTTTCTTTAATAAATATCACACCACAGAAAATGTGGATAAACTACTTAGTTTAGTTCCTTTTGATTCAATTGCTCAAGCTACTGGTGATACCAAAGAACACATTAAAACACTATTAAGCACCATTTTAAATAACAACAACATTAGATTAATAGCTGACAAAACAATTACTTTTATTGTTGATAATGTCGAAATTTTTGCAAATGCTTCTTCATATAGTGATTTAGTAAAAATTGCATTTGCACAGCAATCGTTCATTGCATCAATTAAACAAAACTTTATTGATTTACTTAATGTTATTGTTAAAAACCAGCAGTCAAAAACACTTCTTTCTCAGTTAATCAGCAGTGCATTGAATAATTCTAAAATTCAAAACTTTTTAACAGGAATTACAGATAAAAACAGATTAGTAAACAATCTTTTAGAAGTATTTGATATTTTTGATGAGCAATTAGGAATTAGTTCGATTTTATATGAATCAGCAGTGCATTTCCTTAAAGAAAATGGCCTTGCCTTTGAAAATATTGGCGGATTAATTAATTATATTTTTGAAGGATTGAAAAATTCATTTGGAGAAAATACTGAAAGCAAAGTTGCAGCACTTGTTCGTTCACTTTCTCATTCAAAATTATTAAATTCAAATAAAGATGACTTACTTGCAATTTTTGACAATGTTTTCAAAAATATGCAATCTGATAATTTTGCTAATTTAGTTGAAAACTCACTTAGTGATACTTTTAAAGATCAAATTAATAAATATCTTTCAAGTCAATCATTTAAAGAATTAATTAAATTTATTCACTCAAATGCACACTTTAAAGAACTTTTAATTGCTGTCCTTAGAAACTCACTTAATAAATTCAACGAATATGCTTCAGTGCAATCATATTCAGATATTGCTCATAAAACTTTGGAAATTATCAATGTTCAAGGTCTTGAAAATTCACTTAAAGATTTAATTAGCGATCTTCTAACTACATCGCAAGTTCAAACCATATTGCATGATTTTCTTAAAAAAACCTTAAAAACTTATCAAACAGATGTTGATGATGCTCAAATTCAAAGTTTTCTTCAAACATTATCAAGCAATTTCGCTCAATTAATTGAAGCAATAAACTTAGCAAATCCAATTTTAGAAAAAGTCTTTGAAATTATTAAATCTAACAACTTTATAACTAATCCAACTCAAGAAATTAGCAAAATCAAACCAGCTATTAGTGGTATTTTTAAAACTACAGTTTCTAGTGATCCAAAAACTTTTGTTGATAAGATTTTGGCTTTAGAATTTATTCAAAGCAATAAAGAAGGTTTGGCCAAAACCTTAACTCAACTTGCTAAAGGATTAAATGCTCAAGGAGTTATTGCTAACTTTATCAAACCATCAGTTGAAGCCTTAGATATTAGCAACGAAGTCTTTAAATATGTTTCAAAAGACCAAATTAACGCTCTAATTGAAGCGATTTTAAAAACTCCACAATTTTCTTCATTATTAGAAACAACTGTTCCAGAGTTAATCAAAGATACTAGTTGATTAAATACATTAAACAACCCTCTAAAAATGATTTTTGACATCATCAAAAAACCAACCATTTTTAGCGAGCTTCAAAAGCAAGGTAAGGGATTTGTTGAAACACTTCTTAAAGATAATGCATTGCACAATGCAGTTACTAATTCTTTAAGTTATGTCTTTGATGCTTATAACATTACTTTAAATAACTTTAATAAAGCTGATTTTATCAAACAAAGTTTAAATAATCTTGTTGATATTTTAAAATCTGCAAACTTATTTGATCAGCTTTATGAAAATGTATTTAATACTTTAAACACTTCAACAAGCTTTAATGAATTTGCAAGTCAAATTCCTGCGCAATTAACAAAAATTTTAAGTACTTCACACTTTGATTTTGTTAAAGCTCTACTTAATTCTACTTATGTAGAAAATCAAAAAGAACAACTTAAAAACCTTATTGATTCACTAATGTATTGAAGTTCAACTAAGAGCGATCAAATTCACAGCTTTTTAAGTGCTCTTAATTTAGAGCCAACTTTAAGTAAATATCAACTAAGTGTTAATGATGTAACCAATGCAATTTCACAAATTTTTGGTTTAGCTCCTGTTAAAAATGTTTTAAGCTCATTAGTGCATCATACACTTGATAATGCAAAAAGTATTTCAAATGCAAGTTCATACAATGATTTAGTTAAAAATACCTTTGCAGATAGTACTTTTAATACTTCAATTAAAGAAAATGTTAAATTATCACTTAGTTCTTTACTAAGCAATGACTTAATTAAAGATTTTGTTGCAAAAATTGTGGTTAAAAATCTTAAAGACAATAATTTATCATGACTTTTTGATAGTATTGAAAATCCTCAAGAGCTAGTTAAAATACTATTTGATACTGTTGAGAAATTAGATGAAGAATTTGATCTATTTTCGGGAATTATTTACCAAGGAATTGATTTACTTCAAAGTCAAGGATTTATGGGTGATTTTTCATCTATACTTACAAATTTAGCTAATAAAATAAAAACTTTATTAACCGAAGGTAATATCGAAAGCAACCTTTTAAGAGTCATTAAAACCCTTTTAAAATCTCAAGCATTTCAACAAGCTGATGATCAAGACTTTGATTATCTTGATGATGTAAAACAATTGTTCAAAAACATTTTTGATTATGCTGCTGAAAATGTTGATTTTGGAAATATTATTTGAAATTCACTTTCTCAAAATACTCAACAATGAATCGAGAAAAACTTATTTAGTCATACTTCTTTAATTGAACTTACAAATAGTGCTTTAAAATCTGATGAAATTAGTCAAATCATTAATGATATTTTTGCATTTATTTTAAATAATCCTCAAAATGTCCAAAAAGCAAGCAACTTAAATGATGTTCTAAAAAAATACTTTGATATACAAATTAACGTTAGTTATGTTAAAACAAGACTTACAGATGTTATGGTTAGAACATTATCAAATCCTCATTTTGCACAAGCTCTTAAAGTTGCAGCTACAAAATTCTTTAATTTTATCGAAGTTCCTATTACTAAAGAAATTACTCAATTAATTAGTTTATTAGAAAATGACTTAGTTCCACTTGCTAATAAAATTGGATTAATTGATCAAGTTTCTCAAGGATTAATTAAGTTAATTAAAAATGAACAAGGTTCAATTTTAGAAGTGCTTCCAAAACTAGGGAACCAAATATTTGCTTCTGTTCAATTAACTAATTACAATGTCTTTAAAAAATTCATTGGAGATGATATTGTTTCAAATAATCAAAGCATCATTAAAAATGCACTTGATAAAATTATCGAATCCTTTGTATACCGTGACGGAAAATTAGAATCAATTTTAAATAGTTTAAAAATTGGTAGTTCAATTGTAAGTTATGATGGAAAAACTATTAATAACATGCTCATTAATGCTGCAAGAAACACCAACATTATGAATGTTATTAAAATGCTTACTGCAAGTTTTGTTCAAAATAACAAAGCTTATGAGCAATTTAATAGTTGACCTGAAGCCTTAAATTACTTTATTAAAAATGCAAATGAACAAAATATTAAAAATAACCTTAAAGTTTGATTTGATGAAATTGCAGGACAAAGCAATTCTTACTTAGCACAGGGATTTGGAGCAATCCTTCATAATCTCTTTAAATCAGCTGGATATAATTTTGATAATAACGCTGATTTAGCAATGATGAAACAAATTGCAAATGGAATACTAAAAACCTTAGTTTATGATAGTGCGATGATGAATGAGATTATTTTTAAAATCATTCACAATATTCGATCAATTGATTTTACAAGGGTAATTGAACCAAGAGGAGCATTTTCTAAAGCAATTTTAAGCGGTGCTTTAGCTCCACTTTTAAGTGATGATGGAGAAAATATTCTTACTTCTAAATTATTTGATTTAACTAAATTGATCAATAGATTAACTGATAATATCGGTGCAGACACTTATACTAGATTTATTAATAGACTTTTTGAAAGTTCTTCGCTTGAAGATGTAACTGGAATTTATCATTTTTTAAATGGACTCTTAGAGTTAGATATTCAACCAAAACATCACAATGCTTCAAATTTAAACCCTTCATTTAGAAATGGACGTCTTGACCCAGAATATAAATGAAATAAACCTTTTGCTCCAAATGTTAAATTTGATTCTTATAATATTTTCAAAATTAAAGCAATAGTTAGTGACTTTACATCAACTTTCTTTAGACCAATTTTTATGAAAATTTATGCTGATGCAGCACAAAACAAATGAAATATTAATAGTTTTAAAGTCAACGATGGATATAAAGCTCTTTTCCGTATGCACACCTTGCTGCTTTGAATTATCCATGATAAAGCTAATTTAGGATTTTTATTCTGAAATGGAACTTGAGATAATGTTGAAGCTTACATTGCTTTCGGACAAGAAAAAGCTTGATCAGCAGCATACAATAAATACAAACACCAAATTAGCTCAAATGACCGAATTTTACGTAGTTTAGGAACCCATAGTGGAGGATGATGAAATGGATATGCAAAAACATTCTGAAGAATCTACACTAGTGGAAATGATCAAAATTCAACTAATAATGGTAATTATTATGATGATCAAGTATTAGCATATATTTACTTTAGAAAATCTAACCCTCAAGATAGACATAATCCAAGTAAAACTAAAACTAAAGTCCTTCTTGAATCCCTTGAACAAGGATACATTGGAAGTCCAACAAGAGTTAAAGAATAAGTAGAGCTCTTAAATTTGAAAACTCAAAAATAACGCAAGTAATGCGTATTATATTATTATTATTATTATTATTATGTTTAATATATCCTATATTAAAACTATTTTGAAATATAGGATTTACAAATAAAAGGTTTAATTAACCATGGCTTTTATATTAAATACAAATTTTTACGAAAAGAGGATACAATGAAAAAAATATTATTTGAAATAGGACAACCAATTTCTAATGTCGCACAACTCTCTTCGGTTGTATCTAGCAACCCCAATTCAGAAAGTATAAGTAAAAATCTTGAAAAAGATTTAACTAAAGAACAAAAAACTTTTATAGATATTTCTGATGAATTATGAGTAGAGAATAAGGATCTTTTAAGTAAATTAACCAATTTGATTGTTGATAATGGAAATTCTAAACCAAAATCTGTTAATTTTTTAAAAAATGAGGAATTTCAAGAATTATTAAAGCAATTTTTGAATAAATTATTCGAAAAAAAATTAATTTCAAAAGAAATATATGATGAAAAAATTAATAATATTAAGCTAATTAGTGATGAAGAATTTAAAAAAATTGTTTTACAACTTTCTGAATTTTCATTTGAAGAATCAGTTTTAAAGAAAAAAATATTATGAGAAGTTCCGGAAGAACTTAAATTCAAAAATAATAATAAATTTGTTCTTTTAGATGAAAATAAAAAATATCGATTAAATTTCGTAACAGGAGACAAAAACACAAAAGCTCTTTCTTTAACTTATCAAAAAGTAAAAGAAAAAATCGATCAGATGGTAATGTTAAAGGAACTTATGAATGAATGAAAAGCAGCAAACGTTACAAAAGCAATAGCATTAAAAAGAGCTCTTGGATTAAGCGCGTCATCTATTTTATGAAATAGCCTTTCGATTTCATTTGATAGAATAATATCAACAGCAGGGGCGTTCGGAGCTTTTTTGACTTCTGTTTTATCAATGGATTCATATAAACAAATGACAGAAATTGAAAAAGACATCGAAAATGCTGAAAAAAGAGTTGAAGAATATAGTAAATGATTTTTTAATATGGGGGATCCTTTTAAATTGTTAAAAGAATTACAAAGTGATATTTCAACACACGCATCTTTGGTTAATTCAAGTATAGGCTTAGTATCATCAAGTTTTCGTTTTTTAAATAAAGAATTACCCAAGAATTTTTTGGGAAAATTTTTAAAAGGATGAGAAAAAGTCACAACTACAAAAACATTTGTTCGTTTTAATTTAGGAAACGATTTTCTTGCGATTTGATTAAATAAAGATGAAGAAGAAAGAACAATTGAAAAAATTGAATATATATCACAAAAAGAAAAAGAAATTGACGATCTTTTGGAAATATTAAATAAACAACTTGATAGTCTTAAGCAAGATAAATGGGTTGTTATTAACGAAACAAGACAAACAGATTATTATTTTAATAGAGGAAGAGGCGGAAGAAATAAAGTTTTCAGAAATCTTAAAAGTGGTGAAGAAAAAACACTTGATGAAATGCTTAAATATAGTAAATCTCAATTAAAAAAATGAGGACTGCAAAAAGTACATCATCCTAAAAAAGGTTGATACATCAGAACAATACCAAACAAAATTAAAGAAGATAACTTGGGATAATTATTAATCCCTTGTTTAAATTAAATTTTACTTATGAAATTTAACAAAAATAAAATCATAAAATTTTTACATATCTCAATCTTTTTTGGTGGTCTTAATTTATTTTTAATTAGTTGTTCAAATCTAAAAACATTTACAAAAATCCTAAAAGAAAAATCAACGGAGGGAACACATATTAATTTTTCTCTAGTACCTCCTCAAATAATTAAGGAATATTTTGAAAGTTTTAAGATTCTTTATAAAGCGGGATTTTTTTACAAGCTATTGCTTGTACCTGATCAAAAAACTAGATTAATTGAGGTTCAAAGTATTGATTTTGATCATGATGTTAATCAGCAAAGTTTTCGCTTTAGATATTTGTCTGATATTGTCAAAGCTGAAAAATTTTATGAAGTTGCTATGTATCTTAGTTCAGTTAAAATAGGAGAAATTAATCACCAATTATTAGATTTGAAAAATGAAGAACTTCTTGTAATGGATTTATCTCAAAAATGAGTTGAATTTGATTTTAATAAAAAAGATCAGTATCTACCAACAAAATTCGATGAAAATGGAGATTTTATTATTCAATACAAGATTCGTGCTAAAAATACCAATCAAATAAATAATTACTATACCAAAATCCAAATAAATAAACAAAAACAAGATTAATTATGTAGTTAATTTCCAATTTTAAATATAAAACATTATATAAAAAGGACTTTATTGTGCAATGTACAAAAAAGTCCTTTTAATTTGCTTTTTTAGTTTATTTTATTCTTTATAAGATAAATTGCTATTTATTTTTTTGGGATTTTTGCTATATAATTTATCTTAAATTAATAAGGAGATTTTATGAAAAAGAGATTATCAAAAATTTTATATAGTAGCATCTTTTTGAGTGGAATTGGAGTTGTATCAGTAAGTTGTTCAACAAATCAAAAGCAAGGTCAAGGACAACAACAAGGACAACAACAAGGACAACAAGCTAATACCAAAGACGCTAATCATTTAGATTTAGATTCAAGTTTATTAAAACTTAATTATGTACCTTCAAAAATTGTCAAAGACTTATATGAAGGAGGAGTTTTTAGTAAGTTAGCATTAATTCCTAGCACTAAAGAAAACTCAATTGATATTAAATTTGGAAATGTTGAAGATAAAATTAGCCAAAATCAATTAGGTTTTTTAGAAAATTTTTCAAAAAATCCTTTAGTTACACAATATGCTAGCAAATTTTTAGAAATTTTACCATTTACAAAATTTAAAGATGCTTTAAATGGATTTAAAATCGGTCAAATTAATCAAGGAACTGAGAAAAATAAAACCAATGAGTTTTATCAAAATGATGAATTTTTAGTTAAAGACTCTTCAGAAAATTGAACAAAACTAGACTTTACCAAAAAAGACCAATATTTACCAATAAAACTTGATAAAGATTCAAATTTAGTGATTGAATATCAAATTAAACACGAGGGATCAACTCACCCAGTTACATATAATAAAGTTATTCAAACCAATAATAATGAAGGAGCTTTAAACACAGAGACTGCTGATAATTTAGCAAATTTAGCAACAGAAAATGAAGAACAAATTAAAGCTTTTGCTTTAGGAATGAAGCTAGATCCTGCTAATATTCCTTTACTTAGCTCATTTTTTACTAATTTAGATTCTGAATTTAAAAACTATATTACTTTTTTAACTGATAAATCTTCAAAATTAAGTGATAATTTAATTAAATTAGTTACAGATGCTAAAAATAAAACATTAACTAATAAATCATTTATTGATCAATATTTTGAAATTAAGCAATTTTTCGGAGAATCATTACAAAAACTAGTTAATCTTTTTGTTAAAAAAATTAATGAAAGCAAAACCTTAACAGCTGAACAAATCAGTGCTAAATTAGATGCCTTAAAAAAACCAATTGAATTAGTTAAAATTTTAAGCACTGAAAAAGAATCTCTTGATTTAGTAATTGCTTTTATTGAAAAATATAAAGATTCCAAAAATCAAGAACAAGATTTTAAACTAGAAAGTCTTTTAAGTCCAAATAAAAAAGCTTTACAGTGACTTGGGGTTGACCTTAGCGAATTAGAAACATTACAAGCAACACCAAAAGATCTTCTCTTAGTTATTTCAAGTCTACTAGGAAATAATTTTTAAACCTAATATTCATTAAAATTTTCAGATATTTCATTAAGGCAAGAATTATTTCTTGCCTTTTTTATCTAATTTTTGTGAAGAAACGAATTATTTTTATTAGTTATATTTTAATAACATTTAGGATATAATAGAATATATTATGAAGAAAAAAATAGCGAAAATTTTATATAGTGGGATGTTTTTAGGAGCAATTGGTTCTCTTTCTGCAGGTTGTTCAACTGATAAAGTAACTGTTAAACAAATTCAAAATAATAATATTGGAGCTAATCACATTGATTTATCAGATAGTTTATTGATGCTACGTGAAGTTCCTTCACAAATTGTGAAAGATTTATATGATGGCGGTTTTTTAAATAAATTAACTTTAGTTCCAAGTGATAAAGCAAATTCAATTGATATTCAATTGATTTTAGTAAAAGAAAATCCAAATCAGAAATTAAATGAATTAATAAAATTAATTAAAGAAAATCCACTTCAGGAAAAATATATATCGTCTTTTCAAGAGTCATTATCAAAAAATTTAATAAAAGGATTTAAAATTGGTGAAATTCGTCAAGGTAATGTAAAAAATACCATTCACGAATTTTATGAAAAAGACACTTTCTTTGTTAAAGATAATAAAGGAGAATGAGTAAAATTAGACTTTGCAAAGAACGATCAATATTTACCAATTAAACTTGATTCAAATGGAAACTTATTAATTGAGTATAAACTTCAAGAAGAAGATTCTCAAGAAGCAATCGTTTATGAAAGAAAAGTGGAAACTAATAACGATCAAGAACCACTTAAAAAAGAAATTGCTGATGCATTAACAAATTGAGTTACAAGCAATGTAAATTTAATTAATCAAAGCAATGCTTTTTTAGCTGGACTTCCACTTTTATTAGAAGCTTATAAAGAAAAAATTGATAAATTAGATCCATTATTAAAAGATTTTGTTAATTCCTTAGCTGAAAGATTTTCTATATGAGGTAAAGAATTTTCTGAATTTGTTGATCATTCAAAAAATCAAACCTTGACTAATAAAATACTTAGTGAAAAATACTTTAAAACTAAAGAATTATTTACCTTTTTTATTCAAAAAAGTTTTGAATTATTTGAAAAAGTGATCATTAAAAACAGAAGTATAAGCGATGATCAAATTAATAATCAAATTGAAAAAATTAAAAGAGTTATTCAAGAATTTAATAAATCTAAATCTGAAGAAAATATTTCAGAAAATGTTAAAAAATGAATCGAATTTTTAAATGAATACGAAAAAGATCATTCTAAAGATCAATTACTTTCAAATAACGAAACTGTTTCTGAACAAGATGAAAAAATCATTAAATGATTAGGCTTTGACTTGAAAAAGATAAAAGATTTAAAAGCTACAACTAAAGACATATTATTGCTTTTCTCATGATTATCTAATGAGCTTTTTCCAAATGAGGAAATCAGTTAATAAACTTATTTATAGACAATACTCAAAAGACAAGAAAATTCTTGTCTTTTTATTATAATTTAAAGTTTATTTACATTTTTTGATATTAATAGATATAATTATTTTAAGATATAATGAGGTGTAATATGAAAAAGAAATTAGTAAAACTTTTATATAGCGGAATATTATTTACAGGAATAGGAAGTATTTTAATTTCTTGTGCAAGTAAACCACAAATGCAAACTAAAACTCCCCCAAAAGAAGAAGTTATAGAAAATAACAAACCACCAGTTCAAGGAAATTACCTTAATTTATCAAATGATTTAACACAAGTTTTTGAAAAAAATTTTCCAATATTTGATGATTTGTATTCAAGCGGATATTTTGATAAGTTAATTCTTTCGCCAACTCAAAAAGATCATTCAATTGATATTCAAACTAACGGTTTTTCAAAACCAATTAAAGAAGGTGAGCAAGAACCAGATTTTCTTAAAGGATTCTTTACCGATTTTTTAAATGTACCAAGTTTTGTAAACTCATTAAGTAGAGTTAAAATTGGAGAAGTGAATCAGTCAAATCAAAAAAATGCAGACAAGCAATTTTACGCTAAAGATGAGTTTTTTGTTAAAGATGCTTCAGGAAAATGGGTTAAGTTAGATTTTGAAAAACAAGGACAATATTTACCAACTAAACTTGAAGATGGAAAATTGCTTGTCGAATATAAAATTAAACACGAAGGTTCAAATGAATTAACTAATTACTATAGTTCTCTTAATATAAGTGGAAATAGTAAAGATCAAGTTCCTTTAAGTAATGAACTAATTGATAGTTTAGAAAAATTCCAAAAAGCTAATGCATCTAAAATTGATAACTTTAGAAAAACTTTAGAAAATTTTAGTAAAAAAGCAGATTCATATACTAATTTATTATCCACAATAGATCCTCAATCCAAAACATTATTAAATGATTTAAAGGATAAAATTACAGATTTATCAGATACTATTTTAGCTTTTGTTGAAGAAATTAAGCAAAAAAGCTCAACTAATTTTACATTGATTCAATATTACTTTCAAATTAAAGATGGCATTTCAGATATTTATAATAAAATCATTGATTTAGTTTCTATTGTAGTTGAAAAAAATAGAAATTTATCAAAAGAACAAGCTCAAAATTTAATTAATTCTTTAAAAGAAATCTTTACAAAAGTTCAAGGTAAAAAATTATCATATCCATTTAAAGCAATTGAATATTTTTTAAATTTAAATGAAAATGCAATACAAAATGATCGTTTACTTTTTAACATAAATGATTTAAATAACTATCAACAAGTAATATTAAAACTTTTTGAAATAAACCAAAATAAACTAATTGATTTAAAATTAAAACCTTCAGATATAGTTTTACTTTTAGCCCAAATTTTTAGCTTAAATCAAGCATAAAAAGCCAAAAAAAGGATTTAAATCCTTTTTTTGTTTAATTTTTTAAAATAATCCAAAAATACTTGATTTAAGCCATTTAAAAATGATATTTAAGATTTAAAATTGATAATTTTAATAAAGTACAAAATCTTCTTTTTTTGTTCTTTATTTGTGAAGATCAAGCAAATAGTATATTTATAATTAAAAAATCTGATAGTACAATTTTTATAGTACAATCAGGAGAAATATATGAAAAAGAAATTAATAAAATTCTTATATAGTGGAGCATTTTTTGCTAGTATAAGTGCAGTTGCAATAAGCTGTTCAAATTCTCAAAATCAAGAAACTGCTCCAGGAAAACCAACAAATACTAATCAAGAAAATAATAACAATCCTTTAAATTCACCACAAGACCCGACAACAAATAATCAACAGAATATGGAAAATTCAAATACACCTTCTCCATCTCCTACTAATGTTTCTGAAAAAGAACACAAAGGTGAACACATTGATTTTTCAAAATCTTTATTTGAAGTAGCTAAATATGATAATTGAATTGTGAAAGATTTAAGTGAAAGTGGATTATTAAATAAATTAGAACTTGTTCCTAACGGAACAAATAATTCAATTGATCTTAAAATGATTGATTATTCAAAAGAAAAAGATGCTCAAAGTAAAAACGAATTGGTTGAAAATTTCATCAGTTATTATTTTGATTTAACTAATTTTTGAAAGGCAATGACTTTCTTTAAATTAGGAGAAATTACTCAGGGAACTCAGAAAGATAAAGTACATCAATTTTATGAAAAAGATCAGTTTTTAGTTCAAGATTCAAGTGGAAAATGAGTAAATTTGGATTTTAAAAAAACTGGGCAATATTTACCTACAAAACTTGATAAGGATGGTAATTTAGAAATTACATATAAAATTCAACATCAAGATACAAATGAGTTAATTACCTATCATTCAACTATTGAAATTAGTAAAATCGATCCCAAAGACCCAAAATATGAAGATCACAATTTAAGCAATGAAGTGCTTGAAGATTTTGAGAAATTTATTACCCAAGAATCAGATCCAATTGGCAAAGCTCATGGTAATATGGATCAATATCTTGTTTTAGCAAATACATATAAGCTAGTTTTAAATACTTTAGATGATAAAACCAAAAAAGTTCTTGATGAGATGATTCATTATCTTCAAGTTGCTCGAAATTGAAGTCAAAAATTTGCTCAACAAGCCGAAGATAAAGCTTTAACTGTTGGAAGTGTTCGTCAATGATATGTTCAAGTTAATGTTTCACTAGCGTATATTTTTGAAAAAGCTATTGGTTTACTTGTTGATTGAGTTAATGCAAATCGAAATTTATCTAAAGAAGAAATAAAAACAAAAATCGATCAATTAAAGGAAATTTTAACAAAAGCAAAAAATAGTTCAAATCAATTACCAATATTTAAAATGCTTGAAAATCTTTTAACTAAATATGAGGATCTAAAATCTAAAGATAGTGTACTTTTAACCCAAGAAGATTTAACTAATAAAGATAAATTAATTGTTAAATGACTTGGAATTGAAAACGAAAAAGATGTTTATGATTTAAAACTTAAAGCAGTTGATGTTTTATTATTATTTGATAAAGTATTTGAGTTTTTTAAACCAAAACAAGGTTAATTTTTAATCCTTAATAAAACAACAAAAAAATTGTTCCTTGTTTTTTTACTTCTATTAAGAATTTACCTTTTTATGGCGCTTTGTATTATTTTCAAAAAATAAAAACAGCATTATTTTAACTAATGCTGTTTTTTTGTCAAACAATAACAAAACGTTCTTTTCCGCTAATATCTTTAATGATTTTAATATTAAAAACTTTTTTCATATTTACTCAAAATTTAGAGTGAAAAGGATTAATTTCAAAAATTATCATTCCGTTTTGATTTAAATATTTTCATCCATCTTTTAAAATTTGTTTGTAAAAAAATAAACCATTATCTTGAGCAAAAAGAGCTAAGTGAGGTTCAAAATCTAATACACTTTGATTTAAAATTTCTTCATTAGAAAGATAAGGAGGATTGGAAATAATTAAATCATATTTATCATTAACATTTTCAAATAAATTCGACTGAATAATTTCAATATTAACACTATTAAGCTTAGCGTTTTGTTGTGAGGAAGCAATTGCTTCATTGTCAATATCTACACAAGTTACAGTTAAAGATGGATTATTTTTCTTTAAAGATATTCCGATAAACCCGCTTCCACTACATAAATCTAAAATTTTGACAAATTTATATTTTTTAATTCATTGCAATGCATAAAAAATTAATTCCTCGGTCTCATAACGTGGAATTAAGACTTTTTGAGATACATCAATTCGAACATTTGCTAAATCCACATATCCAATAATTTTTTGTACTGGATATCCTAATTTAAGCATCTTTTCTTCATTTTTAGATATTTCTAAAGGTAAGTTATATCTTCTTTTTTCAAGCAATAAATCTTCTTTGGTTGGCATTATAATCCAGCTTCTTTGATTTTTTCATTTTGTTCTTCAGTTAGCAATGCATCAATAATTGGATTTAATTTTCCTTCCATTATTGGACCTAGTGAAGTTGAATAGGAAATCCGATGATCAGTCACCCGATCTTGTGGGTAGTTATAAGTACGAATTTTTTCGCTCCGATCACCTCGACCAGCTAATTTACGATACATTGATTCTTCTTCTTGTTTTTTCTTAAGTTCAATATCATAAAGCTTAGATTTTAAAATCCGCATGGCAATTTCTTTGTTTTGAATTTGACTTTTTCCTTCTTGACAAGAAACGACAATATTAGTTGGCAAGTGAGTAATACGCACTGCTGAATCGGTTGTATTAACTGATTGACCACCATTTCCAGAAGAACGAAACACATCAATTCTTAAATCTTCACTTTTAATTTCAATTTCAATATCTTCATCAATTTCAGGCATTACAGTAACTGTGGCTGTCGAAGTGTGAACCCTTCCTTTAGTTTCAGTAACTGGCACCCTTTGCACTCGGTGTGCCCCAGATTCAAATTTTAGTTTTGAATAAGGTTTATCTCCTTTAACAGCAAAAGTAATTAGTGAGAAACCTCCTGAATCTGAAGGAGAAGTTTCTAGCACAGTAACTTTCATATCATTTGCCGAACAATATTTAGAATACATTCGAAATAAATCTCCTGCAAAAATATTCGCTTCATCTCCTCCAGCTGCTCCCCTAATTTCAACAATTACATCACGATTATCATTTTCGTCTTTAGGTAAAATGAGAATTTTTAATTCTTCACTAAGCTGAAGCATTTTGTTTTCTGCTTCTGTAATTTCTCCCTTGGCAAGCAGCACCATTTCTGGATCTTTTTCCAGAAGCATTTCTTTGGCACTTTTTAAATTTTCTTCAGCTTGTAAATATTCGTTAAATGCATTAACAATATCTTTAATTGAATTAATTTCTTTAGATATTTGAGTATAGACTTTAATATCACTAACAATTTCTGGATCGGCTAATTTATTTTCTAATTCATCATACTTTTCTTTAATTTGAATTAGTGACTTATACATTGTATTTTCCATATTGTTTTTATTTTATCAAATCTTTAATTTACATTGGATTTTTTAATGTAAATATTACCACAAAATGGCCATTTAAAAAAGTCGTTTTTTTTTTTTTTTTTTTGAAAAGAATATAATAATATTATCTAGTTAAAGAAACGGATTCATCATGAAAAAAATTACTCTCAAAAAAAGTTTGTTATTACTGTCAATTTTACCAATTGCCGGCCTTGGAGTAGCTTGTGGAAGCGTCCAAAATAATAACGGAAATCCCACTCAAGGAAGTGGATCAAGTACCACAAATCCACCAGGTCAAACCAATCCTTCTCCTGGACAAAATCCAGGACCAACATTAAATGTTCAAGAAGGAGATTTAGGAGATATTGGAATTGGAGGTCCTGGTGGTGGGCCTTCAGCAGGAGGTGGCGGCACTGGTGGTGGAAGTCCATTTGGACCTGCCCCAGGACCACAAGTTCGAATTCCTGGAAGACCAAATTTAAGCCCCGATAAATATGAAAAATTAAGCGTAGAAGAAAAAAATAAAGTTGATTTAGACGCATATACAGACGCTTTGAAGCAATATTTTGGAGGACTTTCATATACCTCAGCTAAATCACCAATTAAAAATGCTTCAGAAATTAGTGATTATGATAAAAAAGCTCAAAAAGATGATCAACCAAACTATGAAAGTGCACTAGTGAGAAATTTCTCAATTGTTAAGGATAATAAATTAGTCCTTAACCCTATTTCGCAAAAAGCTTCAGCTGCATATTGAGATTCAGTTTCGAACAATAGAGGTTTATCAAGATATTTACCAAACCAAAAATATAAAGATATTGCATTGCAATCATTTGCAATTACTTTTAATAACGGAAATGAATTAATTAGCAAAAATGATGGTTGAGTTGAAAGAGGGACTGCGTGGATTTTAGATTATGAGCTTGATAGTAAAGGGTATCCAACAAAATGATATTTAGCAACTAATTTACACGTTGCCGCTCAACTTTTAAAAACTACAGCAGATACTAAATATTCGAATGTAGCTAACTTACAGGAAGAAAAGAAAGAATATGACAAAACAACCGCAAGAATTGCTGAGCTAGAAAAACTCTATAACGAGGTTGCTCAGCCATATGCTCAAAAAATCAAGGCAATTCAAGACGAAGCAACTCGTTTTAGACAATTAAGAGATCAAGCAAATAATGAAGATAATACCACCGAAGCTAAAAAATATGATGAATTAAGAAACAAAGAACTAGCAAAACTAGAACCAATTCAAAAAGAAGGTAATGAAAAAATCGATAAAGAATGAACTAGCAAATATGCAGTTGAATATGGTAAAGAAAAAGATAAACTAAAAGGCCTTTGACAAGGAACAACTAAAAGTATTCGTCTTGAACACTTTAATAACGAAACTGCAATTGATCAAGATTTAGACACTAATCTTGATGCAGTTACTGTTGATTCGTTTTATTTTAAACCTGAACAAGTCAAAATTGTGTATGGAGCAGTCGATTTTCTTAATCAAAGTCCAAAAGATTATTTAAGTAGTGATTCTCCATATAAAGATACTCAAGAAATGGCTGATTTTGCGGTTTTAGAATTTGATTTTAATTCTAACGATACTAAAGGGTATTCGTATCATTCAAATAAAGAAAAAAGAGACATTACTGTGAGTTCAGCAGCTGATCTAGCAAAAATTGCAACCTCAGATTTTGCAAATTGAGAATCAAGCAAAAAATTTAAATTTGCCAAAAATTCTTTATACAAAGATTATGACAAACTTAAGAATGAAGAAGTTGAAGTAACTGCTGATGGAAATCAAAAAGTCAAAACTAAAAAAATTAATGTTAATTTATTGGCTTTAGGATTTCCTGGTTCAACAACAGATAATCAAATTGATACTGCTTATAAAGAAAAAGAATTTATTGATAAACTCAAAGTTACACAAAGTATTTGAGTCAATAAACCAATTTACATTAGAAGTGAATTTCAAGCTTCAGGAAAGCATCCTACTAAAGATTATGGTTCAGGATTTTCAAAAGCTTTTGGATTAAGAAACTTCTTATCTAAACCTGGAATTAGTGATTATACTATTACCTCTCCTGTTCTTACTGCAGAAAAAAATCAACCTTTTACCATGCCTTATTTTAAAGATACTACATCTTCATATCAAGGTCGTTCATATATTAATTATGGATTAGGTTATACTCTTGGTTCTTGAGAACCGCTAACTGGAGCTTCAGGCTCAAGTGTTCGAACAATTGATAATGAAATTGTTGGAATTAACTTTGCTGCTGGAGATTCTGTTGGAAGCTCTCTTACTTCGCTTGTACAAGCATTTAGAAGTGAAGGAATTGATTATGGCGGATTTTATGGTTCATACAAATTAGGACAATACGATCTTATTTATGGTGGTGGAAAAGACCAAAGAACTTCATACCGCCAAGCTCTTAAGGAAGCTCGCCCAAATATCAAAACATATTTATTCCCTAATGGTGCTGATGAAGATAAAGTTCCAAGTGAATACAAATTTAGCAATTAATAGGAGGAATCATGATTAAAGCTAAAAAACAAAAAATTCTGTTGAATTTATCTCCTTTTACTGCTGTTGGAGCAATTAGTGCGGTTGCTGCGGTTGTAGTTTATTCATCAATTAATAAGAATGCTTCAAATCAAGTGTTTATTTCTAGTAGAGAAATTAATTCAAATTTAATTAACAATGCAGTCCAAACTGATTTTGTTCATGCCTCAAATAAAGATAACAATCTTAAGAAAAGTGAACCAGTCAAACAAATTAAAGAAGAAGTAGTTCCTCCTAAAAAAGAGGAAATTAAAAAAGTTGAACCACTTCCAAAACCTATTGTGCAACCCAAGCCAGTTGTTACTCCACCTAAACCTAAAGTAGCTCCAGTAGTAGAAAAACCAAAGCCAGTAGTAGAGCCTAAGAAAGTAATTGTCGAAACCCCTAAACCAGCAGTTGTTGAACCTCCTAAGGTACTTAATGTTAGCGAAGGAGCTCCTGTTGATACTAATGCTCTTCCAGATTTAGATACTAAAACATTAAGTTCTAAACCCGCTAAAGGTAATATAACTTCAGGTCAAAAAGTTGCTATTAAAAATGCAATTAGTGTTTTAGCTCAAATTGGGAATAATTTACCACGTGAATTTGATGAAGCAACTAGAAAAAAATTTATTGATGCTATCGAAGAATATACAGTTGCTGTTTCGGGAAAACCAGCTAATTTTTCTAAAGAATGGTATGACCAATATTTCCACTTAATTAAAAATGATGGTAAAAATCTTGAAGAAAAATTAGCAGATGCTAAGAAAAATGGAATAGGAGATATTCTAGGATTTTGAAGAACTGATAATATCGATCCTTCGTATTGATTTAAATATCAATATCAACAAATTCAAAAAGATCTAGACAAAGAGCTTGATAATGGAATGATCCCTATTATTTCATTAAATCCAACTGAAATTGGTGGAATTGTTTGAGGATATGCTGATCCTTCAAAAAACCCAGTTAGAAATAGACAAATTGCTAATAACAAAAAAAGATTTTTCGGATATACAACAGAATATCAAAGATCGCCATACGATATTATTAACAATCAATATGAAGGTTGAAAAACTGTTTATGATACTACATCGTGAACAAGTTTTGGAATTACAGAAAATGAAGGAATTAAAGTTTTAAAAATTCAACCTGAATCAGATTTTGCTAAGGAACAATCTAAAGGACAACCTAGAATTTTAGTTGAGCTAGATGCCGCTAATCCTAAAGGATATGGCGATTTCCTTAAATTCCTTCAAAACGTCGAAAAAGATCCAAGTAAAAAAATTGATGCTATTGTCATTCGTAATATGGGAAAAGTTGACAAAAAACAAAAATTTGAAAATATTTTAAGTCAACTTCCTAATTCGGTTAAAAAACTTACTTTAGTTTTCTCAGCACATGACACCAGTTCTCTTAAAGGTCTAAAAAATAAAAATATTGAGGAATTAGAACTTTATACTTCTGCTGGTGGAATTGATGGAGATTGAGGAATTAACCCTAATTCACTTAAAGGTGTTAAATACATTAGTTTTGATTATGAACCAACTAATAAAAATGCCGGTTCAATTGTCTTTGATAGACTTAGATTTGACACTGAAGATAATCTTTCAACAATTAATGATGGTCTAAAAATGGTTTTTGATACTAGAAAAGACGAAAGAGTCTTCCAAGGATATTGAGGACCTGGTTCATGACCATTAAAATTAGATTTTGGGAATATTCCTTCAATTCGAAGCTTAAAAGGAATGAATCTTTACGGAAAAGTCTTTAAAGAACTTACTTTATATAATGCTTCAAATACTTTTGAAGTTGACTTACCAACATTAACACAACAACAATGATACGTGTTAATTGTTAAAGGTCTTGAAAGAGCCAAATTGTACTTTAAATCTCCTACTAGAGTAGATACCTTATACTTAAAAGGAAATACTATCCCTAGCTCATATGGTAGAGATTTATATGGGTTAATTGAAGCTGGAAAAGATTTATTTAATACTGTATATGTTGATACTCAAGAAATCGCAAATACTTTAAACCAATCGCAAGCTTTTAGAACCTTCCATAAAACAGCGGTTGTAAAACCAAGTAGTTTCAATCCAAAAGGAGGAACTAATGACATTAGCTTTGACTAAAAATACCTCCCTTTGGTTTTATTTTAGTAAAGAAAATATCCTAAAGTTAATATCTTTTATTGCAACTTTTGCGATATTTTCTTTTTTTGTTTTTGCTTTTAATACCCAATTACAGTCAAATAGCTTTATTTTAAGCTGAAAAGATATTTTTAATACCGAAACAATTACTAATAAATCACATAACTTTTTAGGTCTAGGCACATTCATAATTTTTGCAGTTGTGTCTCTAGCAAGCTTATTTAAAAGTTTTAGTATTTTAAATAATAACAACCTAAAATTTAAGCACTATATTTATTGGTATGTTAATTATTTAGTTTTAGCAATTGTTGCTACACTGTTAAATTGATTTTTACCTCACAAGGTAAGCTCTCAACCAATTCATTTACTTTATAAAGCTTTAATTGTATTGTGATATTTATTTGTTTCACTTGGTTATCAAATTCATGCTTTAGTTTTTAGAGCTAAGCATTTAATTAATATCCGTAGAAGTGTTGTACTTAGCTCATTAGAATACTTTTTTAAAGTGCTTTTAATTGGTGGATTTTTATTAGTTTTATATTTATTTGTTCACAAAATTACTGATAATGACGCATTATATTTTAACAATGATGTTCTTAATTATTTAGATGATTTAAAATCAAATAATAAAGCACTTTATTTTGTATATATTTTATTAATTTTATTATTTGTTATTTCACTACTTATTGTTGAATTTTTAAGTGCTAAAAATCAAAAAGAAAGTATTGTTGCTTCAAAAAATAAAATTTCAAGTTTTCTTGCTTTTATTGGAGCAATATTAATTGGGATTTTTGCTTTTAGCATTTATTTAATTTTTATCAAAAATCCTTTTCTTGAAAATGCTCTTGATTTTGAAAAAGAAATTAATTTAGTTTATCTTATTATTTTAGCTATAGGATTGTTTATTATTTTAAGTTTAATAGCTTTTAAAAATCTTATTTTTGTTAAAGGGTTAAAAGCAACCAAACAAAATGCTGTTAAATTAGTTATTAATTTTAATTTAGTGATTTTATCATTAATGAGTTTACTTAATTTACTTAAAGTTAATTATTATAGTCAGCAATTTAGTAATTTAATTATTTTGTTTGCTTCGTTAGTTATTCTTATGATGCTAGTTGTAAATAAGCATGTTGTTGATAAATTAACCTTTATTAATTATGCAATTGTTCTTTTACTAATTATTGGTACTTCGTTTATAAATTGCTTTGAATACACTTCGGTTAATTTCAGAAACAACTCGCTAGTTTATTCAAGTTCTTCGATAATTTATTCAGCAAGAATTGCAATTGGTGCCTCAATTTTATTATTTTTAGAAATCTTACGCAAATCTTCTAAAAAAATATTTTCATTAATGCTTGTTCTAGGTAATTTAAAATTAGTGAAAGCTTATAAGGAGTAAATCATGTTAAAGAAAAAATCAAAAAACCCCCAACAAATTGAGTATCAAGCTTTAATTTATCAAGTTTTTCATGACACCGTTTCTCAGAAAGATTTTGTTAACCAACAAAAACTACTTAATACTTTTGAAATTCAAGAAAATTTAGGACTCAAAAGTCCTCACTGACTTAGGATTTTAGAAAAACTCAAAAAGTTTAAAAATTCACAAAAAAATCTTTTACTCAGAAGTTTTGCAGTTCGTTGAAATCGAAATGAGAAATTTAGTTTTACTAAACTTGTTCCAAGTATCACTACTCCTGATAGTAATGCATTAGACATTAACTTAAAAAACTCTACTATTGCAGAAGAAAATAACCTTTTAGAAAAATTTAACTTATATCTTGAAGAATTACTTTCTAAAGGTTATAAGCTTGAACTTATTAAAGATACTGTGATTTTTAAAGATAAAGCTTCAAATAATTTCAAAATTTTATTTAGTGAAGGGTTGTTAAGCTAATGAACTTGAAGAAAATTAAAGAAAAGAAAGTTAACTTAGATAAGATTTATAAAATTATTGAATCTAAAAAAAATATTACCTTAGTTAATATTTTAAAACTCTCTAAAGAAATTTTGTTTTATTTACAAAGATCAAATTTTTCAAAAGATTTAATTACATTACTTAATGAAAAATTTTCAATTGATAATTCATTTTTAAGTAAATCTCCAGTAATTGAAACAGTTAAAGGAAAAAAGATTTGAGTTTATATTACCGAAGAAGAAAAATACGGAACCAATTCATATCAAAAACATTACAAAACACTAACTGAAAATGCTGATTTTAACGAAGATTTGTTTATTTTAATTGGAGAAAAATCCCAAGAGTTACCCGTATCTACTGAACAGCAAATTCTTTTTAAAAGTGATGAAAATATCGTCTTAAAATTAATTGAAATTTTACCGAAATTAATTATTAATATTTTTAAACAATATAAAATTTCAGAACTGAATTTTGTTATTAATTCTTCTAAAATCAAGCAAAAATATATCACTTTATTTCCACTAGAAAAAAATAATTTTGAGCTAACTTATTATTCGCAAAATGGACCTTTAAATACATTTGATTTAGATAAATACAAAATTCATCCTGAACCAAATTTATTTGTTGAATCACTATTTGAGCATTATTTAACTTTTTCGGCAATGTCACTTTTAATGGAATCAGCACTTGTAAAAGAAAAATATAACCTTGTTGCACAAAATAAGTCTTTAAATGATTTAGAAGAAAAAATTCGTAAGCATAAAATTTTATATCTTCGTACTAAAAAGGATCTTGAAATTGAAGAAATCTCGATTTTAAGCCCTGATAAGGATTTAATTCATACTCAAAATGAGGTCTCTCATGGTTAAATTAAATTTTATTTCCACAAAAAACGTGGTTAACTCAATTAAAGTTAAGGACATTTTTGTTAGTCAAACTTTAAATGATAATTGAATTAAAGTCCAACAAAATTCAATTGTAAGTTTTAAAAATATTTTAGTGAAATTAACTTTGGAAAATGAACAAAATTATTATTTATTAATTGATAATTTATTCTTAAAACGTGATGAAGAACAAGCAACTATTTATTATGATGTTTTCATTAATAGTTTCGTCCAAAAAAGTGATAAAAAATACTTGTTACAACTCAAAGAGAAACATTCAAAAATTAAAAAACAAATAGCACAAAATAAGATTGCAAAAATGTTTAACTGAAGTAATATTGATGAAACTAAGTACGAGTTACTTAAGCGAGAAGAATTTTACTTAAAAAGACAAATTTACTATTCGTTAATTAAAAAGGAGCTACCATGAAATTAAAACATCTTTTACTTTCGCTAAGCTCACCATTGGTTATTTTTCCGATTGCTTTTAGTGTTTCTGCTGATCCAAAAGATGGAGAAACTCAAAAAGATTCAGATAATAAAGACAAAGATAAAGAACAAGAAAAGCCAAAAACACCTCCAAATTATGCAGAAATTAAACCAAAACAAGAGAAACTAATTAAAGAGGAATTTGAAAAAGCTTTAAATAGAGTTGAAGGCAATATTAGTGCTGCAATTAAAAAAATTGAAGATTTAAACGAGAAACCACTTCCAAATGATTTATTGGTTAAGGTTGCTTATTATAAAAAAGTTGCTAATTTCATTAAAAATAACACTAAAAAAATTATTGAAAATCCACAACAATATGGTTTTGATGTTATATTTCCCCATATTTTAGTTGATAAAGAATATAACTTTGGAGAAATTAAATACAATGATAAAGATTTTTCTCCAGTAATTATTGGAACAAAAGCTCCAAATAATTATGAAGGACTTAAGAAAAGCGATTCAAAAAGTACCATTAAAACTGATGGTAAAAAACCAACAGTTAATACTACTGATGAAAAAACTGTTTTAAGTACCACTGCTCAATATTTTTCAGGAATAGGAACTGCAACTGAAAAAATCTTTATTAATGCTAAAGATTTACCTAAATTTCCTGAACAAACAGATTTCATTCTTCAAGAAAATTCTCAATATGATTTAAAACTTCCTGAAGGATTTAATAGTTGAGATGACTATATCAAAGATAAAATCACTAAAGAATTTACTGCTTATGATATTGAGCAAAATGTTTTATTCAATCAGCAAGATGATAAAAAACCTCAATCGGTCAAACCACCAATTGTTCCATTAATTGATGGAGATTCAGGACGTCCTCCGGTTTTAGAACCAACTATTGAAAATGTGCCACCCCTTGAGCCTGTTTTAGGATTTGAGAAAATAGCTTCTACAAATAATGAATTAGTTGGTCTTTTTCAAGCTAATGAGGAAGTTTTTAATAAAGAATATATTTGATGAAAAAACACATTTTTAGAATCATTTGATTATACAGTGACTAAACTTGAAAATACTAATAACAATTTAGAAGCTGAAGTTTTAATTATTCAAAAAAGCAATCCAGCAAATAAAAGAACATATAAAGCACCAGTTAAAAGATATCGAACTGCTCAAGAAAGTGCTAGTTATCAAAAAGTTTATCAAGAATTTTCGAAAGTATTTATTGAATTTTTAAAATCACTAGGACTAGATGAAAAACTTGATTATGAAAAATTAGCCAATAGTTCATTAGCTGAAGCGCTATTTAATCAAGTTTTTTTAGGTGTTAAATTAATTAATGAAGATCAATTTAAAACTAAATTAGACAATCTGGTCCAAAAATATCAACTTAATACCAATATTGTTAAAAATGACGGAAAAGTTGAAATTCAAAATGATCAATTAGCTCAAAAAGCTCAAGAATTTTTAATTAATGCTCTTTCAGCTCAAGAAATTAATCAATATAAATTTTTTAATTATTTAGCAAATGCTTATGAATCGCTTTATTCAAATGTTCTTGCTCAAGGCCAAAGAAACATTAAGACCATTGAAACTAATTTTCAAAAATTAGATTTACAAGTTAAAGATTTAAGTTCAGGATTTAGATCACTAAATTCAATGTTGAAAAACTTTAAAATTCAAGCAATTAAAAATAATTTTTCACTAAGTGATTTTAATTCATATAATAAAGCACTCAAAGACGTACATAAACAAATTACCGATGTATCGCTTTTAACTAAAAATGAAGCCATTTCAGATAAAGAAGATCCCAAAGCAAAGCTTTTTAAAACCGCTTATGATAGTTTAAACTTAAATTACACCGAAGATCATTCCTTAAGCAATATTTTATTGTGAAGCTTTGCTGGTCTTTCGATTTTTGGTGGATTAATAATGTTCTTCATGTGAATTTTTAAAAAAATCTTTGCAAAACGCAAACTAAGTAAGGAACAAAATGACAAATAAATTAATAATAACTTCAGTTAATGAATATATTGTCCAAATTTCAGGGACACATAATTTTACTCAAGGGGAGTTTTTAGTTTTAAAAAATAAACCAGAAGTAAAATTTATGATTATTAGCGCAAATCAAACTACTGCTTTTGCTTTATGTACCACTACTAAAGAAAAATTTTCAGTTGGTTCAGAAGTGCTTCCCGTTGCAGAAAATAAGCTGATTAAAACTTCTCCAGAATATTTTGGAAAAATTATTGATATTCATGGAAATATTGTCTTTCCAATTTCAACTAAACCAACTCATTTTTTAGATGTGCAATCAAAAAGTGTCCAAGCTGAAAATGATTTAATGGTTTATCAAACTTTAGAAGAGCAACTTAATACTGGATATGCCATTGTTGATTTGCTTATTCCGCTTGGAAAAGGACAAAGAGAGCTTATTATTGGAGATCGTCAAACTGGAAAAAGTTTCATTGCCCTTAATACTATTATTAATCAAAAAAATAAAAATGTTAAATGTGTTTATGTAGCAATAGGTCAAACCCAAAATCAAGTATCTTGAATTTATCAAACCTTAAAAGAACATGGAGCTTTAGATTACACTTTTATTGTTAATGCTTCAGCTGAAAATCCTTTTGAGCAATACTTAGCACCATACATTGGAATGGCTCATGCTGAAAATCTTTCACACTTTGATGATGTTTTAATTGTTTTTGATGATTTAACCAAGCATGCCAACGTATATCGGGAAATTGCTTTATTAATTAAAAAACCAATTGGTAAAGAAGCTTATCCAGGAGATATGTTTTACGCTCATGCCCGTTTACTAGAACGGAGTGGAAAATTTGTTGGACGTAAAACCATTAGTGCATTGCCAATTTTACAAACCATTGACAATGATATTACCTCACTTATAGCTTCAAATGTTATTTCAATTACTGATGGCCAAATTGTAACTAGCAGTGAATTATTTGCTCTTAATAAATATCCAGCTATTAATATTGACTTATCAGTATCTCGGATTGGAACTAGATTACAAAAACCAATTGTTTCCCAAACAACTAAAACAATTAACACTATTTACCGTGCATTTAAACGTCAAACTAAGTTAGCTGCTTTAAAATACGATTTAAATGAAGAAGTTAATAATTTAATTCTTTCAGGAATTCAAATTGAAAAATTATTTAACCAAAAAGGAATTACTTCATATGATGAATACGATTTATTCCTTACATCTCAAATTATTCAATTTAACATTTTAAATAATCTAAAAGAAGATCAAATTCAACGAGCAATTGAATTTATCATTAAATATGTTAAAGAAGACAAAGTATCAACTGAATTAATGAACAATATCATTTTAAATAAACTCACTGATGTTAACGCACCTAAAGATTACTTTAGTTTCTTGCTTAAAACTTATTCAGACACATACAATTTAAACTGAAAAATTACTGCTCATAAAGAGTATTTAAACTTAAATTCAGCCTTAATTAGTAAAATTCATTCATCATTTAAAGGAGCAAAATAATGCAAGGAAAAATCACCAAAGTCTGAAGTGACGTAATTGAAGTTACTTTTGAAAAAAACAATTTACCTTTACTTGAAACTTTATTAGTTGATGAACACAATTCAGTTTTACTAGTTAAAAAAATTGTTTCTCAAGAAGCTATTTTAGCTGTAATTGTTAAGCAAAGAGCTGATTTTTCAATTAATGGAAAAATCAAAGCTTTAAACCACGGATTTATGGTTCCAGTTGGTCAATCTTCAAAGGGATTAATTTTTGATATTTTAGGAGAACCATTAAATAGTAAACCAACTAAAAAACTCCAATATGTTGAAATTAATTCAACTAACAAACCAAACCCTAGTTATGAAAATAAATACAAAATTTTAGAAACTGGAATTAAAGCCATTGATTTCTTTATTCCAATTTTAGATGGTTCAAAAATTGGAATTTTTGGAGGAGCAGGGGTTGGAAAAACTGTGTTAATGAAAGAGATTATTTTCAACCTTTCAAAACAACAAAATAACACTTCTGCAATTTTTGTTGGTTCAGGAGAGCGTTCTCGTGAAGCAATTGAACTTTATGATGATTTAAGAGATTCAAATTTAATGGATTCTTCAATTATGTATATTTCTAAAATGAACGAAAACCCCGGAGCCCGGATGAGTATTGTTCCAGTAGGAATTACTGCCGCAGAATACCTTCGTGATGTAGAAAAAGAAAATGTTTTATTATTTATTGATAATATTTTCCGTTTTATTCAAGCTGGAAATGAAACTTCTTCTTCACTTGATAAAAAACTTTCAGTTGGAGGATATCAATCAACTTTAAATACTGAAATTTCGCAAGTAGAGCAAAGAATTTACAGCAACGAAAATGGATCAATTACTTCATTTCAAACTGTCTTTTTACCAATGGATGACCTTTATGATCCTTCAGCTGTAGCAGTGTTTAATCACCTTAATGCTTCGATGTTTTTATCACGTGAAATTACCGCTAAAAACATTTTCCCTGCTTTTGATCCACTTGCTTCTTCTTCAACAAACGTAAACCCTGATGTGATTGGACTTGAACATTATAATGCCATTTTAGAAGCTAAATTTGTGCTTCAAAAATACAAAGAACTTGAAGATGTTATGATTATTTTAGGATTTGATGAACTTGATGAAGAATCACAAACTATTGTTAAAAAAGCCCTTCAACTCCAAAACTTCTTCTCACAGTCATTCTTTATGACTGAACACTTTAGAAATACCCCTGGAGTATTTGTTCCGCTTAAAAAAACCGTTCAATCAGTGATTAAAATTCTTCGTGGAGATTATTTACATTTATCTCCAGAAAAATTCTCATACATTGGTTCAACTGAACATTTAGATAAATTAAAATAATTTCAAAATGAGCTTAGCTCATTTTTTTTTTTTTTTTTTTTTACCAAGAATTGATAAATGTATTGCTTAAGTTTTTAAAAAATATTATAATTTAAATAACATTTTATCAAACACAAAATATAAGGAGAAAATATGTCAGCAATTAAAAAAATTCACGCTCGTGAAGTGCTAGATTCACGTGGTAATCCAACTGTGCAAGTTGAAGTATGAACTGAATATGATGGATATGGTTCAGCGATGGTACCTTCAGGAGCTTCAACTGGTTCAAGAGAGGCACTTGAACTCAGAGACAAAGGTTCTAAGTACGAAGGAAACTGATTTGGTGGTAAAGGAGTTATGTTAGCTGTAGATCACGTTAATAAAGATTTAGCTCCTGAATTACTTGGGATGGAAGTAACTGACCAAAGAGGAATTGATTTAAAAATGGTTGCTCTTGATGGAACTGCAAATAAAGAAAAAATGGGAGCAAACGCAATTTTAGGTGTTTCTCTTGCAGTAGCTCGTGCTGCAGCTAATGAATTACAACTTCCTTTATACAAATATCTTGGAGGGTTTAACGGACACTTATTGCCTGTTCCGATGTTAAATGTTATTAACGGGGGTGAACACGCTTCAAATACCATTGATTTTCAAGAGTTTATGATTATGCCTGTTGGAGCAAAAAGCTTCAGAGAATCAATGCAAATGGCTAATTTTGTTTTCCATAACCTTGCTAAATTACTTAAAAAAGCAGGTCATGGAGTTCAAGTAGGTGATGAAGGAGGATTTGCTCCAAACTTTAAATCACACGAAGAAGCACTTGATTTTTTAGTTGAAGCAATTAAATTATCTGGATACAATCCAGCTAAAAGTGGAGAAAAAGCTGTTGCTATTGCGATGGATTGTGCTTCAAGTGAACTTTATAAAGATGGAGTGTATACCTTTAAAAAACTTAAGGAAGCTATCGAAGCTAAAAAACCTGGCTTTGAACACCTTGAAGGAGTAAAACTTACCTATACCACCGAAGAAATGATTGATTATTTAGGCAAATTAGTTGATAAATATCCAATTATTTCAATTGAAGATGGACTCGCAGAAGCTGATTGAGCAGGATTTGCACAATTTACAGCTAAATATGGACACAAATTACAAATTGTTGGTGATGATCTTACTGTTACAAATACATCAATCTTAAAACGTGCTATTGAAGAAAAATCGATGAACTCAATTTTAATTAAAATTAATCAAATTGGATCATTAACAGAAACTTTTGAAGCAATTCAAATGGCTCAAAAAGCAAATATGACTGCAGTAGTTTCACACCGTTCAGGAGAAACTGAAGATTCAACTATTGCTGATATTGCAGTAGCAATGAATGCAGGTCAAATTAAAACTGGTTCAATGTCTAGAACTGATCGAATTGCTAAATACAATCGTTTACTTGCTATTGAAGAAGAACTTGGTGAATCGGCAAAATTTGAAGGACAGCAAGCTTTCTACAATATTAAGTTATAATTTGAAAATATCATTTTACCCCAAAATTTGGGGTTTTTTAATCTCCTTTATAAGAAAAATTCATTTTTAAATAAACACATATAACAAAATTAGGAGCTCTTATATTACTTTTTTTACGTACAAAAGGAAGGATTAATATGTTAAAATTTTTTGATTTTTGCTCAGGTATTGGTGGCGGAAGAATTGGATTAGAAAATATCGGAATGTCATGTGTTGGACATTCTGAAATAGACAAAATAAATGCTAATACTTATAATCTTTTCTTTAATGACACTAGAAATTACGGAGATGTAACTAAATTAAAAATTAGTGAACTTCCAGATTTTGATTTTATGATTGCTGGATTTCCGTGTCAAAGTTTTTCAATTGTCGGAAAAAGAGCTGGTTTTAATGATAAAAGAGGATTAATAATTTATTCACTTATAGAAATACTTAAACAAAAAAATATCAAATATTTCATTTTGGAAAATGTTAAAGGGTTACAAAATCACGATAAAGGACAGACACTCCAAACTATCCAAAAAAATCTTGAAAGTATTGGTTTCAATGTTTATTGAAAAGTTTTAAACAGTCTTAATTTTGGGGTTCCACAAATGAGAGAAAGAATTTACATTGTTGGTTTTAAGAAAGAACATGATAATGGAAAATTTGAATTTCCTAATAAAAAAATCATAAGCAAAAATTTTGACTATTTTTTAGATAAGCATAATAATTCTGAGTTGAATATTGAAAATAATACCTTTCAAAAATATCTTTCTAATAAGTATAACAAAGATAAATTTAACGCTCAAGAAATCTTAAATTGAGAAAATTATGTAGTTGACTGGAGACAATCAGATTTAAGAGTTTATAAAAAAGTATTTCCTACACTAAGAAATGGTAGACATGGTCTGCTTTATGTTAAAAATAAAAAGTTAATCAAAGTTAACGGTTATGAATCTCTTTTGTTGCAAGGTTTTCCCAAGCAAATTGCTAAAAAAGTTAAAAAATACAAATTAAAAGATAACAAGGTATTATCTCAAGCAGGCAATGCAATGACAGTAAATGTTATTGAATCGATTGCAAAAGAGATGATTAAAAATATAAAAGCATAATGAAAATGTAAAAATCATAGCAACAATTTAAACATTAAAAAATACCCCCCATAAGTTAGGTAAGGAAAATCTAATTTATTTGGTATTTTGTTTATTTTTTTATATTCAAAAGTTCTTCTTTAGCCGAACTAATGGTCATTAATTTTAAAATTAAGCAAATCAGAAGTGGAACTCATCCACAAATCAATAAAGATATTCCAACAAATTCTAAGTTTAAAAAAACAATCTCTTTAACACAACAAAAAAGCGATTTGATATAATAAAAATACTAAAAAAATAAAAGGAGAAAAATGGATCTTCAAGTTAAAGTGGATTTAAAAAATGGTTTAACTAATCAACAAGTTTTATCCCAAAGAAGCAAATTTGGTTTAAATGAAATTAAACATCATAAGAAATTTAATTTCATTAATTCTTTTTTAGCCCAATTTAAAGATTTTATGATTATTTTACTTTTAATTGCTGCCACAATATCATTTGCGGTAGCTATTTATGAGCATGCAAGTGGTTCTAGGCATGGAAGTGAAATTATTATCGGTTATATTGAACCAGTTATTATTTTAATAGTAGTAATTTTAAACAGCATGCTAGGGACTTATCAAGAATATAAAAGCGACCAAGCTGTTAAAACCTTAGAAAAAAATAATCAACTTAATGCTAAAGTCATACGAAACGGAAAAATGAGTGTGCTACTTGCTAGCGAAATAGTTCCAGGTGATTTAGTAGTCTTAGAAGCTGGAGATTATGTTCCTGCTGATGGAAGGTTAATTGAAGCATACAATTTAAATGTTGTTGAATCAGCTTTAACAGGAGAATCGCTTCCGGTAGCAAAAATGGTTCTTGCGGATAATTTAAAAAATAAACCTTTAGGAGACCAACTAAATGCCGTTTTTTCAGGGACATATGTAACTAACGGAAGAGCAATTGTGTTAATTGAGCATACCGGAAATAAAACCGAACTTGGAAAAATTAATAAGTTAATTAATGATCAAGAACTTGCCCTATCTCCGCTACAAATTAAACTAAATAAACTCAGTAAGATTTTCGGAATTTCAGGAGTAGTGTTATTTTTAGCTACTACATTAATTCAAATTTTATTAAATGGATTTTTTGGTGGATGAAACAATGTTGCTACTTATTCAGATTCACTAGTAATTGGAATTTCCCTTGCAGTGGCAGCTATTCCTGAAGGATTAATTACCTTTACAACTGTATTACTAGCAATTGGTGTTGCTAATATGACCAAGCAGCGAGCAATTATTAAGTCGCTCCCTTCAATTGAATCGCTTGGTTCAACTCAAGTTATTTGTTCAGATAAAACCGGAACACTAACTGAAAATAAAATGAAAGTAGTTCAATTTTGAGATTATGAATTTCCAAATAGCGATCCAGAAAATTCTAAAGCACTTCATTCGTTAATTGCTTGTTGTGATGCACAAGTACATTTAGAAAAAAATGGGCAATTTTCTGAAGCAGGAGATCCCACCGAAATTGCAATTTTACGCTATGGACTGGATTTTCATGTTAGTGCTAATAGTGTTTTTGAAAAATTTCCAAAACTTGATTCACTTCCTTTTGATAGCAATCGAAAAACCATGTCAGTACTAATTCAGGGAAAAAACGGAAAATCCTTAATTACTAAAGGAGCTCCAGATGTTATTTTTAATAAATGTCATAATACTCCTGAACAAGCCAAAATTTTAAACGAACAATGATCCAAGCAAGCATATCGTGTGATTGCAGTTGCGTATAAAAGTATTAATGAAAATCAAGAAAGCATTTCACATGATGATGAAGAAAATCTCACATTTTTAGGTTTGATTGCACTAGTTGATCCGCCGCGAGAAAGTGTTAAAGCAAGCATTAAACAAGCTCAAGAAGCTGGAATTAAAACCATTATGATTACTGGAGATCACTTAACAACAGCTGTAGCTATTGCTAAAGAATTAAACATTTACAAAGAAGGTGATAAAGCTCTTAAAGGAGAAGAACTCGCTTAATGAGCGATGAAGAATTACGAAATAATGTCCATTTAATTTCGGTTTATGCACGGGTAAATCCTCTTGATAAACTCCGCATTGTCAAAGCTTGACAACATCATGATAAAGTTGTTGCTATGACTGGAGATGGAGTTAATGATGCCCCAGCACTAAAAGCTGCTGAAGTAGGTTGTGCTATGGGAATTACTGGAACTGAAGTTTCCAAACAAGCAGCAGATATTATTTTAACTGATGATAATTTTAATACCATTGTTAATGCAGTTAAATCAGGTCGAGAAACTTATAAAAAAGTCAAAACCGTTATTTTGAATTTACTAATTTCCTCAGTTACTGAAATTATTATTATGCTTATTGGTCTTTTCTTATTTAGATTTATTTTCCAAAAAAGCATTGGAAATGCAGAATTTGTCGTTCTTTCAGCTTCACAGCTTCTTTGAGTAAATTTACTCACTCACGGACTACCAGCTATTGCCCTAGGAATGACTCCAAGCGGAATTGATGTAATGAAAGAAAAGCCAATTAATAAACAAGATAGTGTTTTTGCCTCAGGAATGGGGAAAAAGTTGCTAATTCATTCAGCAGTGTTATCATTTTTTGCTCTACTAGCATACTTAATTGTTGGAGTGATAGCTCAAGGATTAAATGTCACTGGAGAAGAATTTGTTAAAGTGACTTCAACTGCTTGTTTTGTGTCCTTAGGGATTGGATCTTCATTAAATTCGATGAACTTAATGAGTTCAAAAAGCATTTTCCAAAGCTCTCCAAAAGTATTTTATCTTGTATATATTGCATGTAGCTTTTCGCTTATTTGCGTTCTTACTTCAGCGTATATTCCAGGCTTTTCTGAAGTGTTTAAAAACGTACCAATTAGCATTTATAATAAATCCAGTGCCTTTTGAATTATTCCAATTTTCTTTGGGTTTGGACTAATTGCCTATAGCGAAATTGTTAAAGTACTAAATTTACGTGTTTTTAAAAGAGAGTTTTTAATTTAATTTGAAAATAAGGGTTTAAACCCTTATTTTTTATATAAGTTATTTAAAAAATAATTTTGCTTTTAAAGACTTTGTTATATAATAATAGAGCAACTAGCAAAATGGGGGGATAGCAAAGCGGCCAAATGCGGGTGGCTGTAACCCACTTTCTTAGGATTCGGGGGTTCGAATCCCTCTCCCCCCACCATTTTGCCCCATAGCCAAGCGGTAAGGCATCGGGTTTTGGTTCCGACATGCGTTAGTTCGAATCTAACTGGGGCAGCCATATCACCTTGGGGTGATTTTTTTATACTTTTATACTCAAAATTTAGAACTTTTAATATAATAAAATATATGAAAAAATTAGATAAAATTACTCCTTTAGAAGAAGATTTTGCCAAATGGTATACTGACGTTGTAAAAAATGGTAATTTAATTAAATATGGTTCCACAAAAGGTAGCGTAATTTATCTGCCCAATTCCTACGGTATTTGAGAGTTAATCCAAAATCAATTTAACAAAATATTAAAAGAAAAAGGGGTGCAAAATGTGTATTTACCCCTTTTAATTCCTGAATCGTTATTTAAAATCGAAAAAGAGCATCTTGAAGGCTTTAACCCTGAGTTAGCAACAGTTACACATGTTGGAAATAAACAATTAAGTGAAAAATTGTTTATTCGTCCAACTTCAGAAGTCTTATTTGCTGAATTATTTAAACAATCAATAGATTCATATAATGATTTACCACTTATTTACAATCAGTGAGCCAATGTTTTACGTTGAGAAAAAACTACTAATCCATTTTTGCGTAGTCGCGAATTTTTGTGACAAGAAGGACACACTTGTCACTCAAATCCACTTGAAGCAAGAAAATTTACCCGCTCAATGATTAGCACTTATGCTAAGTTTTTAAAAAATTATTTAGCTATTCCAGTTGTAATTGGTAAAAAAACTCCATATGAAAAATTTGCTGGAGCATGCTCAACATACACAATTGAAGCGATGATGAAGGACGGAAAAGCTCTTCAAGCAGGAACAAGTCATTATCTGGCTCAAAATTTTTCAAAACCATATCAAATTGAATTCAAAAACAAAAACAACCAAAAAGAGTTTGTTTATGGAACTTCATGAGGAATTACCACTCGCTTAATTGGAGCTATTATTATGACTCATGGTGATAATCGCGGAATTATTATCCCTCCAAAAGTGGCCCCAGTTCAAGTTGATATTTTAGAACTTTTTGGAGATAAAAGCGATAAAGTTAAAAAAACAGTAAATCAGCTTGAAACACTTTTATCCAGAAAATTCAGAGTAAGAGTTGATCGTAGTGATAAAACACCAGGATTTAAAGCTTCAAATAGCGAAATTCAAGGCGTTCCACTTAGAATTGAAGTTGGACCCCGTGATTTAGAAAATGATATGGTTACATTAATTAGACGTGATACTCTTGAAAAACAATTAGTTAAAATTGATGATATTAAAAACTTAATTGGAAAAACTCTTGATGATATTCATAATAATTTGTACGAACAAGCACAAATTAGGCTAAATAACAACACTATTTTTGTTGATAATTATGAAGATTTTAAAAAATATATTGCTCAACAAAAATTTGTTATTGCACCATTTTGTTGTTCTGATCACGCTGAAATTCACATTAAAGAAGAAACTGGAGCATCAAGCCGATGCGTCCCAAAAGAATTTCAAAAACCTGATGAAGAAAAAGAATGTATTTATTGCGGATGCTCTTCAAAAACTAATCGCTATGTCTTATTTGCTAAAGCTTATTAAAAACTGCAAATTGCAGTTTTTTTCGTATTTTTTTGAAATTTTCTTATTACTTAAATGAGGTAAACATGGAAAATAAAAAATTATTTAGTCAAAAAGACAAAATTAAAGTAAATTTAACTGCTGAGTTAATCGCCTTTAAAAATACTTTTAAAAGTATATTGGATCAATCGCTTAAAGGCGATTATGTTGATAAGCCATTATTTGAAAAATTAAATCAATGTATTGAAAATTTACACAAATTGGACCAAAAAATTATTCTCAGTCAATGAAAACATGGGGAAGAAAAATGATATATGAACTATTTTTCGCGATCAACATATTATAAAAAACGCAAAATTGCAATTAATAACTTTTTACATTGTTTTATAAATGATCGTGTATCCAATTAATTACCAATATAATATTTCTGAAGAAAGTTCATATATTTTAGAAAACCAACAAATTCGTTGTCGATGAGACTCAAAAGAGCTTCCAAAAAACTTTTCAGCACATTTTAACGTTGATAAAATTATGAGCAATGGTTATTTTGACATTAATTTTGCTTCAAATTTAGTTAATGATAGAAAAAATCATTATTCTTTTTCGGTATTAATTAATAATAAAGTCATTGTTGATAATTTTAAAGAGAATTTAAATAGTTTTAATTTAGGTTTTGAAAACATTAATTTAGAATACTCTAAAATTAAAAGCATTGTTTTAGTTTTTAAAAACAATAAAAAAGACATCGGAACTTTTTATATTGATTTTTCTGATTTTGATAATATTGAGCAAAATATTGTCATGAAAAATATCTATTCTAATGCCAAAGTTATTAGTGAATATAATTTTACTTTATCAGAAGATAATTATAAAGTATCAAAAAATTATTTAAATATTAATTTTGAAATTAATGATTTATCAAATACTCAAAGAACTGAAAATTTAGGTAATTTAAAAGTATTTTATTACCCGGAAAATAATTTCATTTTCCACAAAAAACGAAAGAATAAGTCCACTCCTCAACTTGAAGGAGTTACAATTAGCTTTGATAAATTTATTAGTAAAAAATTAAATATTAAACCACAAAGTCAAAATTTTAATTCAAGCAATTGAGATAATAAAAAGCATTTTTCAACTGAATATAAACTTCCTTTTCATTATAATACGCTTACTAGCGATAATAGTTTTTCAATAAGTAATTTTGCAAATTCAAAATCAGGAATTATTTTACCAAGATATTTTTCAGGAAACTTTGAAAGCGAAATTTCAGTTAAATTTAAAGAATTTAAACTAAATTTTTTGCGTAATATTGTGGTTAATAAAAATTCTCGAGCACTTCCAAAAAGTAAAAAAATTCTAAAAATCATTGAAATTGAGTATAAAGAAAATCAAAAAAATTCTTTTGAAATTTCAATTGAAAAAATCATTGATTTTAATTTAAAAGGAAAAATCACTGATATCACATCATTATTAATTTACGCAAAACGTAAAGATGAATAATTGAACAAACAACAAAATTAAGTATTTTGTAATCCTTTTACTCTCAATTGGTGCTGGAATTGGAGGATATTATGCTTACAAACACTTTCAAAAACCATTTCAAAAACAAAAACAAGATGATCATATTTCTGAAACACAAGAAGAAATAAACATTTTTCCTGAGCTTCAAGAAAGTTATTTTGAAGATTTTTTATCTACAAAAAACAGTGAAAAAATTATTAATGAAGATTTAGTGTATGAATTAATTAATGATTTAGCAAAGCGTATTAATGTTCCTGAAGGAAATATTAATTTTCACTGAGAAATTATCAGTGAATATGAAATAAATATTTATGTAAAAATTCTTTCAAATAATCACGAGTATAAAAAAGCTTACAAGTTTAAATTAGACTATGAATAATTTATAAAATATTATAATTATTCTATGAATAAATCAGTTAAAGAAATTGTTTTTGAAGAATTGAAAAAATACAGTAAAAAACCTTTTAATGAAGAAACTTTATTAGAAGAATTAAAAATTGATTCGCTAGATTTAGTTGAAATTGTCGTTGATGCTGAAGAACATTTTAACATCGAAATCCCTGATGCAGAGCTAATTAAAATTAAAAAAATTAGTGATATTATTTTGTTAATTGAAAATTTAAAAAAATAGCTATAATTATATAGCTTAGGCTTAGGAGTATAGTTCAACGGTAGAACAACGGGCTTCAACCCCGTGTGTTGTGGGTTCGAATCCTGCTACTCCTGCCATTTTTTATTTCTCTTTTTTCAAAATTAGTTAGAAAGATTATAATTTTAATATATGAGTAAAAATAAATATTTCAGCTTCATAGGAACCGGAGCGTGAGCTAGTGCACTTGCTAATGTGCTAGCACAAAATGGACATAAAGTTAAAATGTACGGAATTAACGAAGAAGAAGTTGCCGAAATTAACCAAGGATACAATCGCAAATTTTTTGGTTCACGCTTATTTGCTCACCCGAAATTTATTCAAGCATCCACTGATTTATCCTTTGTTTTAGAGGGTTGTGAAACCTTAGTTATTGCAGTTCCGTCTTTTGCATTTCGAAGCGTACTTAAACAACTTTCGGAAGCATTGAGATTTCGTAGAGTCAATATTATTAACGTTTCAAAGGGATTTGATGAACAAAGCGGAACGTTTTTATCAGATTTAATTAAAAACAAATTAAGACGCAATTTAAAAAATTTTGCAACTTTTTCAGGACCTTCATATGCTATTGAAGTTTTTAATGAACACTTAACTTTAATTAACATTTTTGCTTCAAATAAAGAATTTCGAGACAAATTAATTGCTAAATTTAACAATTATTATTTTAATTTAGTTCCTTGTGAAGATGAATATGGTGGAGAAATTTTTGCAGCTCTTAAAAATGTATTAGCAATTGGAATAGGAATTTCTTCATACACTCATCCAGGTAAAAATTCCCATTCTGCACTAATTTCGGTAGGAACCAAGGAAATTTTAAGTATTATTAAGCAACTAAAACCTAGTTCGGATTTAAGTGTTGGCTTTGAACTTGTTGGAACTGGAGATATTTTCTTAACTTGTTCATCTACTCAGAGTCGAAACTTTACTTTTGGATACTCAATTGCTGAACGAGGACTTAGAGAAACATTAAAAAACCAAAAATTAACTGTTGAAGGGTATTCAAGCGCTAAAGCTTTGAGCAAACTAATTGCAACTAAAAACATTAAAAATATCCCATTACTTGAAAACATTATTGCAGTGTTAAATGGCTCTAAAGAACCGCTTTTATTAACAGATTTTATTACTAATAAATAAGAGAAAACAGGTCCTAAAAACCTGTTTTTTGTGCAATTTTTCAGTTGCAAAATAATATCCAAAATAAACGTAAATAAATTTATTTTATGGTAAAATTATTTTACTAATTGCGTACTAATACGTCTTTAAATTTACAAAGGGGATTTATGAGTCAACAAAACTACAAAATTCGCAAGTTTGGACCTAAAACAATAAGAAGAGATTATTCAGTTACCAAGCATTCTTACCCTGTTGAAGATATCCTTTCAACTAGCAAAGAAAGCTTTACATTGTTTATCAAAAAGAAAATTCAAGAGCAACTTCTTGAAATTTATCCAATTGAAGCTGCTAATAAACAAGTTTCACTTGATTATGTTAAAAACAGTTTACGTTTAGAATTGCCTTTTAAAAAATCTACTTCAGAAAGTGAAGAGATTAAAAAGTGTAAAGCTAAAGGAATTAATTTTTCAGTTAAAGTTTATGCAACTTTAAAACGTGAAATTACTGGAACAGGAGAGGTTAACACCGATGAAGTTTTAATTGGAGAAATCCCGTACATGACTTCAGGAGGAAGTTTTATTATCAATGGTAGTGAAAAAGTTATTGTTTCTCAACTTATTCGTTCACCTGGAGCTTACTTTGGACTTAATGTTAGAAACAAACAATCAGATGATCTTTTTAACAAAGTTGAAGTATTACCTCGAATTGGTTCGTGAATTGAAATTTCTCACAAAACCACTTCAAATACCCTTGATACAGTTAAAGTTAAAATTGATAAAAACAAAAACGTTAACTTAGGAACTTTTTTAGGATCATTTGGACTTGGACAAGATGAAATTATCAAACTCTTTGGAAAAAGCGAACTTTTAGAAGAAACCATTAGAAAAAATAAATTCATTTCTAATGGTGAAATTTCTAAAGAAGAACTTATTGACCTTTGTCAAGAAGAGCTTTTTAGAGGACTTAGAAAAGGAGACCGGATTTCTGAAGAGTCAAAGAAAAGTCTCCTTCCAGGGATTTTGTTTGATAAAAAACGCTACAATCTTTCAGTTACTGGAAGATACATGCTTAACAATAAACTTTCAGTAGTTGACCGTATTACTAACACCTATTTAGCTCAGGATGTTAAAACCAAAAGCGGAGAAATTTTATACCATAAAAATACTTTAATTACCATCAATATTGCCAAAGAAATTGCTGAAGGATTTAAAGAAGGTATTTTAGCACTTGAAACTATTCCAGGAATTGATGTTGAACATGTTTATCATAAGTTAATTAAAAACAATAAAAATCTTGGTAAAAGAAATAAAATTGCCAAAATTAAAGTTTATCCAAACAAAAAATGAATGCTTGAAAAAGCTGATGAACCAGTTCTTGTTATTGGAAATGATCCTCGTTCAACAGAAGCTCATTTACTTATTTCAGATATTGTTGCAGTAGTAAATTATTACTTTAATTTAATTGAAGGAATTGGACAAGATGACGATCCAGATGCCCTTACTAATAAACGGATTGTTAGCGTTGGAGAATTACTTGAAGGACAACTTTCTGTTGCCCTAGCAAAACTTGAAAAAACTACCCGTGAGAGAATGGGAGCTAAAGCCCCTGAAAAAGTTACAGGGAAAAATGTTACTAACAACAAATTAGTAACTAACCAAATGAAAACTTTCTTTAATTTATCAAAACTTTCGCAATTTATGGACCAAATTAATCCACTTTCGGAAGTTTCAAACAAACGGAGAGTTACTTCACTTGGACCTGGTGGTTTAAATCGTGATACTGCCCAATTTGAAGTTCGGGACGTCCATTCAACTCACTATGGAAGAATTTGTCCAATTGAAACTCCTGAAGGACCAAACATTGGATTAATTCTTAATTACGCTACTTTTGCGAAGGTTAATGAACTTGGATTTTTACAAACTCCTTATTTTAGAGTTAAAGACGGAATTGTTAATTATGATGAAGTAGTTTATTTAACTGCTGCTGAAGAAATTGGATACGCATTTGCACAATCTTCAGTTAAAGTTGATGATAATAACAAAATTATTACACCAACTTTAACAATTCGAAAAGATTATAACTATGTTATTGGAACTCCTCTTGATGTTGATTTTATTGAGGTATCTTCAAAACAAATTGTTTCCCTAGCAGCTACAGCTATTCCTTTCTTGGAAAACGATGATGCTAACCGTGCACTTATGGGGTCAAATATGCAACGTCAAGCAGTACCACTATTAGAAGCGGAAGCTCCTTATGTTGCTACTGGAATTGAAGCAGATATTGCCAAGTATTCTTCGTATAATTTAACTGCAAAAAATGCTGGTGAAGTAGTTCTTGTTGATGGTTCAAGAATTCACGTTAAACAAGAAGGGGGAGTTACTGATAGATACTTCCTTAGAAACTTTGAACGTTCAAATCAAGGTACTATTATTCAACAAAAACCAATTGTTGAAGTTGGACAAATGGTGCAAAAAGGCGACTTGCTTGTTGATGGTTCGAGTTTTAAAGATGGAGAAATGGCTCTTGGTAAAAATGTTTTAGTTGGTTTTACCACTTGAAATGGATATAACTTTGAGGATGCTATTATTATCAGTGAGCGTTTAGTTAAAGATGATGTTTATACATCAATTCACATTGAAGAACAAACTATCCAATTTAGATCTTCACGTGCTGGAGAAGATCAATTAACTCGTGATGATATTCCGAATGTTTCAAAATACTCAATTAGACATTTAGATGAACAAGGAATTGTACGTGTAGGTTCAGAAGTTGTGGCTGGAGATGTTTTAGTTGGAAGAATTTCTCCAAAAGGAGAAGATAATCCAACTCAAGAAGAAAAACTGTTAATGGCTATTTTACAACAACGCCCTCAAAATGTTAAAGATACTTCGCTTAAAGTTAAAAACGGACATAATGGGACTGTAATTCACGTTGAAGTTCTTTCTCGTGAAAAAGGTGATGTTCTTGAAGATGGAATTGACAAAATTGTTAAAGTTTCAGTTGCTCAAAAACGTAAAATTAAAGTTGGAGACAAAATGGCCGGTCGTCACGGGAACAAAGGGGTTATTTCAATAGTGCTTCCTGAAGAAGATATGCCATATCTTGAAGATGGAACACCACTTGATATTATGCTTAACCCTCAAGGGGTTCCTTCACGGATGAATATTGGTCAAGTTCTTGAACTTCACTTAGGAATGGCTGCTCGTAAATTAGGAGTTAAATTTGTTACACCTTCATTTGACGGGGTTAAAAAGAAAGATATTGAAGATGCTCTTGTTGAAGCGGGTCTTGATAAAAGTGGAAAACAAACTTTAATTGATCCAATTACTGGTCGTAAGTTTGATAAACCAATTTCAGTTGGAGTTATGTACATGCTTAAACTTAACCACATGGTTGATGATAAAATGCATGCTCGTAGTGTAGGGCCTTATTCACTTATTACCCAACAACCTCTTGGTGGAAAAAGTCAAAACGGGGGACAAAGATTTGGTGAAATGGAAACTTGAGCTATTGAATCTTATGGAGCTACAAATGTTCTTCAAGAGATTTTAACTTATAAATCAGATGATATTTCTGGGAGAAATGCCCTTTATAGTGCTTTAGTTTCGGATACTAAAGAAATTCCAAGTCCTGGAATTCCTGAATCATTTAACGTGTTAAGTAATGAACTTAAAGGATTAGGGATGAAATTAGAATTATCACAACAAGATAGTAATGAAGAAGAGAAAATAAATCAATACTTAGAAGTTGCAGGAGAAAGTTATGAGTAATTTTACCGATAGAAAAACTGATAATTTACTAAACAAAATCACACTTTCACTAGCTACTAATGAAGATGTGTTAAGTTGATCACATGGTGAAGTAACTAAACCTGAAACCATTAACTATAAATCATATAAACCAGAAAAAGATGGTCTTTTTGATGAGTTAATTTTTGGACCAACTACTGATTATAAATGTCCAGTGTGTTCAACTAAATACAAAAAAAGTGATGAAAACACTAACTGTACTAAAACTCCAGCTTGTGAAAAATATAAACCTAAAATTCTTCCAAAAATTACTCGAAGAACTCGAATGGGTCATATTAAACTTCATAATCCTGTTGTACACTTTTGATTTTTCAAAATTGATCACTCAATTATCGCTAAACTGTTAGGTTTAAGAGTTGCTGATTCGAATACTCCAGTTTCTAAAACCGATTTAGAAAATCTTATTTACTATAAATCGCACATTGTTCTTGAAAGTGGGAGTTTAAAATCGCTTAAGAAAAATACCATTATTAATATTAATGAAGCAGCCTCTATTTATGAAGGCGCTTTAATGGAAATGCTTGAAAGCTATGATAGCGACAGCGAAGAGTATGAAGACATTAATACCGCTTTAGAAGAACTTAGAGAATACGCTTCATCAAAAATGGGTAAAGATTATGGAATTGATTTTTATGAATACAATGACATAATTCATGAATTTTCAGACGCAAAAATCGGGACCGGTTCACAAGCAATTGAATATTTACTTAAAAATATTGACTTAGAAGCAGAAGCAAAATTAGTTCAAAGTAAAATTGATGAAATTAATACTTCACCTAATTACTCAATCACTAGTTTACAAGATCGTTCAAAACTTTATAAACGTTTAACTATTATTAATTCATTTATTAAATCAGGTCAAAAACCTACTAATATGCTAATTTACAATCTTCCAGTTATTCCAGCTGACTTACGCCCACTTGTTCAGCTTGATGGAGGAAGACACTCTACTAGTGATGTTAATGAACTTTATCGTCGGATCATCATCAGAAACAACCGTTTAGCTAAATGAAATGAATCTGATGCCCCAATGCTGATTAAACAAAATGAGTATCGGATGATTCAAGAAGCTGTTGATGCTTTAATTGATAATTCAAGAAAAAAACCTTCTCCAGTTTCTTCTAAAGATGGACATCCTTTAAAGTCAATTTCTGATGCTCTGACCGGAAAAAAAGGACGTTTCCGTCAAAACTTACTTGGAAAAAGGGTTGATTATTCGGGACGTAGTGTTATTGTTGTTGGGCCAACACTTAAAATGTATGAAGTAGGAATTCCTAGGGACATGGCTGCAAAATTATTTGAGCCATGAATTATTAAAGAAATTATTAAATCTGAAGAAAGCGTTAAAAACGTTAAATCAGCAAAAAAACTAGTTGAAAGCTTAAACCCAACCATTTGACCATATGTTGAACGAGCTATTGAAGGTCGTCCAGTACTACTTAACCGTGCTCCTACTTTGCACCGTTTATCAATTCAAGGATTCCAACCAGTTTTAATTCGTGGGAAGGCCATTAAATTACACCCGCTAGTTACAACTGCTTTTAACGCTGACTTTGATGGGGACCAAATGGCTGTTCACGTTCCAATTAGTGAACAAGCAGTTCGTGAAGTTAAAGAATTAATGTTAGCTTCAAAAAATATTCTTGGACCTAGAGATGGTGAGCCAATTATTAACCCTTCTCAAGATATGATTTTGGGTCTATATTACTTAACCATTGAAAAATCAGGTGCAAAAGGTGAAGGTAATTACTATGCAACTTATAATGATATGATAAATGCATACGAAAATAATTACATTACCTTACATACTAGAGTTGTTCTTCCAGTAGAAGCAGTTAATAAAATTTCAGTTCTTAATGCAACTAATAAACCATACATTGTTTCAACTGTTGGGAAATTTATTTTAAACCAAGCCTTTCCTGGAGATTTTGAATTTGTCTTTGGAAAACGAGTTACAACTATCTCACAAACAGTTAATGGACAAGTTAAACTCAAAGAAACAGAGACAATTCATACTTCTGAAAATGCTTTAAAAGAATATACCTTTGAATATGGAACTAACTTTAGAGAAGCAATTAAACTCATCCCAATAAATAGTGCTTTAGTTAAAAAAGATATTGCCAAAATTATTCGCCGTATGTACGAAAAATACGTGGCAGTTGTTACAATTGAAGACATTGCTACTGTGCTTGATACTGTTAAAGATAATAATTATAAAAATAAATTTGAAGAGTGTGCAAGCTTAAAAGATTATAAAAATGAAGAAATTTCCACTTCGCACGCTTCACTTATTAATAAATTCATTCAAGAAGAATTTGAAAACATTAAGTTTAAACATTTCATTAAAAATGAAATTTACGAAATTGATCTTAATTTATCGCATTACACTGAACTTCTTGAAAATGTTTGGTTTAAATATTCAAATTATGTAGCATCAATTTTGGATAACATCAAGGATTTAGGTTTCCAGTATTCAACTATTTCAGGAACTACTATTTCCATGAATGATATTACTACCTTGCCAACTACTCAAGATAAAATTAAAGAAGGTGAGAAGTACGTTGAACAACTTAAAAAATATTTTGCTAATGGTTATTTAACTGATGATGAACGTTATAATTTAACTATTCAAAAATGATCTCAAGTTAAAGAATCAATTGAAAAGGATCTTAAAGAAGTTACTAAATCAGACTTAGAAAACCCATTATTTATGATGTTTACCTCTGGAGCACGTGGAAATGCGTCAAACTTTACTCAGCTTGCCGGAATGCGTGGACTTATGAATAACAACGCTAAAGTGCTTAAAGCCGATGCAGAAAATGACCGTGTGGTTCGTTCAACTGTGGAAATTCCAGTTAAATCTTCATTTTTAGATGGACTAACAGCTTATGAGTTTTATTCATCAACTCACGGGGCTAGAAAAGGACTTACAGATACAGCCCTTAACACCGCTAAATCTGGATATTTAACTCGTAGACTTGTGGATGTTGCTCAAGGAATTGTAGTTCGCGAAGAAGATTGTGGAAGTGATTTTGGATTTGCAGTTAAAGATATTAAAGATACCAAAACTGACACTGTTATTGAATCATTAATTGAAAGAATTGAAGGTAGATTTACTAACCGCCCAATTTATGATTTAAATGGAAATATAATCATTGAAGCAAATTCACTTATTACTCCAGAAATTGCCCATGCAATTGTTAATGAACACGGAAAAACTGAAGTTGAAATTCGGTCAGTTCTTTCATGTCATACTCGTAATGGAGTATGTAAACGTTGCTATGGAAAAGATTTAGCAACTAATAGAATTGTTAATATTGGAGAAGCTGTTGGAGTTGTTACTGCTCAATCAATTGGAGAGCCTGGAACTCAGCTTACAATGCGTACCTTCCACACCGGAGGAGTGGCTGGAGTTGCTGATATTACTGGAGGATTTGGTCGTTTAATTGAGCTTATTGATGCTTATGATCTTCCTTGAGGTCGTCCAGCAGTTATTTCACGAGTATACGGAACTGTTAAAGCAATTAAACCAGCTAAAGATAGCTCAGGAAAAGATTCAGATACTTTACTTGTGGAAATTGAAAGCAAAAACAAAGATGGAGCTTTAGAGATGCATCCACATGCTGTTAAAGTTTCACAAAAACTAAGAGTTAAAGTTGGCGATTTAGTTGTTCCTGGTCAAAAAATTGTTGAAGGACCAATTATTATCAATGATCTTTTAGAAAAAGCAGATACTAGAGCTGTGCAAAATTATCTACTAAAAGAAGTTCAAAGACTTTATCGCTTACAAGGGATTGCAATTGCTGACAAATATATTGAAATTATTATTCGTCAAATGCTTTCAAAAATTATTATTACTGATCCAGGAGATTCGGACTTTTTCACTGGTAGTTTAGTTGATCGCTTTATTTATCAAAGGGAAAATGGCCGTTTAATCGCACAAGGAAAACGTCCTGCTTTTGGGGAAGTAAAAATTAAAGGAGCAAAACAAACTCCACTTCTTAGTGATTCGTTTTTAGCAGCTGCTTCTTATCAAGAAACTGCGAAAATTTTGGTTAATTCTTCAATTTCAAATCGTGTAGATTATCTTCAAGGTCTTAAAGAAAATATTATTTTAGGGTACAAAATTCCAGCTGGAACTAACTCTAATTATGAACCAAAAAGTAAATATGATATCCGTGATCCGAAAACTTATTTCACTAATAAACACGATGCTAGCCAAGAGTTAAGTGAAGAAATTCTGTATGATATTGATAATATGTTTGATTCAAACGGATTAGAAGAAGTCGAACTTTATGAAGATGATTCAAACATTGATACTTTAGATTATGACTATGGTCTTGATGAATAATTTTTACTAGAAAAAACACCTTAACGGTGTTTTTTTATCCAAAAATTGTGTAAAAATAGTTATTTTAAATTTTTGAATTTTCTATTTAAGAAGCAAGATATAACCACCGAAAAAATGCTTGTATTTTTTGTGTTTGTGTTATAATTAGAAAGCAATTTATAGAACCGAAATAAATTCCAAAAATTAACGTAGGAGGATGATGATGAGACAAACAACAATTGTTAACACACAAAAAGCTGACAAAAAATGATACGTTGTTGATGCAGAAGGCCAAGTTGTAGGTCGCTTAGCTGCTTTTGTTGCTTCAGTTCTTAGAGGAAAAACAAAACCAACTTTTACACCACATGCAGATATGGGAGATAATGTTATTATCGTTAATGCAGAAAAAGCGATTTTAACAGCTAAAAAAGAAGAGGACAAAATTTACTATTCACATTCAGGATATCCTGGTGGACTTAAAAGCATCAACGCTGCTAAATTAAGAGCTAAAAAACCTACCGCTGTAGTTCAAAAAGCTATTTTCGGAATGCTTCCACACACAAAATTAGGAAACAGCCAACGTCGTAACGTTTTTATTTACGCTGGTTCAGAACACAAACACCAAGCTCAAAACCCAGAAAGATTAGAGGTTAGATAATTATGGCTAAGGAACAATTACAATACCGTGGATTAGGAAGAAGAAAATCTTCAGTTGCTCGTGTTATCATTAAACCTGGAAAAGGTGATTTTGTTATTAACAAAAGAAAAGCAAGAGAATATTTAACTTCTGATATTTATCTTAAAGACGCAAATCAACCATTTGTTTTAACAGAAACCATGGGGCAATTTGATGTTTCTGTTAATGTAGCTGGTGGAGGTCTTAGTGGTCAAGCTGGAGCGATTCGCCTTGGAATTGCACGTGCATTATTAGAAGCTAGTGCTGATTATCGTGCAGTTTTAAAAGAAGCAGGAATGCTTACAAGAGATGCTCGTGCTAAAGAACGTAAAAAACCAGGTCTTCGAAAAGCACGTCGTGCAAGACAATTCTCAAAACGTTAATTTTTATAATAATTATTTTTTCCTTTTATATCCTTAAAATCTTAAAAAGTGATATAATAGGAATACACTTGCGAGCGTAGCTCAGCTGGTTAGAGCACACGACTGATAATCGTGAGGTCGATGGTTCAAGTCCATTCGTTCGCACCATTTCATTTGATGACCAAAGTCAGGATAAAGGTCCTGATTTTTATCTGCTTTTAACTTGATTTTATGCTTATTTTTTTAAAAAAATATTTTATAATATATTAAAAGTAATTTTAAATATAACACTATTATTAAAAAACAGTTACTTACAAAGGATTTTTATGAAAAAGCTAAAAAATAAATTATTACTTTTATCTTCGGTGGCTCTTGTTTCAGCTCCTGTTTTAGGTGTTTCTGCACAAATTCCAGCAATTAAAGATACTCCAAATGCAGATGGAGAAGGTGGTTTAACTGGAGGTTCTGGTGGCACCGGAACTGGAACAAATAGTGGCACTGGCGGAAATGCTGGTTCTGCTGCAACAGGTTCAGGTACATCTAATGATGCAGGAGCTTCAACCGGCGGGACATCAGGTGTAGCAACAGATACTAACGCAAGTGGAGTAGATGCAACTAGCGATCAAGCTTTACAAACTAAAAAAGCAGAATACAAAACAACAATTGAAGGTTTAGCTAGAAAAGATGATGAACATCCATTTTTATCTGCTGCACAAATTGCAGTTTATAAAGAAAAAGCAGATGGAGCGAGTGTTACAGGTGAACAAGTTGACCAATTTCTCAAAGAGGCCAATGAAGTTGCCGCATTAATGCTTACTCTTTTAAAAGATTCTACAAGTGAATTATTTGATAAATTAACATCTTCAACTCGTTTTGAAACTAAAGTATCAGATGCTACAGATGCAAAGACCTATAAAGAAGAATTAACTGAAGCAAAAAATAATGCTCAAACTCAAATTAACCAACAAACAAAATCTGCTACAACATTATCAACTAAAGATCAAGTTCAAGGACTTATTGATAAATTTGTTGATAGCTATAACAAAGGAGTTGTTTCAATCCTTGATTTAATTTTAAACGGGAATAATCCATTATCACTTAACTCAGTTATTACTTCATATTTAAAAGAGCTTTTAAAGGTTTCAAAAGAAGATTTATCTAGTTCAACAAAAACACTAAAACCAGAAAACTTAAATGCGATTTTAACAGTTGATTCTGCAGTTGATCAATTAGTACAAACTAGTGCTGAAGTTAAAAAATTCGTAGAAGAAAACCAAGATCTTAAAGCAAATGTAGCTAATATTTTAGGAAATCAATTAATTTCTAAAGAAGACAAAGACAAATTAAATGAAGATTATAACAAATTATCATTGTCTTTAGATTCACAAGAAGATGCTAAAGTTGGTGAAGAATACGTAAAAGATCCAGAATCATTTAAAAAAAACTTAGAAACTTTAACTAAAAAATACACCGAACTTAAACAAGAAAACGAAAAAACTGCTCCATATAATGCTGTTTTAACTCAAGCTATTGGATTAAACGAACTTCAAGTACAGTATTTTGCAACCGAAGGTAAAAAGACAGCTGACAACAGTCAAGATCCAAGTGAAGTAGAAACTTTTAAAGCGTTAGTTAAAAATGTTAATGACGAAATGATGACTTTGAGAAAAAATCTTAAAGAATACGAACCTAAATTAAAAGAATTTCAAAATTCAGATAAATTAACTCAAGAGAACAAAGACTCTATTAGCTCAGTTCTTAGAAGAGCAAATGATCACTTAACAAATTTCAATAAAGATGCTCAAGAAATTCAAAGTGTTGCTTCAAATGTAGCAAGAGAATACTCAAAAGCATTAGAACTTACTTCATTAGCTGATGCAAAAAAACTTGCTAATTTAGAAGACCCTAAACCTACATATTACGAATACATTGTAATTGGTGCTGTTTCATCATTATTACTATTAGCTGGATTATTTATGACTTTATTTTCAAAAAGTAAAAAAGCTAAAGCTCCAAAATCAGACAAAGAATAATAAAAAGTGCTAAAGCACTTTTTATATTTGAATTTCTTAGTTATTTTGCATCTTTTTGTTTTTGAATTTTATCTAATTTTTTAAAAGCCTTATCAACTGCATCGTAAACGCTTGAACGAGTTGTTGCTAAAATTTCAGCTACTTCAGTATAAGATAAATCTTTATAAAAATAAAGTTCAAAAGCCTGCTGTTGAACTTTTGTTAACATAAATCCATACTTTTCATATAATAGAGTATATTTTTGAATATTATTTAGCGACTTTTTATTTTCTTTATTCATTAATCAAATCCTTAGTCATTTGATAAATGAACATTTCTAAATCAAACTCTTGCAAATCATCAAGTTTTTCTCCTAAACCAATAAATTTAACATTTAATTGATATTCATCTTTAATTGATAAAACAATTCCGCCTTTAGAAGTTCCATCCATTTTAGTTAAAACAATTCCGGTTAAATTCGCAATTTCTTTAAATGCTTTTGCTTGAGAAAGTCCATTTTGTCCATTAGTTGCATCAAGTACTAATAATGACTCATGGGGTGCACTTGGTTCAAAACGTTTAATTACTGAAATCATTTTATTTAATTCGTTCATTAAATTAACTTTATTTTGCAATCTTCCGGCAGTATCAATAATTAATAAATCATAATTATCATTTTTAGCTTTTTCCATTCCTTTATATACCACCGAAGAAGGATCGGCTCCTTCCTTATCAGGTTTGATAATATCAGCATTAATTCTTTGAGCTCAAATTTCTAGCTGATTAACAGCTCCTGCACGAAAAGTATCAGCAGCAGCTATTAAAACTTTTTTACCTTCTTGCTTAAATTTATGAGCTATTTTGGCAATTGAAGTAGTTTTTCCACTACCATTAACTCCCACAAAGACAAAGACATTTAAACGTCCTTGTTGATAATCCAAAGTGGTGTTAGTAATACTATCATTAGCATAAACAACAAACATTTGGTCAGCAACAATTTCTCCAATTAATTTTGGGTCATCAATATTATTAGTTTTTACTTCACGTTTAATTTTTTCAATAATTAAATATACCAGTGAGGCATTAATATCTGACATAATTAATAATTCTTCTAATTCTTCAAAAAACTCTTCATCAATTTTATTATAACGGTTTTGTAATTCTAAAATTTGTTTTCCAAAATTACTAGCATTTGAAAGTCCAGTTTTGTATTTTTCTAACTTTCCTGATTTGAGTAAATCTTGTTCTTTTATGCTTGATTTATCAGTGTTTTTGAAAAAAACTTTACTTACTAAATTTTTAAAAAATCCCATGTTTTTATTTTACCATTTTTAATTAGTTATAAACTTTTAAGACCTATAAAAACGTCAGATTTTTATTAATTTGTGCTATTAATTCTTTTAAAAAGATTCAAAAATAATATAATACAATAAATTTATTTATTTTAGGGAGAAAATGTGAATAAACGAGTAATTATCGGGATGAGTGGAGGGGTTGATTCCTCAGTTGCAGCATATTTATTATTGCAAGCAGGATACCAAGTTGAGGGTTTATTTATGCGTAATTGAGACAGTATTTTAAATAATGATGTATTAGGAAATGAAGATATTACTCAAGATGTTTGTCCGCAGGAGCAAGATTATCAAGATGCTTTAGCAGTTTCTAATACTCTTGGAATTAAGCTTCACCGAGTTGATTTTGTCCAAGAATACTGAGAAAAAGTCTTTGAAAACTTTATTGAAGAATATAAAAAAGGACGTACTCCCAATCCTGATATTTTATGCAATAAACACATTAAATTTTCTTCTTTTGCTAAGTATGCTTTTAGTCAACTTAAAGCCGATTATATTGCCATGGGTCATTACGCTAAAGTAGAAAATGGACATTTATATCGAGCCAAAGATCAAAATAAAGACCAAACATATTTTTTAGCACAATTAAGTTCTGAACAACTTTCAAAAGTTATAATGCCACTTGCTAACTTAAAAAAAGAGCAAATTCGTGAAATTGCAACTAAATTAAATTTAACAACAGCTTCTAAAAAAGATTCTACTGGTATTTGCTTTATAGGCGAACGAAATTTTACTAAGTTTTTACAAAATTATATTCCAGCTCAAGAAGGGGATATTGTTGATATTACAACAAAGAAAAGACTTGGTAAACACATTGGTTGTTTTTATTACACCATTGGACAACGAAAGGGGCTGAATTTAGGTGGGATGAGCGAACCATATTATGTTTGCGGGCATAATGTTAAAGAAAATATTTTATATGTAGCTCCTTCTTCACAAACTCAGTGACTTGAATCAAATAATTTAATTGCAAGCAATTTAAACTTAAATAATTTAGATTATAATCCTGAAAATTTAACTGCTAAATTTAGATATCGTCAGCAAGATATTAAAGTAACTATTGAAATTAATGGAACTAATGTAAGAGTTTTTTATCCTCAAAAATCCCAAGCAATTACCCCTGGGCAACAAGTTGTTCTATATGATGGGGATAAGTGCATTGGAGGAGCAATTATTGAAGAAGTTTATATGGATAATCAAAAACTCACATATATTTAGAGGTAAAAATGAAATCAAGTGAAATTAGAGAAAAGTGACTTAAGTTTTTTGAATCTCAAGGACATTTTATTGTTCCTTCAAAAAGCTTAATTCCACACAATGATCCATCATTACTTTGAATTAATAGTGGAGTTGCTACTTTAAAGGATTATTTTTCTGGAAAAAAAATTCCACCATCAAAAAGATTAACAAATTCTCAAAAAGCAATTCGAACCAATGATATTGAAAATGTTGGAATTACTGCTCGACATCACACATTTTTTGAGATGTTAGGAAATTTTTCAATTGGAGATTACTTCAAAAAAGAAGCAATTGCTTTTGCGGTTGATTTTTTAGTTAATGTTTTAGAACTTCCAAAAGAAAAACTTTATTTTACCTATTATTATGAGGATTTAGAAACCAAAAATTATTGAATTTCACACGGATTTACTGAAGAGCATTTAATTCCAGGAGATAAATCAACTAACTTTTGAGAAGTGGGTTCAGGGCCATGTGGGCCAAATACTGAAATTTTTTATGATCGGGGAGCAAAATATGATTCTCGAGGAATTGAATTACTAAAAAAAGATATCGAAAATGATCGATACATTGAAATTTGAAATATTGTTTTTTCAACTTATAATTCTGATGGAGAGGGTAATTACACTGAATTAAATCAAAAAAATATCGATACTGGAGCTGGGTTGGAGCGAATTGTTTCGATTTTACAAGATGCACCAACTAATTTTGACACTGATTTATTTTTACCAATAATTCAAGAAATTGAAAAATATACTCCTTATCAATACAAAATTAATAATTATTTTGTTAAAGATGAGCAACAAACTTTAATTAACACTAATTTTAAAGTTATTGCTGACCATATGCGAACTGTGGTAAATGCTATTAATGATGGAGCTAAACCTTCTAATGTAGGTCGTGGGTACATCTTAAGACGCTTAATTCGTCGTTCAATTCATAAAGCAATGCAACTTAAAATTAATCAAAAATTATTTTTACATAAGTTAGTAAAAATAATTGCCTCAACACTTCCGTATGATTATAATATTACTAATATTGAGCAAATAATTTTGGATGAAGAAATTTCATTTTCAAAAACAATTCAAAGCGGAAGAGAACTTTTAGAGCAACATATTTTGGTAAATGATAAGTTATTTCCTGGAGATGTAGCTTTCAAATTATTTGAAACTTACGGATTTCCAATTGAGCTTACAGTTGAAATTTTAAATGAACAAAACATTCAAGTTGATATGGAAGCATACGATCAAGCTAAAGAAAAACATTCAGAAGCTTCAAGAGGTTTAAAACTTTCGGGAATGGATAAAGTTATTAATTCACTTGCTTTAATTGATAAAAAACTTGATCACTTTATTGGCTATGATTTTGAAGAAGCTTCAACTAAAATCTTAAAATTACTAACAGATCAAGACGAAGTTACAGAAAATGAAGGAATTAGTTATTTAATTTTAGAAAAAACTCCTTTTTACGCTACTAGCGGAGGTCAAAAGCATGACCGCGGATATATTTTGCAAAATAATAATAAACTTGAAATTTTAAATGTTTTTAAAGATAAATTTAACAATCATATTCATAAGGTTCAAGGAAAAGTTAATCTTAATGATCCAGTGCAATGTTTTGTTGATAAAAAAATTCGTTTAGGATTAAAAAGAAACCACTCAGGAACTCACTTGCTTTTTTGTGCTTTACGCACAATTTTAGGATCTCATATTGAACAAATTGGTAGTGATAATAATGAAGAAAGATTAACTTTTGACTTTCCAAGTGATGAAAAACCTTCAAAAGAAACTATTGTAAAAATTGAAAATTTAGTACGTCAATACATTCAAAAAGATGTCAAACGTAACTATTTAGAAACAACAACTGAAAAAGCAAAAGCAATGGGAGCAATTATGACTCTTGAGGAAGCTGAATATATGGATCCTAAAAACATTAGAATTGTTGAATTTGAAGGAATTACAGCTGATTTATGTGGTGGAACACACTTAGAACATTCAGGAATGCTAGAAAGTTTTAAAATTGTTTCAGTAGAGAAAAAAGCAGCAGGAATTTATCGAATTAGAGCTATTTCCTCTTTTGAAATTGTTAATAAATATTTACAAGAGCAAGTTAATTTATTAAATGAACAACTTCAAAAAGTCATTCAAAAAAATCAAGATTTAGATCCAAAATACCACATTATTGTGCTTAAAAAAGAAAATTTAGAAGAACAAATTAATTATTTACAAAACTTAATTGAAACTGCCAAAGAATACAATAAAGAATTAACTAAAAAACATTCACAACAAAATACTCAAATTAACTTAGAGCAAATTACAAATATTCTAATTAATAATAATAATGATGTTTATCTTTTTGAAGTTCCAGCAAATGCATTAAAAACATCAGTTTCAACTCTTAGAGAAAAACATCCACAAGCTTTAATTGTAGGTTTTGATTCCAATAATATGCTTTGTATAGGATCGAAAACTTTTAATTCCAACAAAATTGCTCAACAACTTTTTGTTTCATTTAACGGTAAAGGTGGTGGAAATAATTTGTTAGCAATGGGTAAATGCAATCTGAAAGTTTCTCAAGAGACATTGCTTGAACAAATTAAAAAATTATCATGAGAAAATTAGGGATGGATTTAGGGACTAAAAGTTGTGGATTTGCAATCACTGATGAAAGTGAAATTATTGCAACCTCACTAGAAAATTTTCTTATGGAAGAAGGCGATTTTCAAGCTGTTATTAACAAAATTAGAGAATATACAAAAGAATATAAAATTGATGGTTTTATTTTAGGATATCCGATAAAAATTAGTGGAGAAAAAAGTCAGCGAACTTTTATGGTTGAAAATTTTAAGCAACTACTTAAAAAAAACTTTAATATCCCAATTATGCTGATAAACGAACAATATAGCACCAAAAAAGCTCAAGAAATTATGATTAGTGCCGGATTAAATGCTAAAAAAAGAAAAGGATTTAAAGATAAATTAGCAGCTCAAATTATCTTGCAAGATTATTTACAATATTACAAAGATAAATGAGGTAAAAATGACTAAAACTCAAATAGGACTTTTTATTTCAATGGGAGTAGTTGCCTTAATTGCCCTTATTTTAGTTCTTTTTTTAAGATGAAAGATTAAAAAAATCAAACAGCAATATCTTAATCAAGATCGAGAGCAAACTTATTTAATGCTTCAAAGATTAAGAAACGATTTAGGGGAACTACCTTTTAATTTGAAGGACCATTTAAAAAACGATTATAAACCTTATGATATTGAAGCAGTCATTAATACGATTTTTACTAATGATTTTAATTCAATATTAATTATTGATAATAAGGATGTCTTTTTACAAGCTGTTGTTTCAGCTAAAACAAAAAGAAAAATGTATTTTTTAAAAGAATATAATTTTTATCCACAATATTTAGAACTTTTAGAAAAATATCCTGATGAATTACAAGAAAGCAATTTGTTTGAATATAATGGACAAAGCTTAAATTTTGTAGCAGTTTTTAATAATAATTATTCTCTTGAAGAGGTTTTTGAAAAATATTTTAAAGTATTAGAAAATCAATCAATGATGATGATTTTAACAACTAATTATCGCAAAAAAGAATTAGTAAACTTTGTGAAATTAATTAAGAAAACTAATTTACTATATGAAATCTCATATGTTGAAAGTAAATTTTTATATATTGTTAAGCAATAAATTACAAAATTGCTATAATTAAATACAAAAAGGAGCATTATGGTATCAAAAAGTGAAAAAATTTATTTAGCTAAAGAAACTTTAGAAAAGTACAAAAAAGAATACGAATATCTAGTTAATGTAGAGCGTCCTGCAGTGCAAAATGCACTTAAAGAAGCTCGTGCACAGGGTGACCTTTCAGAAAATGCTGAGTATGATGCAGCTAGAGATCGTCAAGGAATTGTTGAAGGGCGGATTAACGAACTTGAAACAATTATTGATCGTGCTGAAATTATTGAAAATGCTAACAGTGCTTCAATTGGAATTGGAGCAACTGTAACATTAAAGTTCATTGAAACTGGAGAAATTAAAAACATCACTATTATGGGAACTCATGATGCAAATCCATTTGAGGATAAAATTTCAAATAAAAGCCCATTAGCAGTTGCAATTATGGGTAAAAAAGCTGGTGATGCTGTTGAAGTTGATGCTCAACAAAAATTTAATGTGGAAATTATCAGCGTAACACAACAAAACTAAAGATTTATTCTTTGGTTTTTGTTTAAAAATTTTTCAAGGAGTATGTATGGTTATTGGAATTTCAGGAATGATTAGTAGTGGTAAAAGCACTCTTTCAAAAAAACTTAATAAATATTATAAAAAATCACTGCTTTTAAATGAGTATGAAGAGCAAGATGAAGTTTTTAATACTTATTTAAAATGGTTTTATGAACAAAAACCAAACATTGATGTGAGTTTTCAAGTCTATGTTGTCGAAAATCACACTGCAAGTGTTCGCAAAATTGTTGATAAGTTTAATCAAAAAAACTTAGATAAAAATGAAGATATTATTTTTTTAGATCGTTTTAGTGCTGAACATTATGTATTTGCATCAGTGAATTTAAAGAGTTTGCCGAAAAAATCTTTTAATGCTTATAAAGCACTTTTTAATGAACTAGTAAGCAATGAAGAGCTTCCTGAATTTACTATTTTCTTAGATATTAGCTTTGAAAATTTTCAAAAACGTCTTTTTAAACGAGGACGAGAAGTTGAAATAAGCAATTATGAAGCTAACAAAGAATATTTTTATGAACTATACCAAGCTTATAAGAAAACTTTCTTAGATATTGTTAAAAAGTACAAAATTAACTATGTTGTAATTGATACTAACAACAAAACCGAAAAAGAAGTTTTTGAAGAAGCTATCAAAGCAATTGATCAATACAAAAAAGAAAGAGTAACTAATGAATAAAGATCCAAGAATTCTAAAAATCTTATTTGACCAAGAGTATATTAATGCTCACATAAAAAAATGTGCTCAGTGAGTAAATGATACTTTTAAAGATAGTTCATCATTAATTTTAGTTGGTTTGTTAAAAGGATCGGTGCCATTTTTGGCTCAATTAATTAAAGATGTAAATGTTGATCACCAAATTGATTTTTTAATTGCTTCTAGTTATAATGGTTCTCACGCTTCAAGCGGAAGTGTTAAAATCATTATGGATTTAAGTGAAGATATTGAGAATAAAGATGTTTTAATTGTTGAAGATATCATTGATAGTGGAATTACTTTAGAAAAAATTAAAAGCTTACTCCTTGCTCGTAATCCGAAGAGTTTTAGAATTTTAACTTTAATGAATAAGCCACATAATCGAAAAGTCAACCTTGAAGCTGATTATTATGGTTTTACTGTTCCGGATGAATTTTTAGTAGGATTTGGACTTGATTATCAAGAAAAATTGCGAAATTTACCTTATATTGGAATTTTTGATCCTAAATATATCAATAAGAAAAAGAAATAATTTTTTAACCAACAAAAGTAAATATTTTGTTGGTTTTATTTTTCCTTTTTCCCGCATAAAATGATATTAAAATAGATTAAAGAAGTAAAAATATTTTAGTAAAATTTTAAGTATATACTTTTTTAAAAGAAGGAAAATATGGATAAAAAATACACACATTTATTTGAGAGATTAAATGTTTACATGAATATTGAAGCAATGTCTCGCTACGAAGAACCAGTAGTTGATGAGCTTAAGAAAGGTATTGCTAGCGATACTTTTGAAGTATATCGAGATGGATTTGGTTCAGTTATTTTTCATAAAAAGTCAAAAAATCCAAAAAATCCAAATGCACCTAAAGTAATGTTAGCAGCACACATGGATGAGGTTGGTTATATTGTTCGTAGTGTTGAAAAAAATGGAAATTTATTAGTTTCAACTATTGGAGGAGTTTGACCAAATGTAGTTATTGGAACTAAAGCTACTTTAGTAGTTAATGCTAGTGGTAAAAAATTCACTGGAGTTTTTGGTCACACTTCAATTCACATTTTGGAAGCTGAAAAAGTTAAACAAGCAATTACTGAAAAAGAATTATTTGTTGATTTTGGATTTATGTCTGATCAAGAAGCTTTTGATCATGGAGTTGAAGTTGGAGATCGAATTTACATTTCTGGAGAAACAGTTATACTTGAAAATAATTTAGTTGGTGGAAAAGCAATGGATAATCGTGCGGGAGTTACTGCAATTGAACTTATTGCCAATCAAGTAGCAAATTTAGATTTAGATGTAGATTTATATATCGTTGGAACTGTGCAAGAAGAAGTTGGTACTCGAGGAGCAAAAACTTCAGTTAGTTTAATTAATCCTGATGTTGCTTTTGCTGTTGATACTGGAGCTTCACATGATACCACTGGTGCAATTAAAGGCACTCCGGTATTAGGTAAAGGAGTTAATTTACTTGTTAAAGACGGCGGAACTCTTGGAGACCCTAAAATTTTAGATTTACTAATGCATTTAGCTAAAACCCATAATATTCCGGCATATAAATATATTGCAATGGGTGGCGGAACTGATGCTAGCGTACTTCAATATGCTCGTGGAGGAGCAAAAACTGTCTCAATTTCAATTCCGCAAAGATATTTACATAGCCCAATTGGGGTTGCCTCACTAGTGGATATTCAAGCTACTGTTGATTTAATGGTTGAATTTATTAAAGCTTATTCGCAAGAAAAACACGAAGAATTATCTTATAAATAAAACAAATGAAAGATACTCTTAAATATACTCAAAGTTACGAAACGGAAAAATCGCTTCAACATTATTCTGAAGCGATTTTTAATGTTGGGATGCTTAAAGCTGAACAGACCTTGCTCAAAAAATATTTTGGAAATAACTTAGATATTAAAATTGCTGACTTAGGATGTGGACCAGGAAGATTTTCTCTAAATGCATTATTATTGGGATATTTAAATATTGATGGTTATGACATTAGTAAAGCTTCAATTAAATTAGCTAAATATATTCAAACTAAAGAAATGTTTCAAAAACCTAATACCCAATTAAATTTTTATCAAGCTGATTTAACAAAAAATAATTCATTAAAAGAAAATCATTATCATGTTGCGTTTTTTACTTTCAATTCTTTAATGTGTATTCCAGGACATCAAAATAAAATTAAGGCTTTAAAAAACGCTTGAAATTCGCTTTTAAAAGGTGGAATTTTAATTTTTACTGCTGATGAAGTTGATAATGATATTAAAAAGCAACAACACATTCAGCAAGCAGCTGAACGTTTAGTTAAAAGTAATATCACTAACTGAAGAGCTGAAGATGTAATTTATCAAATTGAAAATAAAGAAGGAGTTTTGTGCTTTTATAATAAAGAAGATATTTTGAAACTTCTACAAGAAAGTAGTTTACCCAAACCTATTTTCATTGCCAAAAGGGATGAGATTGCCCAAGAAACCTTGCAAGGACAAAAATTTTCAGATAATGCATATTATTATGTTTTAAGAAAATAGTCTTATTTGTTGAATTTATGCATAAAAAAGTTTATAATTACATTTATGAATTTATCAAAAATATTTGAAATGCAAAAGGATTTGGATCAAAAAATTAAAGAAAAATCCTTCATTTCAAATCCAGATTTATCTGAAGATCAAATTGTTATTAACGGAACAATTGCATTAGTAGTTGAAGCTTCTGAATTTGCTAATGAAATTCAAAGTTTTAAATATTGAAAGAAAAATAAAAATGTTATAACTGACAAAGTTTTGGAAGAATTTGCTGATTTAGTTCACTTTTTAGTGTCTTTTTCGAATCGTTATGGTGTGCATTATGAAATTGAACCAGTTATTTGTTCTTCAAATTTAAACATTCAGTTCCAAAATCTCTTTATTGCTTTAGCTGAAATAATGAAAAAACCTAGCAAGGAAACTGTTTATTATGCCTTTCAAGTTGCCATTGGAACTTTTGAAATGTTAGGATTTAATTATGAACAATTAAGTTATTGATATGCAGCTAAAAATCATACTAACTATCAAAGAATAAGAAATAATTATTAATTATGATATAATTACAATACCTACGCCCAAGTGGTGGAATGGTAGACGCTGCGGACTCAAAATCCGCTGGAGCAATCCGTGCAGGTTCAAGTCCTGTCTTGGGCACCAATTTTTCAAAAAATAGTTTTAGTTTAATTACTTGTGCAGGGTCATTTTTGTATGATCCTCTTTTTTTATTTTTATTTAAGCAAATAAGCTACCTAAATATTAGGTAGCTTATTCTTCATCTTCTCATTCCATTTGGTGTCCATAAATTGAAACTGTATCACCTCTTTTAATTCCACGACGTAATAACTCATCTCATACACCAATTTTTTTCATCATATTATTAAAACGAATTAAGTTATCATATGAATTAATTGGAATTTTGTGATAGAATTCTTGGACTTTTTTACCAGTAATATCAAAGTGTCCTCGATATGGAGAGTTAATAAGATAATCTGGCTCAAAAGTAATAACTTTTACTTCTTCAACTTCCTGTTCAACTGGCTTTAATGATTCTTGTTGAATTAATTCTCACAATTTTTGCTTAACCTCGTCTAAATTTTCTCTCAAAATTGCTGAAATTGCTACAACAGGAACTTCAGGGAATTTTTCCTTAAATTGGGTTAAATGCTTTTTGAATAAAGGCATATCACTTTTATTTGCAATCACTATTTGTGGTTTTTGTTCTAGCTTATATTGATAAGATTTTAATTCGTTATTAATTATTTGATAATCAGTAATTGGATCTTTATCTTCGCTTCCAAAATCAATAACATGAGCAATTACTCGACAACGTTCAATGTGTTTTAAAAATTGAATTCCTAATCCTTTACCTAGAGATGCTCCTTTTATTAAACCAGGTAAATCAGCTACTGTAAAGGAATTTTCGTGAAATTCAACCATTCCAAGTTGTGGAACAAGGGTGGTAAATTCATATTCAGCTACTTTAGCTTTAGCATTAGAAAGTGCTGATAGTAATGTACTTTTTCCTGCACTAGGTTTCCCGACAATTCCTGCATCAGAAAGAATTTTAAGCACAATTTTAGCTTCAAATTTTTCTCCAGGCATTCCATTTTCAGAAATTCTTGGAGCGGTATTTTTAGAGGTTTTAAATTTAGTATTTCCTCTCCCTCCTTTTCCACCTTTGGCTATTAGATAAGGTTTATCAGGTTCAATAACATCAGCTACTAATTTATTTTTGTTATAAACGAGAGTTCCTACAGGGACTTTAATATATTTGTGAGGAGCATTAGCACCATACAGATTTTTAGGCCCACCTTTAACTCCGTCTTCAGCGACAATATGTTTATTCTTGTAAAAACTTAATAATGTGTTTTTTCCTAAGTCTCCAACAAAGTAAATATCACCGCCTTTTCCGCCGTCTCCTCCATCTGGACCACCTTTATCTACGTGAGCTTCTCTACGAAAAGACACCATCCCATTTCCTCCCTTGCCAGCTTGGACGTTAATTGTAATTTCATCAATAAAGCGTGCCATATTTATCTCCTTTTCAACTTTTAGTTTTTAAATAATACCATATTTTCTCTGTTGCTTAAATTTACAATAAAAAACAACTTTTAAAAGTTGTTTAATATTCAAAATCATTAATTCCAGGGAAGGTTTGCTCATCAGGAACTGATATATCTCAGTATTTACTTTCAATTCTTTTTTGAATTTGTTTTTGTTTGAACAATTCAAGTTTTGATCAAATTCACGAACAAATAAAAATTGATGAATACACTCCAATTGAAATTCCAAATAGCATTACAATATTAAATGTTAAATTGGTTGCGTTTCCAAATGTTAGTAAAATAAATACTGCAAAAATTGTAGATAATGAAGTATATAAGCTCCGTTTTAAGGTATCTGAAATTGATTGATTTACAATTAGTTTGATATCTTCTTTGCTTAAAATTTGATTTGGATATTCATTGTTGATTTTTTCTTTGATTCTATCAAAAGTAACGATAGTATCATTAATTGATAAACCAATAATTGAGAGCATTGCAGCCACAATAATTGTTGAAATTTGCAATCTAGTAATGATAATAAAGGCCATTACAATGACAAAGTCATGCATTAAACCAATTACAGCAGCTATAGCAAAAGTTCAATTCATTCTAATTAAGGTATAAGCAATAATTCCCACAAAAGCAACAGCGACCGCAATTAAAGCATTTACAACAATTTTTGAAGCTTCAGAAGGAAGAACTTGAAGTTCTGATAATGAAACATCACTTCTAATATTTTGAGCTATTTCACGAATTTGAGCTATTTGTTCTGGAGAAAGAACTTGCGATGTTTTAATGCTGATTATGTAGTTTTCAGTTGATAAACTTCCTTTATGAATTGAAATTATTTTAGCTGCATCTATTAGGTTAATATTTTGAGCATTTTTAATAATTTCTTTTTGAATTGCTTCAGCTTGAGATTTTGTTAAATTTCCAAAAGAATCTCCCTGAGTTAAAATTGAAATATCAATTCCGCCACTAAATTCTAACGATCTGTTAATTCCGGTTCAAAATGATTGATTTGCACCAGCAATAGAACCAAAAACAATTAACGAAGCAAGAATAAACAGTGCCGATCCTAAAGCAAATCATTTAGCTTTATTTAGATAATCAATATTGTTAATTTTTCTTGTAAATTTACCGGGATTATTAATTTTAGCTTTTCTAATTCCTAGTCATAATAATCTTTTATCAAAAAATCCTGTTCCAACAATTAATGTTGCAAGGAAACGAGTAAATATTAGCATAACTACCAATGTAAAGAATATTGACAAAATTAGCGTAATTCCAAATCCTTTAACTTCTTTAGTTCCTAAGTAAAATAGAATAAACCCAATAATTATAGTTGTAATATTTGCATCAATAATTGATGAAAGCGAGAGTCGATTGGACGTTTTGAAGGATTTATCCAAGGAATCTCCAGAATAAACTTCGGATTTAAGTCGCTCAAAAGTAATAACGTTAGCATCAACACTAATTCCAATCCCAATAATTAAAGCAGCCAAAGTTGATGGACTATATTCACCTTTAATTGCAGTGAAAATTAGTAATACAAGGAACATATATAAAGCAATTGAAAATGAGCTAATTATTCCAAGCAATCCATAATTAATAATCATAAAGACTGCAATTGCAATAAATACTAATAATCCGGCAATCATTGCATATAAAAATGATTTATTTTGCAATGTTGAATCTAAATAGTGAGTTGAAACAACTGATAAATTATAATTACTTAATCCAAAATTAATTCGATTAGCTAAATTAGTTGCTTGATTATTGGTAAAATTTCCGTTAATAACAATTTTTTCACTATTTAACGGACCATCTACATTGGCAACACTAATTAAATAACGACCCTCAATGTCGATTACATTTTTTTTAAAGGGATTTGGACGAATATTTGGTTGCTTTGTAACTGGATCGGTAATTATTTCAAAAGGTTTATTTCCCACATGAACAAAATTTCATAAATTCTCACGAGCTTCAGCTCAATCTTTTGGATATTTATTTTTAGCTAAATCAATTAATTCCAAAATATTTAATCACATCAAAATTGAACGATTTTGTCTTTTTGAAATGTTTAAAGTAGCACTAGTTCATTGTTTTATTGCTTCTTGATTAGCTAGTTTTAATTCAACAACATTTCTACCATTATTTTGGATTATGCTTTTAGCTTCATTGGTAGCAAATGGAGGAATTCAATTAACCGGAGTTCCTTTATCTAAGGAACCATCTTCAACAAAAGTCCCATCAAAAAACAAAGGTTTTAAGTTTGAATCAGTAAATGTTAAAACTGGTTTATTAGTAATTTCCTTTAAAAATTGATCTCTTTGAGAATCATTTAAATCACCACTTTTGGTAATTCGAATTTTTCCATCTCCTTCAGAGCTTACAGAAACACCATTTAAACCAGTTCCGCCAGTTAAACGATCAAAAAGAGATTTATTAACATTTTCAGTTAAAATTTTATCAGCGTTTTTTCCATTTGATGTTACTTGAACAACAACTTCAAGACCGCCCCCATATTCAATTGATTTATTAACATTTTGAGAAATATAATATTTGCTTCCAAAACCAATAGTTATTGCAGCAGATCCAAGGGTTAAAACGCTAATTAAAATTCTTTTTCAATTTTTTAACTTGAAAAATTCTTTAATAGGTTTCATATTTATATATTTTACCAAAAATAGTGATTTTTAAGCTTATTCTTTTAACTAAGCGAGAGTTTCTCTTTAATTAAATAATCAACTCCTTTAGAAGTAATTTTTCGACCTCTAGAATTTTTTTCAATGAGTTTGAAATATAGCAAAATTGGCTCAATATCATTGAGAATATTCTCTTTAGATGTGGATATTAGTCCTGTTATTACATCTAGCGAGACAGCTTTTTCATCAAAGCCCTCTCGTAAAACTTGTAAATACTCAATGTGATCTTTAGAAAGACCAAGTGGGTATAATTCCAAATAACTAAAAGTCTTTTTGATAATTTTATGATCAATAACTCCATTATTTAGGGAAATAGCAAAATCTTTAATTCGACTAAGTAAATGATTAGCAATTCGAGGAGTTGAACGAGAATATGAAGCGATAGTTTTTATTTGAGCTTCGGGAACTTGAATTTCTAGCTCTTTAGCTGAATTTTGGATGATTTGTATTAAATCATGCAAATCATAATTAACAAATCGTCCGATAAAACCAAAGCGATCTTTTAATGGTTGAGATATTTCGTTTAATTTGGTTGTTGCCCCAATTAATGTAAATGGTTTAATTTTCATTCGAATTGCTTTAGCATTTGCATCTACCCCAATAATTAAATCAAAAACAAAATCTTCCATAGCATTATAAAGAAACTCCACAACTAATTTATTAATGCTATGAATTTCATCAATAAAGACAATATCTCCTTCTTTAACTAGTGATAAAACTGAAATAATATCAGCTTTCTTTTCGATATTAGCTCCTTGAATGTAATGAATATTTTTATTAGTTTCATTTGCGATAATTGTGGCTAAAGTGGTTTTACCTAAGCCTGGCAAACCGTGTAGTAAAATATGATCTAAGATTTTGTTTTGTTTTTGTGAACTATCAATCATCGCCTTAATTGTTTTAATTAGTTTACGCTGTCCAATAAATGATTTAAAATTATGCGGACGCAAGATTGATTTCATTTTGATTAGTTGCGATGATTTCGATGCTATCTTCAATCATTTGTTCTAGATTTTTTGATGTATCAACTTTAGAAACAGCAAAATCAATTTGCTTTTTCTTAAACCCAAGGGTATTGAGTGTTTCGCTAAGTTGTTTAAGTAATGATTGAGAAGTACTTTTGTCTTTGATTTTGCGATTCATAATTTTGGTTCATTTTCCAGATAATTCAACGCATAAAAAGCGAGCAGTTTTCTCATTAACAAATGGAATTTTTGCAATTTCTTGTCAATTTTCTTGAGTAATTAATTCTGCGATATATTCTCAACCTTGATCAAGAATATTCATAGCAATTTTTGGACCAATTTTATCAATTGAAATTAAATCAATAAATAATAAACGCTCCTTAAAATCTTTAAAACCATAAGTAGTTTTATTATATTCGGTGTTGTATTCATAAAAATACATTTTAATTTTGTCATGGACTTGGTATCTCGATTCATTGGAAATAACTACAATATGTCCATCTCCTTTGCTTTCTAAAATTAAATTATTATTGTTTTTGTAAACAATTTCTCCTAATTTATAAAGTAACATTTTTAACCTCTTTTCATTTTGTTAATAATCAAAAATAAAAAAATAACCAGAAAAAAGATTTTTCCGGTTATTTTCCACACTAAAATTAATTATTGAATACGGTCGTTAAGTGCAACGTATCCTTGAACTTTTTTACCTTTGTAAAAACCACAAAATTTACATACAACATGCTGTTCGATCATTTGTGTACAGTTTTTACATGCAACAAGGTTAGGCATTTCTAAAGCAGAGTGACTGTTTCTTTTGTGTTTACGTTGTTTAGATGTCTTTCTTTTTGGTACTATAGCCATATGGTCCTCCTTTTTGTGGTTTTGTGTAAATGCTTTTTAATTATATCTGAAAAATCAAAATTAAAGAGCATTTTTTTAAAATATTTTAGTCCTTTATTTTAATAAATAATTCATCAAGTTGATTTTGTTCAACACCAGAAGGAGCGTTTGTAAAAACGTCCACACTTTTAGCATTTTTAGGAAATGCAATAACATCACGAATGGTTTTATTTTTAGTTAATATCATTGTTAAACGATCAATACCCAAACCAATTCCACAGTGTGGTGGAACTCCATAATCAAGACCTTTAAGGAAAAATCCAAATTTATTTTGTTGTTGTTCTTTATCCATTCCGATGAGTTCAAACATCTTTTCTTGCATTTCTCTATCGTAAATACGTGCAGATCCAGAACCAAGCTCAAATCCGTTTAACACTAAATCATAACTTTTAGCTTTCAGTTGACTTTTTGGCAATGTATTGATTTCTTCTAGAGTATTATCAAATTGAGTAAAAGCGTGATGAGCAGCCATTCAGGTATTATTTTCTTTATCGTATTCAAACATCGGTCAATCAATAATTCAAGCAAAATTATATTCATCTTTAGCTCAGTTGTATTTTTCGTTAAGTTCAACCCTTAAAGCCCCTAAGGCTTGAGAAGCGTTTTCATATTCATTAGCAACAATTAAATATGTTCCAGTAGTTTTTCCTATTTGTTTGATTAATTTTTCAACTGATTGAGGCACTTTTTTAGCAAAATTTGTGTCTTTAAGTTCATTATTTTCTAAGGTAAAGTAAAATAATATATTTGCTTTGTTTTTTTTAGCAATTTCTTCAAGGAATTTAAAATCTTTTTTTGTAATTATTTCATCAATTGCTAATAGTCTTTTTGAAGGAGCATTTTTAATGATTTCAAAATCTGAATCATCACAAAAATTGTCAATATCAGTGATTTTATTTTCAAAACGTAAATCTGGTTTATCACTTCCGTAATCACGAATGCAATCATTAAAGCGAAGCTTTTTAAATGGAGTTGCAATTTCAACATTCATGACTTTTTTCATAAAGTGTTTAAAGAGATTTTCAATAATTTCCATAAATGAAGACACATCTAAAAAACTTGTTTCAATATCAAGTTGAGTAAACTCAGGTTGACGGTCTTTTCGAGAATCTTCATCTCTAAAACAACGAGCAAATTGATAGTATCTTTCAAATCCTGAAATCATTAATAATTGTTTAAATAACTGCGGAGATTGTGGCAAGGCAAAAAATTCATTTTTATTACGAGTCGGAACTAAAAAGTCTCTTGCACCTTCAGGAGTTGCTTTTGCAAGCATTGGAGTTTCAATTTCCATAAATTCTTGTGAGTGCATAAACTCTCTAATTGAAAAAAATAAATCATTTTTTAATTTAAGAGTTTTTTGCATAACTGGACGACGCAAATCTAAAAATCGATATTTTAAACGCAAATCTTCTTTAGTTTCTAAATCATCTTTAATGGCAAATGGGAGTTCTTGAGCTACTGAAAGAACTTTGTAAGATTTAACCAAAATTTCAATATCTCCAGTTTCTAAGCTTGGATTTGGATCTTTTCTTTGGACTACAGTTCCAAAAACTTCTAATACACTTTCTTTTGAAAAATTAATTGGTTGATTAAAAACCAATTGAATAATTCCGTATTTGTCTCTTAAATCAACAAAATTTAATTCTCCAAAACGTCTTTTATTTGCGACTCATCCATAAAGAGTAACTTCTTTCCCTTGATCAGAAATTCTTAGCTGATTATTTTTAATTGTTTTATTCATACAATTTCCTTTTAAGTATTTTTAATTATAAATCCATATAAATCATTTGAAGCTAGTTCCATATCTAGAAGATCAAGTTCAATTTTTTTATTTTTAACTAAATCCTTGAGAACAACTATATCTGGATTTGAAATTTTTGGATCTTCATAAAGTAAAAAACGAACATTTTGTTTTTTAGCCATCTCAAAAAGCTTTTTACTCTTGGTTAATTCAGGAACAAAAGTCATTTTAAAATTATCTCCTTCAAAATTTAAACCTAAGTAAAATGAATATAAATTTTCTAAAACACTGGCTTTTTCAGAAGCTCCAATTAAAATGTCTCTATTATCAACAAAACCAAGATTTGGAACTATTCTAGTATTATCAGTATCATCTAAAAGATCGCCTAAAAATTCAATTATACGATCAACACCAAATCCAAATCCAACACTAGAAAGTTTTGGACCTCCTAATTCTTCAATTAAATTTGAATATCTTCCTCCTCCAATTAGAGTTGTTTCTCCTTGATTGGTTTTTCCGACAAATTCAAAAACAATTTCGTCATAATAATCTAATCCACGAACTAAATTTGGATCAATTTTGTATTTAAATTCATATAAGTCAAGTTTGTCAAGAACATCTTGGAAATATTTTTTGGATTCAGGTGAATAAAAATTAGAAATTTGAGGAGCATTTTTCATAAAAGGCAACTTTGAATCAACTTTATCATCTAAAATTCTTAACACATTATTTGAAGCAAGGCGTTGTTGGGATATTTCACTTAATTGATCTTTGTAAGGAAGCAGAAATTCTTTTAAAGCTTCTTGGTATTTAATTCTGGTTTGTTCATCTCCAATGGAATTAATTTTTAATTCAACTTTTTTTCCTGCTTTTTGTGCAAAAAAGTCCATTAATAACTGACCAGTGAAAATAACATGGGCATCTTTATAAGGGTTTTTATTTCCTACATATTCAACCCCAGCTTGATAAAATTGCCGATATCTTCCACTTTGTGGACGCTCATATCGAAACATTGGTCCTCAATAAGCGAATTTATCAATTTCACTTTGTGCATATCATTTATTATTAACAAATGCTCGTACAAACGAAGCAGTACCTTCAGGTCTTAAAACAATTTCTCGACCACCTTTATCAACGAAAGTAAACATCTCTTTTTGGACCATGTCACTGTTTTGATTTGTGCGTTTAAATAATTCAGCATATTCTAAAATTGGAGTTTCGATCATTGAAAACCCAAACTTTTCTACTAAGTATTCAAAAATACTCAGAGCGGCTCTTTTTTTAGTGTATTGACCAATTGAATAATCAATTGTTCCTTTAACTTTATTAATCATTTTGCCCCCTTAAAAAATAGTTACGCTATCTTAATTTTACAATATTTAAAGACAATAATAATCTAAGAGAAATAAAAAGTTAAAAACCTTTAAAATGGAGTTAATTTGTGGTTATTTTTCCATAGTTTTTTTAAAAAAATCTTGACTTTTATTCAAGGTAATTTATACTTATGGGGCTATGAAAAAATCAATTATTTTTAAGTTAATAAGTCTTATTTCAAGTAGTGCAATTGCAGTTATTACTTCTGCTTCTTGCACTACAAACCCAATCTCTCACAGTGAAGGTGATTTTGCTAAATCGCTTTCTCAAGCATTACAAAACTCAAAGGAAAATTTTAAAGTAAATATTACAAAAGTTCACAATCAAAACACTTTACAAAAAGATAAAGCTATTGTTAATAGCAACGATAAAGATAATTCAAATAATGTTGATTTGGTATCTTTATCCACAAAAAACAGTATACAAAATAACAATTACTTAAAAACCCAAGCTTTCAATAAGGTTGTTTTAAACTCTAGACGTCGAACAGCTAGACCAAGAGTCCAATCAGCTGAAGGTTTAAAAATTGTTCATTGAAACATTTTAAATTATCCAAATTCAAAAAGAAATGAAAATCAATTTAAAGTTTCTGTTATTAGCAAAGTTCTCTCAGAAATTAATCCAGATGTAATTGGATTAACTGAAATTAATAATGGAAAATGAGATTCAGTAAATTTAATTGTTGATAAGCTCAATTCAATGACAAATCGTCATTATGAAATGGTTTATCAACCTGAAAGTGATTACAATTCAAATTCCTCTGAAGCAGTTAAAGAATCGGTGGTCATTTTATATGATACAAATAAAGTTTCTCCACTTCCTTTTAAAGATGGAAGTGTTAAAAAATCTTTTAAAGATTATGTTGAATATCCGCTTGAAGATGAATATGATTCAACAGCATATGTTCGTCCTCCATTTGGAGTGATGTTTAAAGTCAACGGTACTCGAAAAGCATTTACCACCATTTTTGATCACTTTGATTCACCAGGTAGAAAAGAAGGTGAAGTTAGTTTTGCAGATTTAAATTATACTTATCCAAGCAACTTAAGATTTACCAGAAAAATTGGTTCACAAGAAGGAGCAGAGGCATTTAATTTAGACAAAGTATTTGATTACTTTAAACAAAACGGAGCTAAAAATATAGTTTTTGGAGCTGATACAAATATTCCAGCAAATTCTTCTGATATTTTTGTGAACTTAGTAACTAACGGTTATTTAAGCGGGTGAGAAGATCAATATAGTGCAAGCACCTCTTTAAAAAGTTCAAAAAGCATTAAAGATGCTGTTTTAGATGGAGAATATGATTTAGCATATGCCGAACCATATGATCGCATGTTTTATGATGGGAACAATTTTGTTCAAGACCCACAAAATCGAGACTGATTTAAATTTGATATTTTTAAAAATTACATGGAAAATTCCGAATTTAAAAACTATGTAGATAGTGAATATCAAAGAATTTTCAGAAAAAGACTTAATACCGGAGAAAATTTAGATAAAAACTCTAATAGCATCTGATTTGCTCTAAGAAACAATGTTTCAGATCATTTACCAGTTTGATTATCATTAAGATTTAAAAGATAAAATAAAACATTTAATTATAAATATTAAAAATTGAAAAAAATAAAAACAAAAAATCATTACAAAACTCAGAACAAAGAAAAATTTCTTTTTTGAGATTACCAATATTATTAATCAAAATAAAATCAGTTCTTGAAATATTGCAATAAATATATTTAATTTAGAGTTTCAAGAATCATAGTGTTGGCATTTTATAATTTAAAATAACATAAAGATTATATGAATCTCAAAATTTTGACAGCAAAAATCTAAATTTAAGAGATTCATATTATAAATTATCTATCATATTTATTAATATAACAACAATTAAAAACTTAGTTCTTTTTTGCAGAACTAAGTTTTTTTTTTTTTTTTTTAAATTTTTTATTAATAATACTTTTCCAATTCCATAAAAAATTGTATATTATCTTCATTTTTGACATCATAAAATTCTGCATCAGTTCGATTTGAGTACACAATTAATAAGTAATGAATATATCTTGCATCTTCTTTATTATCATTTAGGTATTCTTTCAAGACATCCCTATTCCATAAAATTGATTCGTTATAGTTTTTTACCAATTTATTAGTTGATAAATTAGATATAAAGAACTGTTGTTTATTTGAGTTAACACTTAATTTATAATTTTGAAAATTCTTTAAAGAACCCTTAATATTTAAATTTAAAATTTCTTTTCTGCTTATTGTTAAATCAAACAATGGACTTTGAACATCTATTTTAAGTTTTTTAGATAAATTTTGTAACTTCTTAATATGTAAAATTTTAATAATAACATAAATAATTCAAAATACAATTTCTGCTATTGCTATAGCTAAAAGAATCAAAAAAATTATGTTAAAAATATACAAATAAAAATTTTTAATATTTACTGATTGTAAATTTCTAGAGTCCGGAACTCATGATAATCAAATTAAAAGACTTAAAATTATATTCAAAAGCAATATTGAAATAATATATTGATAAATTATTTTTAAATTTCTAGTTTTAAAACTTTTACAAATACTCTCAATACCTTTTACAAAAAACGGATGAACTTTAATTTTATTTTCTAGGCAGAATTTAATTTTTTTAATTCCGAAGGAATATAAAAATTCATTTATTTTTATTCATCATGCACGGTAGAATAAGTAAAAAAGAAAAAATAAACATGTTATGGCAAAAAAGATAGATCAGTTTATGTATGTTCCATAAATTAGATTCATTTTGCTTCCTTATAATGTTTAATCATGAGTTTGTTTTCAAATACAAAATAAGGTGCTTTGAAATTATTAATGTCATAAATGTAAATATACATAATTGACTGAGCTTGCTCACCAAATATTTGTTTAATTTTTTCTTCGTAGATAATTAAATTTTTTCATTTTTGAAAAATATTTTTAATTTTAAATGTAAAAGCTAATTCATAAGAGAAAGCAATGGTTTTTGTTTTTTCTTGTTTTTGATAATTCATTGATTGTGAAATTTGTTTAATGTTATTTTTTTTAGCAAAATTATATTTTTTAAGAACCTTTTTAAATTTTTTCTTTTTATTTAAAAATAAAATCAAATAAGAAGAAAAACATATAGGGATTAAAATTGATATAATTGGCAACAGAATATTAAATACAATTGCTTCTTCAACTAAAAAATAATTATAAAGCACCAAGGTAGTAATAGATAAAGTAACAGAAACAAAAGTTCAAAATAAATAAAAAGAAACAAATTTTTTCTTTTTTATTATCTGCTCAATAAACTCATTAATTGCCTTGTTTAGTAACGGATTTTGAAAAAAATTATCCTGATTATATTTGATTTTTTCAATTGATAAGTCAATAAAAATAATAAACATGTTTATTGAAAAATAGTTTTTTAATCATTTTTGAGAAGAAATATAAAATGTTCCAACAAAAATAAGCGACAATATTATTGAAAAAACTAGCATTTTTTTATCCTAAATTATCTGATTTATCTTTATTCGGAATACTTCGTATATATCATCCGGTCTTATGATTATAAACTTTTTGTAACCCTCAAAGTTTTAACTCTTCCCTACTATATTCAAGCATTTCTTCGAGTGTTTTTACTTTATCAGTTTTGAGATTTTTAAAAAGTAAGTTTTTTCCTCCTCTTCCTCCACGAGAATAATAATCTGATTTACGACTTTCTTTAACAACTACTCATTTATCTTCTCTTAGAGATTCTATTCCACTATTTAATGTTTCTAATGCTTCTTTGAATTCTTCTTCTTTACTATCGAGATAATCGAGAGCTTTATCTAATTTTTTTATTTCATCAACATTAAGTCATATAGCTAGTAAATCATTACCAAGAGAAATAAAATGAAATGTCTTTAAACTAGTTGTTTTCTTTAAATAAAATAAATATCTGTCGTATCAAGCTTGAGGAAAATTACCTGGAATATAATGGCTTAAAACTCAACTAATAATTTCATTAGTAAAAGATAATTTCGATCAGATTTTACCATGTCAATTTTTAAAATCATTAAATACTTCATGAGGTCCAAAATATAATTCTACACTCTCTTTTATTTGATTTTGTATGTCGTTGATGTGCTTTTCGATTTGTTCAATAGTATATTGAAATGAAAGTGAAATCGCAGAAGAAACTAAAGAAATTTTTAGAAGCCTTTGTTCTTTTGCTTCTAAAGATTCTTTTGTAAGATTTTTTATTTTGTTTTGATAATAATTTTTAAAATACTTTTTGAATAATTTTCCGTTTTTTATTTTGTCGCTTAATGTAATACCTGTAGCAACAATAGAAGCACTACTAGGAGCAAGAGCTGCTTCTAAGGTTATTTTCTTTGCTAAAATTCATTTTTTTAGTTCGGGTATTAAGTTTTTTGTTATCAATTCAAATTGAGTTTTTTTAACACTTAGCTGTTCAAATGCTAAAGCGTGAGTTTTTGAATTTTCTTCTTCGCTAATATTTACTTCATATCCTTTGTAAGGGTTTATTGCTATTCAGCGAGTTTCATCTTCAAAACTTTTTTTGTTAGAATTTTGAAATTCATATTCATTAGAATAATCTTGAAATGTTGATATAAAATCTTTAAATTGTTGGTGACTTTGATTCTCGATATTATTGATTGCTTTTTCGTAATCAGTTTTAGATATTTTATTTTCTTTTATTAATTCAGATAAAATTGTTTTAGATAACTTTTCTAAATCTTCTTTTTTTATATTTTTAAAAAATTCTGAAAGCGTTTTTTTCTCTTCTTGCAATTTATTTAAATTATTAAAAATAATTTTGTTTTTACTCTCTAAATCAGTAGATATTTCTTTAAATAAACTTTTTTCTTGTGTTTTTATTACTTGAAAACTTTGGTTTTTTGTTTCAACATTTGCGTGACTTGAAACAGATGATGAAAGTTCTGTTAGATTTGAAATAGGATCACCAATTTTAAAAAATAATGATTTCACGATATTTCCTTATAATTTATTTTTTAGTTATTTTTCGTATTATAGACTAAAAAATTAGTTTTAAAGAGTTAATTTATAATAATTTAATATGAGAAAAACCAAATTTATTTTCTGGTCCTTTATATAAATTTATATATTTAGAATTAATAAAACCTGTTCATAAAATAACAAAAGAATATAATTATGTATTAGATTATACAAATTCTCTAACCTAAGAAAAAATGTAGAAAGATAAATCTGTTCTGGATGATGTACAATGAATTAATTCAATTTCTTAACACAAAAAATGATTTAATCATAAAAAGAATTTTTGCCTCAAATTATCAATAAAAATTGAGATGAAAAAAATAAAATCAAAGCAATTGTCTATTCATAATATAGCTAATACAGCTTGCTTGTCTCCGATGAAACAAAAATTTAATTTATAATGGTAATGGATTTTATAAACCGACTCAAATTTTTACAAACGAAACAGAAATTCAATGTTTAGGATACTCGATGAACTTAGTAGCGACACTAACAATTTTAAATATTGCAGTTAAAATTTTAAGCACTTATTTTGCTGTTATTACAACTGCAACAATTTCAAGGGATGAACATTCTTGGAATTAAGTTTATGTTGACGGAAGGCGAAAAGTAATAGATTTAACAAATTGGGATTAAACGAAAAAATAATGACAATAACTTAAATTTTGAACTTAGAGATAATAAAGATTTATTTTTAAAACTAAATTCAGAATGAATGAACAAACTCCAAATTGATATTGTTTCACATCAAAGAACTATGATGTTTTTCAAAAATCTTTCAAAATATGAATATAAAGGATTTCCTGATAGCATTTAAAATTAAATTAAATAATAATATGCATTAAAAAAGTTAGGAAAAAGACTATTAAAAACTTAGTTCTATAACCCAAAGAACTAAGCTTTTATTTTTTAATATTTAATCATCTTAATTATTATATTCTCATAAAAGTTTTTAAAAAATATACCAAAAACCACAAAATAAGACCATTTTGTGGTAATTTTGCATATTTTCAAAAAACTCTTTTTATTTATAAGTATTTTTAAAATTCCAAATATAATTAAGATGTCAATAAAAATTGTTTACTTTGAAAATCTTGTTTTAAGTTGCTTTTATATATCTTATTTAAGTTTTTTGCTAAAACAATAAAAATTATTGACAATAAAATATTAAAAGTTTGTATGTGAGTAATTTTAAATATATCTGAAGTTTATTAAATTATAAAATACAAACTAATTAAATAAAAACTCAAGGAGGTAATAGCAAAATTTAGATAAAGTTTTTTTGTTTTTTAACGAAATTCTTACAAAAATATGGTTTTTTATAACTGATATTAATTTTTAATAATAAAATTACGCAATTTTTTTTTTTTTTTTAATTTAATTAATAGTAAATATTCAAATGCAGTAGATAATAATTATAGCATATAAATATTTGATTAAAAATTAAAAATGTAGTTTTAAAACAAAACTTTATCTGAAAAAAGCAAAATTCTAATATATTAAAAATTCCACATTTAAAAGAATCTCAAAAGTTCTTTTAATAAAAATTACCAATTTAATTACTAAGAAAGGTTCAAATATGAAAAGAATAGCCAAAAGGCACTTATTATTAGCTCTTGGAGGAATTTCTCTTATGGGTATTACTTCAGGTATAGCTATTGGAATTACAAAAAATATTTATGAAAATCAAATCAACAAATTCAATTTAGAATTTCAAAAATACAATTTTGCAAATAAAGCAGATAAGTTAAAAGTGCAAACATTACAATCTCAAAACAAGAATTTGCAATTTATAGTTCAAGACTTACAACAAAGTAACTTAAATAATGAAAATTTAAACGATTTACTTAATCAATTAAATCAACAAAAAATCTTCGAAACTGGATATAAAGCTTTTGAAAAACCACTTTTAACTTGAAAAAGTAATTTAGCTAAAAAAGTCTCAACTCTAACTAAAAGTCTAAAAAATCTTTTAGACAAAAACAATAATTTAACTAAAGAAACTCAACAAGGAATTACTAACTCACTTAATAAAGCAAAAAGCTTATCAAAATCATTAAAAGATATCACTTTTAATGACGCAAACAGTGCAGTTAAGGCTTTTAAGGATGTTCAAAAAGCTCAAAACATTTTTCTTAATCAATTAAATACTAGCATTAATTTAATTGTTGGACAAATTAACAAACACAACCAAGAAGTAAATGATCTTAAAGAACAAATTGGTCAAAGAGATCAAAAAATTAAAGAATTATCTCAAAAACTTACCAGTCAATTAAGTTTTTATTTAAAAATGATTTCACAATTTAAAAAGAGTTTAAAAGATTTTGAAGATTTTGATTTTGGACAAACTGATGCAAATCAATCTGAAAAAATCAAAACCAAAATTCGTAAAACTTTAAATCTTATAACCAGAAAAAAAGCTATTTTTACTGAAATACTTGATCAAATGAAAGAATTTTTAGTTGATGATAAAGATGGCAATGATTATTCAGATGTTCAAAATTATGATTTGGATACAGTACAAAAAACTTTTGAAAAAATCTTTAAAGAATATGATTTAGTTAGAAGTTCTATTATTCCTTTATATAAAAAATCAAATCAAGAAAAAGGTTTACAAATTGTTGATCAAGCTAAACAAATTAGTTCTTTAGAAAGTCAAAATAAAACCCTTCAAACTCAAATTGATTCTTTAAATACCCAAAAAACCAATTTAGAAGAAAATCTTTCTAAAACCAAAGAAGATTTAATGAATCATTTAAATTCAGTACTTGAAAATCAAATTACTGTTTTAGGTGGAATTGAACAAACCATTAGAAGCACTGATGATTTAAATGCTGAAAGTTTAGCAAATCGTCTTAAAAACCAAATTAACACATTAAAAGAGCTTAAAAACAAATACACTGCCGAAAATTATGCTCAAACTTTCACTCCAATTGTTAATCAAACACTTGCATTTGCTCAACAAATTATTGAAGAATACAAAATAAGCATAGTTGTTCCTCTTCGATTTAAATACCAAAATACTTTAGAGAATTTAAACACTACTAAAGAACAATTACAAGATATTCAATTACAGTTAGCATCAAAACAAAAAGAACTTGAAGATACTCAAAATTCTTTAGCATTAATTCAAACTCAATTATCTGAGAGTAAAAATTCTCTAGTGTTTACTCAAAACCAACTAGAAACTTTAAATAACGAAATTACTGCTAACAAAGAAGAAGCTTTAAATAACTTTAATGCTATTAAAGCAATATATGATAATCTTAAAGTAAAAGCAAATACTTTAATTAATAAAGCAAATAGCAGTATTAATTTAGAAAGTTTAAGAACTCAACTTAATCAATCAATTTTAAATATTGAAGATACTGATACTTTAGAACAAAGACAATCAAAAATTAATTCTTTAATTAATCTTTCAACAAATTTTAATAATACTTATGGAGATATTTTACAAAAAGATTATGATGCTAAAGCTAAAGTTTTAGAAGATTCAATCACAAGTTTAAGAACTTCAAAAAATGAACTTCAAGGAACTGTAAACTCTCTGCAAGAAAAACAAACTACCTTTTCAAATACTTTAGCTACTGATATTACCAAGATTTTACAAGATTATAATCAAAGAAAATCAGAAGCAACTGCTTTTATTTCTAAAGCTAAAGAATATAAAATTGATACATCAGAACTTAATCAATTACTTCAATTAAGTGATTTACAAGTTCCTAGAAATAGCTTTGATGAACAAAGTAATTTTATTAATGAGTATACAACTCGAATTATGAATTTAACATCAAAAAGTATTAGTCTTCAAAATGAAATTATTAATGAAATTAAAACAAAAACAAGTCAAGAAATTTCTAACAAAAATAATAATAGTAATAATAAAATTAAAAAATTAAAAACAGAAAAAGACAATCTTCAAAAGAATTTAGATTTAGCAAATCTTGAAATTAAAGGTAAAGCTATAACAATTGGACATCTTACAAATCAAGTTGAAGATTTAGAAGAACAAGTAAGAACTTGAAAATCTAAAGCAAATAACTCAGAAATTCAAAAGAATCTTTTATCATTAAAAGAACAAGAGATTCAACAAAAAAATACAGAAATTTCTCAACTAAATTCACAAATTCAAAGTCAAAATAATTTAATTAATGAAAACAAAGTTAAATTATCAAAAGCTCAAAGTGATTTAATTACTATGACAAAAAATTATACTAAATATAAAGATGTTATTTTAAAATCAAATGTTTATAAAAATGCTACCCAAGGACAGGGTGTATGACTTAAAAATAATTACTTTAATCAAGCAGTAACAGGATATTCTGATGTAGAACACTATAAAGATCATATAGATTACGGAAAATATTTCACTTTGTTAAATCCAGGAACAGAACCAGAAAAAGTTTCGGTTATTAACAAATTCAAAGTTAGAGTAAGAAATCCCCAAGCTTTAAAACATACATTCAGAGTTTATTACATAGATACTTATCAGTCAGATGATGCTAAAAAATTAAAATATACGGATATAGAATATGATCACCAAAAGCTTTTTGAGACAAAAGATCATACATACTATTCAAAAATAGAAACATCAGAAACTGGTGATAGTTTATATCTACAAACAACTACAGAATATTTAATTTTGAGATTAACTAATGATAACTTAAATCAAATAGAATTTACTGATGTTATCGCTTCTTCATCATCGATTTATGACGAAGAAAGATACGGAGAAAATCCTGCTGATGATTTTGCTATGAAACCAACACTTAGCTCTAGATACCCAGTGGTAGGAATAGAAGAAATTGAAAAAAATTAAAATATTTTAAATATTAGGGCGATGTATTTAATTATAATTAAATTAATATGAAATTTAAAAGAATTTTATCTTCTAAAAAACTTCAAGCATTATCGGTTTTAATATCACCTTTTCCTTTAGTGGTTATTTTAGTTTCATGTGAAAAAAATCATCCAAAAGAAAATCAAAGTAATTCTCAAAAACAAGACAATAAAAATTATGATAATCAACAACAATCTTCATCAGTAGCAATTAAAGTAGAAGAAGAAATTAAACCTGTTAAGAAAGATTCTGAAGATAAATTAGAAAAAAAGGATAAAGGCGATTTAAAAAAGCCCGAAGTTCAAACTAATAAAGATGTGTATTTTTTTCCAAAAGATCAAAACAGTAATGAAAATAATTTGCATATCAATAAAAAAGGTTTTGAAAAACCTGAAGTATTACTAAACCCTAAATATCAAAAAGAATTAAAAGAGTTAAAATTTAAACTTCAAGCAATTTTAGAGAGTAAAACTTCACCATTTTCTAAAGAATTTTTAGTTTTTATAAATGAAAAAATTAATCAAATAGATAATATTAAAAATGACATAGATTTTTTGAATTTACATTCATCATATTTTGAACATTTTTTGGAAATATACAACGCTTGAAAACGTGCATATTTAAATTCAAATGAATTAATTACAACAATTGAAGATAAAAATCAATGAAATAAAGCTTTTGCTAAAAAATTAAACAATCTTAAAAAACTTTTTCAACAAAAAAAAGAGCTTGATTTAGGGGATTACTTAAAAGATTTTTATATTTATAAGCTAAAGCAACAAATCAAGTTATATGAACAGCATCCATACTATCTTCAACCTTTAGAACGTTTAAAAAAACTCTTGTACCATTATCAAAATAATTACAATAAATATGTGAATTTTCAATGGGGAATTGATAAAAATAACAACTTTTCTTTAGACCCAAGTAAATATTACAGTGGTAATTATAATCAAGTTTGAATTAATGATAAATATGTTGAAAATTGGCTTAAATACTATCAAAGATGAAATTGAATTTTTATAAATAAAGAAGATCAAATTGCAAAAATTAAAGATGAAGATATTAAAGCCTTACAAATCGATCCTAAATTCAAAAATAAAAAAGTTTTAACTGATTATATAAATAGGCAAATTAATTTTGCTCCAGACAATCATTATAAACTTTGAACTATCAATGAACAACACCCAGAAAAAGTTAATTATAATGATGTTCGAAGTTCAAAATTCGAAACTTATTATGACAAAAAAGAAAAAATTTCCCAACAAGTAATTAACGAAATTAATAAATTAAATTTAGTGAATCAGATATTCGAGCTCCAAAAAGATGGTATAGGAATAATTGAAGATGATGACAAAAAATCTAAAAAGCATGTAATTGGACATAGTATTAAAAATTTTAATTACAAAAAATTCTGAAAATATCAAAAATATAATAACCTTAACAAATTAAGTATGGTAAATGAAGGTTATAATGTCTATAATAATTTATTATGAAAGGAACCAAATTTATTTTCTGATGGTTCTTTCCACTCTAATATTTCAAAAGAATTAGCAAAAGTAAAGAATATAAGATCTATTGACGGATCAATATTATTTGATAAAATTGAACCTTTATCTATAGATGAAGCGAAAAAAATAGGCAAGGATCTTTGAATTAATCCAACATCAGAATATAAAAGATGATTTAATCATTGAAAAGAAGTTTTACCGAAAATTATCAATAAAAAATGAAATGACAAAACTAAAATTAGGGCGGTTGCTTATTATATTGTTGCAAATACAAGTTATTTAGTTTTGCCTAATGATGATTTCAACTACAATGGATATGGATTTTATAATCCAACTCAAATTTTCACCAACGACCCAGAAATTAAATGTGTAGGATATTCCATGAATTTATCAGCAGCTCTAACTATTTTAAATATTCCAGTTCGTATTGTAGGTGGCCCATACTTTGGAGATTCTAAATCTACAATCGCGAGTGGATTTCATGCTTGAAATGAAGTTTTTGTTGACGGAAGATGAAAGGTAATTGATTTAACTAATTGGGATTTATATGAAGGTGAAGACTCTCAAAAACCAACATATGAACTTAGAGATGATGTTGATTTATTTTTAGAACGCAATTCTGAGCATATGAACAAATTTAAACTCGATTTAGGTTCTTATGAAACTACTTTAATGTATTTTAAAAACCCAAAAGAATATGAATATTTAGATCTTCCTGATAGTCTTTAAAAAATTGAAAATATATAGTTAAGACAATAGCGATACGTATTCCAAAAGTTAGATACTCAAAATAACTTATGGAGTATGTATCCTTTTTTGTTTCTTTTTTAAATATTAAAGAATATTATTAGAATTAGACGCAGAGATGAATTGAACATTATAAATTTAATTTAAGCTAAAAATGTGAATTGAATGATAAATAAAACTCTAGATATAACAATATTTACACTTAATTATTAACAATTCATTTTTATATTTTTTTCTAGTTTAATAAAAAATAACCACAAAAAGAAAATCTATTTTGTGGTTATTTTTTCACATTTTTGCAAAAAAATATTTTTTATTTCTGTATTTTAAAAAGTACATTTATAATTAAATTGTCATACAAAAGATATTTGTTTTAAAGTTATTAACTCCTAACTTTATATAGCTCTAATTATAAAGATACCTATTTTTATAATATGCTATCCCAAATAGCAAAAATATTGACGCAAAAATTTAAAAAGTTTGTATAGAACAATTTTAAAGATGAAAATAACATATTTCATGATAGGCGAAAATCATCAATATTATTTTCATTTTTAAATCTATCTGAAGTTAAATAAAATTGTAAATGCAAACTTTTAAACCAAAAAACTTAAGGAGGTAAATAGCACTAACTTAGATAAAGTTTTTTATTTTTAAATAACAAAAATCTAAAAAATATTATCTTTAAAACTAACGCTAAAGTGTTCGTTAGTTAATTTTGTAAATATTTTTTAATTTAATTATTAATAAACATTTAAACACAACAGAAAGTAATTATAACATAAATATTTAATTAAAAAATTAGTTTTAAAGTAAAAATATTATAAGTTATATAAATTAATCTTTAATTTTTGTTTTTAATAATAAAACCTTATCTAAAACCAGCAAAAGTACAATAGTATCTATTTTACTTTTTAAATAAAAATTTCTGATTATTTTTTTAGTTTTATTATCAAAGAAATTTAAAAAGTAAAATTTCCAATAAATCAAACTTCAAAAGCTCTTTTGATAAATGTTAAAAATAATATAAAACTAAAAATTATTATTAAAAATAAAAAAGGATTCAATATGAAATTATCAAGAAAAAGAAACTTACTGCTATCTTTTACAGGAGTATTGCTTCTAGGAGCCGGTATTGGTATAGGTTTTGGGAGCGGAAAAACAGTTAACCAAAATAAAATTAATTCTTTAAATCATCAAATAAATGAACTAAATTTGCAATTTCAAAGATACAGTCTTGCAAATAAAGAAGATAAATCAAAAATTCAAACATTACAATCACAAAGTAAGAATTTACAATCTCTAGTTCAAAATTTGCAAGAAAGCAATTTATCTAGTGAAAATTTAGATGATTTTTTAAGTAAAGTCAATCAACAAAAAATCTCTGAAGATGAATATAAAGTATTTGAAAAACCACTTCAAAATTGAAAAAGTAATTTAGTTAAAAAAGTTTCAGCTTTAACTAAAACGCTAAAAAATTTCTTAAATAAAAACAATAATTTAACTGAAGAAACCCAACAAGGAATTACTGAATCGCTAAACAAAGCAAAAAATTTATTAAATTCACTTGATCAAATTGCCTTTAATGATACAAAAAGTGCAGTTAAGGCTTTTAAATTAATTCAAAAATCACAAAATATTTTTCTTAATCAATTAAATAGTAGCATTAGCTTAATTGTTGGACAAATTAATAAACATAATCAAGAAGTAAACACTCTTAAAGAACAAATTGGTCAAAGAGATCAAAAAATTAAAGAATTAGCTGAAAAACTTGCTAGTCAATTAAGATTTTACTTAAAATTAATTAAACAATTTAAGAAGAGTTTACAAGATTTTAATGATTTTGATTTTGAACAATTTGGTGCAGATCAATCTGAAAAAATTAAAGCTAAAATCAACAACACATTAAAACTTATAAAAACAAAAGAAACCATTTTTAGTGAATTGCTAGATCAAATGAATGACTCATTAGCAGATGTTCAAGATAATAATGACTATTCAGATGTGCAAAGCTATGATTTAAATGTAGTACAAAATAGTTTTGAAAAAATTGTTAAAGGATACGATTTAATTAGAAATGCTCTTATTCCTTTATATACAAAATGGAATCAAGAAAAAGGGTTAGAAATTGTAAATCAAGCTAAGCAAATTAGTGATTTAGAAAATCAAATTCAAACTTTTCAAGCTCAAATAGATTCTTTAAATACCCAAAAAACTACTTTAGAAGAAGATTTCTTAAGCACAAAAACTGAACTCGAAAATACTAAATCAGAACTTGCTGAACAACAACAAAAACTTTCAAATAATGAGAAAGCTTTAGATAATATCAACACAGAATTAGCACAAACCAAAAACTCGCTAGAATCTACTCAAGAATCTTTAAGAAATACTCAAGTTCAACTTGCTACTTTAAATTCTGAACTAGATAGCAACAATTTACAAGTAGAAAGTATTTTCGATTCTATTAAAACTGTATATACGAATCTTAAAGACAAAGCAAATCTTTTACTTGGAGAAATTGATAATAGTATTGATGTTTCACAGTTAAGAAGCAAATTAAACGAACAATTGGTAGTTTTTAATGAAAGTGCCTCAACTGAAGAGAAATTAGCAAGTATTAAAAATTTAATTCAAAAATCAACAGATTTAGGTAATTTATATAGTGAAGTAGCTCAAAAAGATTTTGATTTTAAAACTCAAAAATCAAATGAACAAATCAATACTCTTCAATTACAAAACCAATCAATTGAAACTCAAATTCAAGAATTACAAGCAAAACAAGCAAGATTTTCAAGTGTATTATTTAATAACATTACAACTCTAACTAATACTTATGCTAGCAGAAAAGTAGAAGCTCAAAAAATTGTAGAAAAAGCTAAAGGATTAAATATTTCAACTACAGAGATTGAAGAGTTGCTTGCTTTAGAAGATTTACAAGCAACAGGAAGTGATTTAAATGCTCAAATTAATTTTGTTGAGCAATACATTAATAGAATTAGTGAATTATCTTCAAAATTATTAGAACTACAAAACACAATTTTAGATAAAACAACCGCTCAATCAGATCAAACTAAAAAAGGACTTAAAAAACTCGAAAAACAAAAAGTTAAATTAGATAAAGAAAAGAAACTTCTTGATACAAAACTCAAACAAGAAAAACAAACTAGTGAGACTTTGCGTCAAACAATTCAACAAAAAGACACCGAAATTAATAATCTCCGAAATAGAGCTGATACCGCAGAAAGAGATTCTAATTTCATAAAAAGCTTATCCCAAAGATTACAAAAAGAAAAAGATCAAGCAATTCAAGATAGAGATCAAGCTTGAAGAGAAAAAAAGCAAATTCAAGAATTAGCTAATAACCAAAAAATTGAGTTTAATTCACAAATAAATTCTCTAAAAGAAACCAACAGCAATCTTGAAAAAGATAAAAATGAACTAAAAATTACAAAAGGCCAACTTGAACAAGAAAAAACGCATTTAGAAAATCAATTGAATGAAAAAAATATAAAACTCAAAGAGACAATAGCTGATTATACAAAATATAAGAACATAATTTTAAATTCAATTGTCTATAAAAATGCAATTTCCGATTCTTCAAATTATAACTGGAAAACCCATGAATATGATCCATGGGCAAACTTGGCGTATATTACTCCATTAACTGCACCACTTGCAGTTTTGGGTAATTACACAAAAAACCATAATATAAATGCAACTTTAACTGGATACTCTGACCCAGGTAATGACAAACAAAGTTACAGTAGCACTTTTATCAAAATAAATCCTGGAAAAGAACCGGATCGTGTTATTGCCGTGAATAAAATCAAAGCAATTATCAACTGAGATGAGCAAGAAAATGCAAAATTAAGGTATTGATACATCGATACCACCGAACCTGTAGAATCAAACCAATTAAAATATTTCGAATTAGACTGAACTAAAGATATGATTTTTAAAGAAAAAGATAAAACCTGATATACAGAAATCCACAATGAGAGCAATTATGATAATTCACAAATTCAGTCAGAATATTTAATTACTAAAGCAGTCTCTAAAGAGAAAAATCAAGTTGAATTTACAAATGTTATAGCAGATTACCATAAAAATAAATCTACAACAAACAACTCTTTATCAGGGTTAAAAGCCAAAACCATAATCATAGGAATTGAACAAATAAGATAGGTAAAAAGATTCTTGAATGATTAAAATCAAATATATCTATATCACCATTATAATTATAATAATATGAAATTTTTTAATTTTCTTACATTAAAAAATGTTAAATTCACATTGCTTTTAGCAAGTATACCAGTTACTACATCTTTTGTTTATTCCTGTCAAAGTCTTATACCTTATAAAAAAAATTCAGTCCAAGAGAAATTGGTAACTTCTAATCAACCAGGACCTGAACTAGTTTCGGAAAATGTTCCCATTAATTCCCGAATTAAAGATGAAAATCCTAAATTACAAATAAAAAAAATAGATTTAAACCAATATAAAACAAAACTATCAGATTCGAATCGAGAAGAATTATTAGAAATAAAATTAAGTCTTCAAAAAATTGTCTTAGATTTTAAGAATTTTCCAATTTCAGAAGATTTTTTATCATTTGTTAATGATAATATCAAGAAAATTGAACAAGCTAAATATGATGATGATTATTGAAACATAAAACGTACACAATGAATCTATTTTTTTAATAACTATAAATCTTGAAAAGAAGAATTTAAATACACTAAAGATTTAATAACATCAGACAATGATAAACAAATCCAAAATGAAATACTAATTAGAGCACTATCTTTTATTAAAGAAGGGAATATTGATAAAATTACTGAATTCTTTTTGCTGAAACCTAAAGAATTTTACATTTACAAACTAAAACAACAAATTAAGCTATACGAACAACATCCATACTATCTTCAACCTTTAGAAAGATTAAAAAAGCTTTTATATTACTATCAAAACCATTATGAAGAATATGTTGATTTTCAATGGGGCATAGATAAAAACAATAAGTTTTCTTTAGAACCAAGCAAATACTATAGTGGAAATTATCAATTAGTTCAAATTAATGACGAATACATTAAAAACTGACTTAAATACTATCAAAGATGAAATTGAGTTTTTGTAAAACCAGAAGACCAAATTCCTAAAATTGAAGATAAAAATATCAAAGCTTTACAAATAGATCCAAAATTTAAAAATAATAAAATAATTAGTGATTATATAAAAAGACAAATTAACTTTGCCCCAGATAAATATCAAGAGCTTTGAAATATAAATCCACAACACCCTGAAGAAGTAAAAGCTAATGATGTTGAACAATTCGATAATAATAAAGATAAAAAATATAATAAAATACCCGAAAAAACAGTTTTTGAAATCAATCAACTATACTCAAAACAAAAATATAACAACTTTCAACCTTGAGGTACCTATGATTACGTCAATCCTTATAAAATAAATATTAATAATAAAAAATATCGTCTTAGAGATTATCAAAACATAAAAAATTTTAACTTTGAAAAATTTTTAAAATACCAAAACACAGATATAATTCCGGACTCTGATTTAATATGATTGTTTTCCGATTTTAATGTATATAATAATTTATTGTGAAAACATCCAAATTTATTTTCAGATGCTCTTTATTCTAATGTTAAAGAATATTTAGTTAATCCAACTCAAAGAAGAATAACAGAAAATGGTTATATAGTAGATTACACATTTAGTTTGAAAAAAGAAGAAGCCAGAAAGAAAAGGAAAGAGATTTGAAAAAACCCAATTCCCGAATACAAAAAATGATTTAATCATTGAAAAGAAGTTCTACCTAAAATTATTAATAAAAATTGAGATACCAAAACCAAAATAAAGGCAGTAGCTTATTATATTGCTACTAATTCTATTTATTTATCTCCTAGAGATAAAGATTTTAATTACAATGGTTACGGTTTTGCTAATTCGACTCAAATTTTCACAAACAACCCAGAAATTCAGTGTGTTGGATATTCAATGAATTTAGCAGCTGCATTAACAATTTTAAATATTCCAGTAAGAATTTTAGGTGGTCCATACTTTGGTTCTGATATAGCAACAATCGCAGATGGATCTCACGCTTGAAATGAAGTTTTTGTTGATGGAAGATGAAAAGCGATTGATTTAACTAATTGAGATTTGCCTGAAAATTATAGTTCTAAAAGAAAACCGAAGGCATTTGAGCTTGACGATAGTGGCGATTTATTCTTAGAACGTAATTCAGAATGAATGAATAATTTTAAATTAAGTGTTTCTTCATATCAAAGTACTATAATGTTTTTCAAAAACCCTAAAGAATACGAATATAAAGATCTTCCCGATAATATTTAAAATTAAATAGCAAAAATAACCAATACTGATATGAACCCCAAAAGTTAGACAAAAAATTATTGAAGGAACTTAGTTCTGTATTGGACAGGGCTAAGTCCTTTTAATCTAACTTTAATTCTTTTGTTATTGTAGTAATCAATGTAATTGATAATAGCTTTTTCTAATTGTTCAAGCGATTTAAAAGTATGTTCCTTGCCATAAAACATTTCTGTTTTTAAAACTCCAAAAAATGATTCCATCATCCCATTATCTGGACTATTACCTTTTCGGGACATTGAAGCTTTTATCTCTTTAGAATTTAAAAATTTGTGATAACTATTATGTTGATATTGTCAACCTTGATCACTGTGTAAAATTGTTCCACTATATTTAGCTTTTGTGAAAGCCTTTTTAAGCATTTTTTCAACTTGCAATAAATTTGGGGAGCGAGATATAGTAAAACTGATAATTTCGCTATTATAACCATCTAAAATAGCTGACAAATAAAGTTTTTGAGAATGACTAGGTAAAGCAAATTCAGTAATGTCAGTGTAACATTTTTGCAATGGTTTTTTAGAATAAAAATCTCGATTAATAAGGTTTGGAGCTTTTTTGCCCACTTCGCCTTTGTATGATTTATATTTTTTACGCTTACGATTTCCGCCAATTAAATTTAGCAAATTCATAAGTCTTTTTACTTTTTTATGATTTACCAAATATCCACGATTTTTGAGTTCTAAAGTAATACGACGATATCCATAACTGCCTCTATGTTCATTATATATAGATATAATTTCGTCTTTAAAATTTTTATTTTTATCAGCTGAATTGATTTTTTTAAGATGATAATAATAAGTTGAACGTGATAGTTGAGCAATTTTTAATAAAATTTTTAATGAGAATCCTTCGTCGACCATTTCTTTAACTTTTTGGCTTTTATATTCTGTAAGTCTTTTTGATCCAACGGGATCCCTTTTAACTTTTTTAGGAAAATCACCTCAGTTCTAAGATATTCAATCTCTTGTTTAGCTTTTTCAAGTGGTGTTAATTTTTCTCAAGTTTTCTTTGGTTTACGTCCCATTTTTGATGGCCTTCCTTTTTTTCTTTTCAACAATAGTATACCCATTTTTCTTGTATTGAATAATTCAATTTGAAAGAATCCCTCAATTAGGTAATCCATATTGAAGTGAAATTTCTCTTGTAGAATGTCCTTTAAGAAGAACTTGATTAATCATTTCTAATTTTATTTGTGGAGAATAATATTGATTTTTAGTCTTTTTAACAATTTCAATTCCGTGACGATTTATCAGTGCGACAATATATTTTATAATTGCACGATTTACTCTAAATTTTATTGTTAAAGATTTTTCAGTAAATCCTTTTTTACGTAATTGATATATTTTGATTTTGTCTTCGTAACTTAGTTTCATAAAAATGAACCCCTTAATTTTGGATTTTATTGTCCAACTTTAGGGGTTCATATCATACAATTAAATGTATTGGTTATTTTCTTTTAACAAAGCATATAATGATAAAAATTACACAAAGTATAAAAACATAATCTTAAATTCAATTATTTACAAAAACGCAATTTTTTAATTCTACAATTTATAACCGAAAAATCAATGAATTTGATCCGAATACACTTTGAACAATTGTCACTCCGATAACTGCACCACTTGCACTTTTTTAAATTACACAAAAAACCACAATATAAATGCATCTTCAATCAGATACTCTGTTCCAGATAATGATAAACAAAATTGAGGCAAATATTTTACTGATATTAATTATGAAAAAACCAAATAATGTTGTTTTGAATAAAATCAAAGTAATTATCAATTGAGACCATTAAGGTATTGATATATTGATACGACTGAATCTGTGGAATCAAACCAATTAAAATATTTTGACTTAAACTTAACTAAAGATATGTTTTTAAATAAAAAATCAAACCTGATATACAGAAAATCACAAAGAAAATAATTATGATAATTCCCAAATTCAGTTAGAATATTTAATTACTAAAGCAGTTTCTAAAGATAAAAACCAAATTGAATTTACAAATGTTATATCAGATTATCATAAAAATAAATCTACAGTAAATGATCCTTTACTAGGGTGAAAAACCAAAACTATAATTGTAGGAATTGAGCAAATTGGATTGGAAAAAATTATTAAATTATTAAAAACAAATAAATTTATATTATTATTATAATTAGTGTTATATTTTAAAAATATGAGATTTCTTAATTTTATTACATTAAAAAGTGTCAAATTCACACTACTTTTAGCAACCACACTAGCAACCACAACTTTTGTTTTTTTACCTCAAAGTCTTTTTTATTTTAAGAAAAGCGATATTTCCTTTTTTCCTCAAAAATCAAATATATACATCTTAGAAAATGAAAAAGCAAAACCATCTAAACCCCCTAAAAATGAATCTTTTAAATTAAAATTATTTAACTGACAACAAAAAGAATTAAATGAATTAAAATTTAAACTCCAAAAACTCATTCTAGATTTTAAAGAATTTCCAATTTCAAAAAATTTTTCATCTTTTATCAATGATACTATCAATCAAATTAATCAAGCGAAATATGATGATTATTGAAATTTATCTAAAAACTTTTTGAGTTTCTTTCTAAAATATGATTTTTGGAAGAAAAAATTTAAAGATACAATCGAATTAATAACATCATATATTGATAAACAAAAACAAAAAGAAATATTTAGCAAAGCATTAATTTTTGTTAAAGACTCAAAAATGGATAGTTCTTCTAAAGAATTTTTGAAAAAAATGCAAGAATTTTATATTTATAAATTACAAGAGCAAATTAAGTTATATGAACAATATCCTTACTATCTTCGACCTTTAGAAAGGTTACAAAAACTCTTGTATTACTATCAAAATCATTATGAAGAATATGTTGATTTCCAATGAGGAATAGACAAAAATAACAAATTTTCACTAGAACCTGACAAATACTATAGTGCAAATTTCCAATTAATTTTTATTAATGATGATTATATTAAAAACTGATTAAAATACTATCAAAGATGAAATTGAATTTTTGTTGATAATAAAAATAGAATTCCTAAAATTCAAGACAAATATATTGAAGCTTTACAAATTGATGAAAAATTAAAAAATAATCAAATAATTAGTAATTACCTCAAAAGACAAATAAATTTCACTCCCGATAAATTCAATTCCCTTTGAACTATAAATTCAAAAAATCCTGAAAATCTAACATCTAGTGATGTTAATCGATTGCACCAAATAGAATTAGATACAGTATATATTGAAAGTCAAAAAAAGTTAACCTCTGAAATTAATAAATTATATTCAAACAAAAAATATAATAACTTTAAATCTTTAGGAGACGAAATAGTTAAAGATATAAATTTTAATAATAAAAAATATACTCTTTTAGATTTTCAGAATTTAAAAAATTTTAACTATGAAAAATTTTGAAAATACCAAAATAAAACTTTAAAACCAGACTCTGATTATATAGAACTAGAATCTGATTTTAATATATACAATAACTTATTATGAAACCAACCAAATTTATTTTCTGATGCTAAATATTTAGGTCTTGAGGAAGAACAAATTAATCCAGTTCAAAGAAGAATAAGAGAAAATGGTCATATAGTAGATTACACATTTAAAATCAAAGAAGTAGAAGCTAAAAAACAGGGAAAAGAAATCTGAATTAACCCAATTCCTGAATACAAAAGATGATTTAATCATTGAAAAGAAGTTTTACCAAATATCATCAACAAAAACTGAGATACTAAAACCAAAATCAAGACAGTAGCTTATTATATTGCCACTAATTCTGTTTATTTATCTCCAGTAGACAAGTATTTTAACTATAATGGATATGGATTTTATAATCCGTCTCAAATTTTCACAAAGGATCCAGAAATTCAGTGTGTTGGTTATTCGATGAACTTAGCAGCTGCGCTAACAATTTTAAATATTCCTGTAAGAATTTTGGGAGGGCCATATTTTGGTTCTTCTCTATCAACGGTGGCAGAGGGCGGACACGCTTGAAATGAAGTTTTTGTTGACGGAAGATGAAAAGCAATTGATTTAACTAATTGAGATTTACCTGAAAATTATAACCCTAAAAGAAAACTAAAAACCTTTGAACTTGATGATAGTGATGACTTATTCTTAGAACGTAATTCAGAATGAATGAATAATTTTAAATTAAGTCTTTCTTCATATCAAAGTACTATAATGTTTTTTAAAAATCCTCCACAATACGAATATAAAGGTCTTCCTGATAGTATTTAAGATAAAATAATATGCATTTAAAAAATTAAAAAAAGATTATTAAAAGCTTAGTTCTATGAGTCAAAGAACTAAGCTTTTATTTTTTAATATTTAGTTATTCTAGTTATTATATTTTCATAACATCAAAGGGCTAATGACTTTTAAAAATTTAAGATAATCAGAATCTTGATGCTATTTTTAGCCTAATTTTTTTTATATTCATTGAACAAAAAAGTCAAATTTTTTATTTTTAAAAGTATTCTTTGCACGTTGCCACTATTTTTATATTTTTAACAAACAATTTATCTTTATATTACTTTTAGAGTTCATATTTTTTATTTTAGTTTTTAATGAATGTACTAAAAACCACAAAATAGAGCCATTTTGTGGTAATTTTCCATATTTTCAAAAAATTCTTTTTATTTATACATATTTTTAAAATTCAAAATATAATTAAGATGTCAATAAAAATTATTGACAATAAAATATTAAAAGTTTGTATATTAGTAATTTTAAATATATCTGAAGTTTATTAAATTATAAAATACAAACTAATTAAAAAATCTAGGAGGTAAATAGCATAATTTAGATAAAGTTTTGTTTTTTAATCAAATTTATACAAAAATATCATTTTAAAGTTGATATTAATTTTTGATAGTAAAATTACGCAAATATTTTTTAATTTATTTAATAGTAAATATTCAAATGCAATAGAAACTAATTATAGCATATAAATATTTGATTAAAAATTAAAAATGTAATTTTAAAGCAAAATTGTAAATCTGATGAAGAAATCTATGATTTCGATTTTTAAAACAAATCTTTATACCAAAAACAAAATTCTAATATATCAAAATCCAACATTAAAAGAATCTTAAAAGTTCTTTTAATAAAAATTAATATCAATAATCAAGAGAGGTTTAAACATGAAAATAATATCCAAAAGGCATTTGTTATTAGTTATTGGAGGAATTTCGCTTATAGGCGCTACTTCAGGTATAGCTATTGGAACTACAAAAAATATTTATGAAACTAAAATTAGCTCTTTAAATGAACAAATAAATTTACTTAATTTGCAATTTCAAGAATATAGTATTGCAAATAAAGAAGATAAATCAAAAATTCAAACATTACAATCACAAAGTAAGAATTTGCAATTTCTAGTTCAAAACTTACAAGAAAACAATTTATCTAGTGAAAATTTAGATGATTTTTTAAGTAAAGTCAATCAACAAAAAATTTCCGAAGATGGATATAAAGAATTTGAAAAACCACTTCAAAATTGAAAAAGTAATTTAGTTAAAAAAGTATCGACCTTAACTAAAACACTCAAAAATCTTTTAAACAAAACTAATAATTTAATCCAAGAAACCCAACAAGGAATTACTGAATCGCTCAATAAAGCAAAAAATTTATTAAATTCACTTGAACAAATTACTTTTAATGACACAAAGAGTGCAGTTAAAGCTTTTAAAGCTATCCAAAAATCACAAAACATTTTTTTGAATCAATTAAATAGTAGCATTAGCTTAATTGTTGGACAAATTAATAAACACAATCAAGAAGTAAGCAATCTTAAAGAACAAATTGGTCAAAGAGACGAAAAAATTAAAGAATTAGCTGAAAAACTGGCTAGTCAATTAAGATTTTACTTAAAATCAATTAAACAATTTAAAAATAGTTTACAAGATTTTAATGATTTTGATTTTGAACAATTTGGTGCAGACCAATCTGAAAAAATTAAAACTCAAATTCAAAAAAATTTAAAACTTATAAAAACAAAAGAAACTGTTTTTAGTGAGTTACTAGATCAAATGAATGAATCATTAGCAGATGCTCAAGATAATAACGACTATTCAGATGTGCAAAGCTATGATTTAAATGTGGTGCAAAATAGTTTTGAAAAAATTGTTAAAGGATACGATTTAATCAGAAATGTGCTTATTCCTTTATATACAAAATGAAATCAAGAAAAAGGATTAGAAATTGTAAATCAAGCTAAACAAATTAGTGATTTAGAAAGTCAAACTCAAGTCCTTCAAGCTCAAATAGATTCTTTAAATACCCAAAAAACTACTTTAGAAGAAGAACTTTCTAAAACTAAAGAAGATTTATTAAGCACAAAAACTGAGCTTGAAAATGCTAAATCAGAACTTACTGAACAACAACAAAAACTTTCAGATAATGAGAAAGCTTTAGATAATATCAATACAGAATTAGCACAAAACAAAAACTCGCTAGAATCTATTCAAGAATCTTTAAGAAATACCCAAGCTCAACTTACTACTTTAAATTCTGAACTAGATAACAACAATTTACAAGCAGAAAGTACTTTTAATTCTATTAAATCTGTATATGATGATCTTAAAGTTAAAGCAAATAATTTAATTAGAGAAATTGATAATAGTATTGATGTTTCACAGTTACAAATCAAATTAGATGAACAATTAATAGATTTTAATGAAATCACTACAACTGAAGAGAAATTAGCAAGTATTAAAAATTTAATCCAAAAATCAACAGAGTTAAGTAATTTATATAATGAAGTAGCTCAAAAAGATTTTGACTTCAAAACTCAAAAATCAAATGAACAAATCATTAATCTTCAATCACAAAACCAAGCAATTCAAACTCAAATTCAAGAATTACAAGCAAAACAAGCAAGATTTTCAAGTGTGTTATCAAGGAATATCACAACACTAAATAATGCTTATAATTCAACAAAAACCGAAGCCCAAAAAATTGTTGATACTGCTAAAAGATTAAGTCTTCCAACTACAGAACTAGAAAACTTGCTTAGATTACAAGATTTATCAAGTCTAGGAAGTGATTTAAATGCTCAAATAAATTATGTTGAGCAATACACTAATAGAATTAGTAAATTATCTGAGAAAACTTTAGAAATGCAAAATGCTATTATCGATAAAACAACTATTCAAGCTAACCAATCTAAAAAAGAATTAGAAGATACCAAAAAGCAGAAAAAACAATTAGAAAAAGAAAAGAAATTATTAGCTAAAAAAGACACTCAAAACCAAGCAAAAATCACCAAGTTGCAAAATACCATTAGTGCTAAAGAAAAAGAACTTCAAAATGCTATTTCTCAAAAAGATCAAGCTCTAAGAGAAAAGGAACAAATCCGAATAAACGGCGAAATTCAACATCAACAAGACCAAAATACAATAAATGACCTTAATGACCAAAAAGGCCAGTTAAATTCTAATTTATATGTTACTAAAAAATCATTAGAAACAAGTGAAGCAATTCGACAACAACTTAATAAAGAAAAACAAGAACTACAAAATCAATTAGACAGCGCGAAAATAGACCTTAATGATAAAATTAATAACTACAAAAAATGAAGAGAAGCAATCATAAACTCAAATCTCTATAAAAATGCGACTGAAACTTACAATTATAAAAATGATTCAGGAAGAACTAATGCCCTTACAGGGTATGGAGATTATTATGATAAATATTACTTTGGTGATTACTTTAGCAAATTATATCCTGGAAAAACCCCTGATAGTGTTTCTGTTATTCAAAAATTTCCCCTTAGGTTAAGAAATAAAGCCCAAGGGGAACACACCTTCAGAATTTGATACATCGATACAAATGAATCTGACTCAACCAAACAATTAAAATCAACAATCAAAACCTGAGAATACAACATGTCTGATAAATGACAAATTGGTCTTGGAGAAATGTATCACAATTCATCTGCTAAAGACAGTAATACTAATTATATACATTCTGAATATTTTGTTATTAATAAAATAAATGATTGAGCTCCTAATAAAGTTGAATTTATCTACGCTATGGCTAGTTGAGATAAAAATAAAAAATTGATTTGAGATCTCAAAGCAAAACAAGTAATAGTTTCAATCGAAGAGCTAGATAATAATTAATAAGATCTTGTGTTACTACAAATTAAAAACAACAAAAGTTCTGCTTAACAGTTAACCAAATAGTCTTTTTTTGTGAACTTTTATAATTAAAATAATATGAAGTTTTTAAAATTACAAAGCATGAAATTAACATTACTTTTAACTAGCACACCAGCTACTACATTTTGTGTTTTTTTATCTCCAAGTCTTATACTTCACAAAACAAAAATCATTTCTTATTTTTCACAAAATTCAGGTATTTCAGCTTCTCCTGAACCTCCTTTTTCTATTAATAAAAATAATATACCTAAATTAAGAATAAAAAATTTTCCTAAAGAAGAACTTTCATATTGAGAAAAAGCCGGATTATCCGGAATAAAATCTAATCTTCAAAAAATTATTTTAGATTCTAAAAAATTCCCAATTTCAGAAGATTTTTTATCATTTGTTAATTATAATATCAGACAAATAGAACAAGAAAAAGATATAGTTAAAGATTATGATGATTATTGAAATGTAAAACGTATACAACGAATCTTTTTATTTTATAATTATAAACTTTGAAAGCAAGCATTTTTAAATTCTGATGATTTAGTTTTAACTTCTGAAGATAAAGATGAATGAAATAAAATTTTCATTAAAAAATCAAATGAAATTAAAACTTTATCAGAAGAAAACCAAATAATCAATTCAAAAAACTACTTAAAAGATTTTTATATTTATAAGTTAAAACAACAAATTAACTTATATGAACAACATCCATATTATTTTCAGCCTTTAGAACGTTTAAAAAAAATTTTATATCACTATCAAAATAATTACGAAAAATATGTTGATTTTCAATGAGGAATTGATAAAGATAATAAATTTTCATTAGACCCTAGCAAATATTACAGCGGAAATGTTCGGCAAGCTTATGTTGATGATAAATATATTTCTAATTGATTAAAATATTATTCAAGATGAAATTGAATTTTTGTTAAACCACAAGATCAAATAGATAAAATTGAAGACAAAGATATAAAAGCTTTACAAATAAATGAAAAATTTAAAAGCAATAAAATAATTAGCGACTATATCAAAAGACAAATAAATTTCGCTTCAGATAGATATCATAAACTTTGAACTATAAATTTGAAAAACCCCGAAAAAGTAAATATAAATTATTTTAAAAAGCAAGACTCTACATACTTGTTTTCAGAATATAATAGAATTCAAAACCAAACAATTGACGAAATAAATAAATTAGGATTAAAATTTAATAATTTCCAAACAAAAATAAATTTTGATATTAAAAAAATCAAAAATGGAGATAAAGAATACAAATTTTTTGATAATAGCCAATTAAAACGTTTTGATTACGAAAAATTTTACAAATATCAAAATTTTGTAGAGTTATCAAAAAACAAAATAGCTAGTTCTGGACCTGGTTTTAATATCTATAATGATTTATTATGAAAGCAACCCAACTTATTTTCAGATTCTCATTACCGCTCCTTTTATTCAGAACTAATAAATCCCGTTCATAGAAGAATAAAAGAAAATGATTATATAGTAGACTACACAAACCCATTAACTGAAGAAGAAATCAAACAAGGTAAAAGTACTTTTAAAGATGCTCAGTGAATTAATCCAATTCCCCAATACAAAAAATGATTTAATCATTGAAAAGAAGTTTTACCTAAAATTATCAATAAAAACTGAGATATAAAAACCAAAATTAAGGCGTTAGCTTACTATATTGCTACTAATTCTTTATATCTTTCTCCGATAGACAAACATTTTAATTACAATGGGTATGGATTTTATAATCCAACACAAATTTTTACAAATGACCCTGAAATTCAGTGTGTTGGTTACTCGATGAATTTAGCTGCCGCTTTAACTATTTTAAATATTCCTGTGCGAATTTTAGGAGGTCCTGTTGTAGGAACTCCAACGGGAACATTCGCAGAGGGTGGACACGCTTGAAATGAAGTTTTTGTTGACGGAAGATGAAAGGCAATTGACTTAACAAATTGAGATTTAAATGAAAACACATTTGATAAAAATATCAGTTATGAACTTAAAGATGATGAAGACTTATTCTTAGAACGTAATTCTGAGTGAATGAATCAATTAAAACTTAACATTAGTTCATATGAAACTACCTTAATGTTTTTCAAAAACCCGCCAGAATATGAGTACCAAGATCTTCCTGATAGTCTTTAAAAAAAGATATGAACCCCGAAAGTTGGACAATAAAATCCAAACTTAAAGGGTTCATATCTTTTATTAATTACAAAAATTGAGCTTGAGCAATAAAAAATTCAATCAATCAAGAATTAACAGAGGCAAAATAAGAACTTAATGATAAAATTAATACTTATAAAAAATGAAGAGAAACAATCATAAACTCAAATCTTTATAGAAATACCATTGAAACTTACATTTATAAAAATGATTCAGGACGAACCAATGCCCTTACAGGGTATGGAGATTATTATGATAAATATCGCTTTGGTGGTTGATTTAGCACATTATATCTTGGAAAAACCCCCGATAGTGTTTCTATTATTCAAAAATTTTCCCTTAGGTTAAGAAATAAATCTCAAAAAGAATATTCCTTCAGAATTTGATACCTTGATACAACAGAAACTGACCCAACCAACAATCAAAACCTGAGAATACAACATGTCTAATGAATGAACTCGGGGTTATGGAGAAATGTATCACAATTCATCTGCTAAAGACAGTAATACTCATTATATACATTCAGAATATTTAGCTATTAATAAAATAAATGATTGAGCTCCTAACAAACTTGATTTTTTCTATGTTATGGCTAGTTGAGATTATGATAAAAACCAGATTTGATATCTCAAAGCAAAACAAGTAATAGTTTCAATTGAAGAACTAGATAATAATTAATAAGATTTTTGTGCTATTCGAAATCAAAAAACCCAAAATTTGGACTTAACTGATATGAACCCCTAAAGTTGGACAATAAAATCCAAAATTAAGGGGTTCATTTTTATGAAACTAAGTTACGAAGACAAAATCAAAATATATCAATTACGTAAAAAAGGATTTACTGAAAAATCTTTAACAATAAAATTTAGAGTAAATCGTGCAATTATAAAATATATTGTCGCACTGATAAATCGTCACGGAATTGAAATTGTTAAAAAGACTAAAAATCAATATTATTCTCCACAAATAAAATTAGAAATGATTAATCAAGTTCTTCTTAAAGGACATTCTACAAGAGAAATTTCACTTCAATATGGATTACCTAATTGAGGAATTCTTTCAAATTGAATTATTCAATACAAGAAAAATGGGTATACTATTGTTGAAAAGAAAAAAGGAAGGCCATCAAAAATGGGACGTAAACCAAAGAAAACTTGAGAAAAATTAACACCACTTGAAAAAGCTAAACAAGAGATTGAATATCTTAGAACTGAGGTGATTTTCCTAAAAAAGTTAAAAGGGATCCCGTTGGATCAAAAAGACTTACAGAATATAAAAGCCAAAAAGTTAAAGAAATGGTCGACGAAGGATTCTCATTAAAAATTTTATTAAAAATTGCTCAACTATCACGTTCAACTTATTATTATCATCTTAAAAAAATCAATTCAGCTGATAAAAATAAAAATTTTAAAGACGAAATTATATCTATATATAATGAACATAGAGGCAGTTATGGATATCGTCGTATTACTTTAGAACTCAAAAATCGTGGATATTTGGTAAATCATAAAAAAGTAAAAAGACTTATGAATTTGCTAAATTTAATTGGCGGAAATCGTAAGCGTAAAAAATATAAATCATACAAAGGCGAAGTGGGCAAAAAAGCTCCAAACCTTATTAATCGAGATTTTTATTCTAAAAAACCATTGCAAAAATGTTACACTGACATTACTGAATTTGCTTTACCTAGTCATTCTCAAAAACTTTATTTGTCAGCTATTTTAGATGGTTATAATAGCGAAATTATCAGTTTTACTATATCTCGCTCCCCAAATTTATTGCAAGTTGAAAAAATGCTTAAAAAGGCTTTCACAAAAGCTAAATATAGTGGAACAATTTTACACAGTGATCAAGGTTGACAATATCAACATAATAGTTATCACAAATTTTTAAATTCTAAAGAGATAAAAGCTTCAATGTCCCGAAAAGGTAATAGTCCAGATAATGGGATGATGGAATCATTTTTTGGAGTTTTAAAAACAGAAATGTTTTATGGCAAGGAACATACTTTTAAATCGCTTGAACAATTAGAAAAAGCTATTATCAATTACATTGATTACTACAATAACAAAAGAATTAAAGTTAGATTAAAAGGACTTAGCCCTGTCCAATACAGAACTAAGTTCCTTCAATAATTTTTTGTCTAACTTTTGGGGTTCATATCAAACTGCTAACCAAAGGGGCCTTTTTTCTTTTTTATGTAAACCGTTATAATTAAAATAATATGAAGTTTTTAAAATTACAAAACACGAAATTCACATTACTTTTAATTAGTGCATTAGGCACTGCATCTTGTGTTTTTTTGCCACAAAGTCTCATACTTCATAAAGAAAATAGAATTTCTTTATTTTCACAAAATTCAGTCGGGTTCCCACCTAGTTCACTAACAGATAAAATTCCTTGAGAAGAGCTTTCGTATTTAGCAAAACAAGGATTATCTGAAACAAAATCTAATCTTCAAAAAATTATCTTAGATTATAAAAAATTCCCAATTTCAGAAGATTTTTTATCATTTGTTAATGATAATATCAAACAAATAGAACAAGATGAAGATTATGATGATTATCGAGACATAAAACGTATACAACGAATCTTTTTACTTCACAACTATAAAATTTGAAAACAAGCATTTTTAAATTCTGATGATTTAGTCTTAACTTCTGAAGATAAAGATGAATGAAAGAAAATTTTCATTCAAAAATCAAATGAAATTAAAACTTTATCAGAACAAAACCAAACAATCAATTCGCAAAATTACTTAAAAGATTTTTATATTTATAAGTTAAAAGAACAAATTAAATTATATGAAAAATATCCATACTATCTTCAACCACTTGAAAGATTAAAGAAAATTTTGTATTACTATCAAAATAATTATGGTGAATTCGTGGATTTTCAATGAGGAATTGATAAAAATGGTAAATTTTCACTAGAGCCTAGCAAATACTATAGTGGAAATTATCAACGAATTAAAATTAATGACGAATATATTAAAAACTGAATTAAATATTATCAAAGATGAAATTGAGTTTTTGTAAAAACAGACGATCAAATCTCTAAAATTGAGGATAAAGATATTTTGGCTTTACAAATAGATAAAAAATTTAAAGATAATAAAATAATTAGCGATTATTTAGAAAGACAAATTAATTTTCAACCAAATAGATATTTTGAGCTTTGAAACATAAATGAACAACACCCAGAAAAAGTAAATTACAATGACGTTAAACAAAAAGGACTAAGAATTTTTTCAGGATATTATAATAAAGAAATATCAGTAATTAGTGAAATTAATAAACTTAATTTATCAAAAGTTTCCTTTCAAAAACCAACCGTTAATTTTAAAAAAGATTTATTTGATAATAAAGAATACGAATTTTTGGACTGAAGCTCAATAAAAAAATTTGATTACAAAAAATTTTACAATTATCAAAAACTAGTTGAAATAAAGGATGAATACTCACTTGGATCAATTGAAGGCTTTAGTATTTACAACAATCTTTTATTTGAAAAGCCAAATTTATTTTCAGATGGTTTATATAAATCTATAAATTCAGAACTAATAAAACCTGTTCAAATAAGAAAAAAGAAAATGGTTATATAGTAGACTACACAACTGAGCTAACTGACGAAGAAGTTAAAAAAGGAAAATCTGCCATTGATGATGCTCAATGAATTAATCCAATCCCTGAATATAAAAAATGATTTAACCATTGAAAAGAAATATTACCTAAAATTATTGACAAAAATTGAGATTCTAAGAAGAAAATAAAAACAGTTGCTTATTATATTGCAACTAACTCTTTATATTTATCTCCTATAAAAAAGAAATTTAACTACAATGGTTATGGATTTTACAATCCAACTCAAATTTTTACCAACGATCCCGAAATTCAATGTGTTGGTTACTCAATGAATTTAGCGGCGGCTCTTACAATTTTAAATATTCCGGTTCGCATTTTAGGAGGCCCTGTTGTAGGAGATGCATCTGGTCCAATTTCCAATGGGTCTCATGCTTGAAATGAAGTTTTTGTTGACGGAAGATGAAAAGCTATTAATTTGACTTGATTTGATTATAATGAAAATTCTTATATTCAGAAAACATTCGAACTTAAAGATGATGAAGATTTATTCTTAGAGCGAAGTTCTGAGCATATGAATCAATTTAAGCTTGACATAGCTTCATATCAAAGCACTATAATGTTTTTTAAAAACACACCAGAATACGAATATAAAGATCTTCCTGATAGTATTTAAAGTTAAATGACAATAATAATAATAATAACCAATACAATTAATTGTATTGGTTATTATTTAAAAAATCAAAACAACAAATTAGTTTTAAAGGTAAATGTACTATCGAAACCCTTGTAAAAAATAATATTTCCTAATTTAAATTAAATTTGATGTTTTTGTTAAAAAAGTATTTTTTATTTTTGGTTCATAAATAATAAAGAATATAATTTATTTATCATGAAAAAGTTGATGAATTTTAAGCTATTAAGTATTCTTTTAAGTAGCACAATTCCAATCGCTATTTCAAGCTCTTGTTCATCAGCTTATGAATCTCAAAGTAGTCCTCAAAGCGAAAGTGATTTTTATAATTCTTTAAGTAAAGCAATCAAAAATGCTGAAAATCTTAAAAAAACTATAAATAAAAACACTCCATCTAAAGAAAATGACACTACACCTATAAATCCCAATCCAAGTGATTTTAAAAGTAATACTTTGTCTGAAGATAATATACAAAATAAAACCAAAAAAACTTTAGAAAGTGATAAGAACTTACAAGGAACTACATCTCCAAAAGTTGCACAAACTGAAAAACCTATTTCAGTAGAATCAAATAAAACAAACACCCCTCAAATTCAAGAAGCAGAAGGGTTAAGGATTGCTCATTGAAACATTTTAAATTATCCAAATAAGCAACCGCAAACAAATGAATTTAAGGTTTCAATTATTAGCAAAATTCTTTCAGAAATTAATCCAGATGTAATTGGATTAACTGAAATTAATAATGGTAGTTATGAAGCTGTAAGTTTAATTGTTGATAAATTAAACTTACTTGCAAATTCAAAGCGCCACTATCAAATGATTTATCAACCTAAGAGTGATTATAACGAAGATTCTTCAAAAGATGTACAAGAATCGGTAGTTATTTTATATGATACTAATAAATTATCTCCAATTCCTTTTAGTGACGGTACTACTCAAAAATCATTTAAAGGTGAAATTGATTTGCCATTTAAAAATGAAGATTATGTAACTTCATATGTACGTCCACCATTTGGGGTGATGTTTAATGTAAATGGAACTGAAAAATCTTTTACAACAATATTTGATCACTTCGATTCTCCTGGTAAAAAGAAGGGGATTGAAAAAGGCTTTAATGATTTAAATCATAATTTGAAATTATTTAACGGAGCAATTGGTTATCAAGAAGGAGTTGAAGCATACCATTTAGATAAGGTTTTTGATTTCTTTAAACAAGCAGGAGCTAAAAATATAGTTTTTGGTGGGGATACAAATATCCCTGTAGATTCTTCAGATCTTTTTATTAATTTAGTGACTAAAGGATATTTAAGTGGTTGAAGTGATAATCAAGAATCAAGCACCTCTTTAAGAATGCCAGCAAGACTTAGAGAAGCAACTTTAGCTCAAAATTATAATGATGCATATGCTCAGCCTTATGATCGCATGTTTTATGATAAAGATAATTTTGATCAAGATCCAAAAAATCGTGATTTATTTAAATATGATATTTTCAAAAACTATATAGAAAATCAAGAGTTTCAAAATTATGTTAATAATGAATATCTTCGACTTTTTAATGTTAAACTCAATAAAGGAAAAAAGGCAGACAAAAACTCAAATAGCATTTGATATGTTCTAAGATATATTGTTTCAGATCATCTTCCAGTTTGATTATCTTTAAGTTTTAAAAATTAAAGTATTTTCATTATTAAACTAGCTTAAATTTTTAATGTATTTCAAAAGTAAAGTAATAAAAAAATAACTTGGAGATACATTTGATTTTTTAGCTGGTTTTTTTATTAATTATCGAAATGAACAAAGTTGTTAATATGTTAAAAAATAAAAAATCTCAAGAAAAACTTGAGATTAAAAGATTTTGATTTTTTTAGTCTTTTATCTTCTTCGAGTAAAAATTGATAAAACATAAAATACTAATAAGGCAAAGTTAACAAAGAGATCTACTCCATTTTTAAAGGCTAATTTTGCAATTTCTGAATTATCTGTAAGCACTAAAGTTTCGCTATCTTGAAAAGTTTTTCTTCATGTAAAAAAGGTTCCAAATGATAAAAATAAAGTATATAAAAGAGGTAAGATAAAATCAACAATTCTATAAAATCCACTATTTGTGCTTGGGGTTGTAAAAAATAAAATAAGCGAAACAAAAAAAGTAAAAAGAATCACAAAAAATAGTGTTATGTAAACTTTTTTAATTTTAGTTAAATCCACTAATCCAAAATATGATAATGCACCAGTAATGAGTATAATTACCGCAGGAATTATAAAAATAGCAATTAGAATGTATTCATTTAAATCACCTGTTATTTTTAAATAGTATAACCCGCTAGAAATTAATAGCGGTAAAGTGATTTGGACCACTAATCAAAAAGCAAACGTAATTCCCACACCTTTTTTTCAAGAAGAGCCATAAGCAATCGAAACTCCAAAATAAACAAAAAAGGCAAACATCATAACAAAATAAAGATAAAAGAATTTATCAGAATGATATTTGCCAACCCAATCAAAAAGGAAAAATTCTCCAACTATTAGTCCTGAAAAAATTAATAAACTAATAGCAAAAGTTAAAAATGTAAATGCATAATACTTTTTGTGAGCTGCATTTAATTCAAATGTTTGAAAGTTGTTTTGATTTGTTTTATTAAAAAGATTGTTTAACATATTAATAATTATATATTTTTTACTAAACTATAAGCATTTTTTAAAGTTGAAAAAATTCTAAATTCTAATGTCCTCAAAATTAACTATTCCATCACTAGATAGTGGAAATTGGTAATAATTTTGTACAAGAACTTTGTTTAAGTTTTTTGAATTATCAATATTTTTGGTATCAAATGGAAGCACAATTAAATTATTAAGTTCATTAATTAAATTAATTTGAGCTTTTAAATTTTGATTTTGGATGAGCTTTACAGCTTTTTCTAAATTAAAATCAATTGATTTTAAAATCGGATAGTTATTAAAAGCGAATTGATTATTTAAATAAGTTCTTGTTAAATGGTTATTCCAAATTAATTTAAAATAACTTTCAATAGTATTATTTGGATATTCGAATATTTGAAATGAAATAAAATAATTATTTTCCTGTAATTCTTTTAAAGATGTCTTTTGAACTTTAACTCTCATTTTTGGTGATATTGAGTTTAATAAATTTACATAATATTCAAATAATTGAATTTCTTTTTCTGAATCAGAATCTAAAATCGGCACATTAAATTGCAATATTTTTTGAGAATTATTTAAATATTTATCAATAATGAAATTTAATTCTTTTTTAATTTCCTCAAAAACAATGCTTGGTAATTGTTTTTGAAAATCTAAGATATTCTTTTTAGTAAAATAACTATTTTTTAAATCAAAATAATTAACTTTTTTATTTGTATTTTGAGAATAAAGATAAATATCTTGAATATTAATTTCACTATAAGCATCACTTAAAGTTTTAATGTTGCTATGTTCACTTTTGTTGTTATTTAGTTTCATTAATGGTAAAGATAATGAATTTCAATAATATTGATTATCTAAATAAAGAGCTTTTGCAAACAGTGAATAAATTCTACTTAAATAATATTTAAAAAGATAACTTGCTTGGGAATTTTGGAAGTAAAATTCTTTAAAGGCATCATTAAATTGATTGGGTTTTTGTTTGTCAAAAGAATTGGCAAAATAAAATCTTTGATTAATTTGCAAATTATTACTTTGAAAAATTTCTCTTAAACCATATTGTCGTGAACGACCTAAAATATCATCTTTTTGAATGTTATTAAAAATATTAAAAGGAACTTCAGAAATTAAATTTTGTCTAAAGGAACGCAGTTGTTGAATTCTGAATGTTTCAATATCTAATGGAGTTGGGTTATATTTTAAAGTTATTTGATCAATAGTATTAAGAGCAATATTAAAACTTTTATCAGGTGAAAATTTGTTTTTTATTAGTCTAATTAAATTTATTTGATTTTGATAAGGTAAGTATTTGGAAAGATAAAGTTTATCTTTATAGTTATTTTTTGCTTTTAAGTTTATTGGTTGGGGGTTAAAGATCATATTAGCCATTAGCTCAAATTTAATAAAACTATCAGCTAAGTTTTTGCTAGATTTAATGATAAGCAAGTTATTTTTAGCACTAATTTGCACCCCATATTGTTTTTCGAAATCTTTCATAATTTGTGGAGATAAATTTGAAATAAGATCTTGGGCTTGAAATTTATTATTACTTAAATCACCATTATATTTAGAATAATAAAGATCATTTTTTAATTCAAATGTAATTTGCTGAGCTTTTTTTAAATTGTTTCAAAAATCAGGATGATTAATTGAAGTAATGTCGCTAGAAAAAAGATTGGTAATGTAGTTATTGTTTAAATCTGTATTATTTGTGAAATTATCATTAGTATAAGTTAGTGAAGTATTATCAGCAAAATGCAACTTAATTGCCGATGCTAAATAAAAAGATAAACGACTTTTTGAAGGTTGAGTGATGATGTTATTAACTTTATCGACAATTAAATTATCAAAGGAATTATATTTTAGTAGAGGTGCAAAAAGAGCTTTTTCAATATCATTTTGATATTTACGATTTTCAAAAATAGGAAAAATGCCATCAGCATACTGATTTGCTTGATTATAATTTCTTACATAATTTTGTTTGCTTTTAATTTGAGAAGGAGAAGCGCATCCAACCACAAACGAAGTAAACAAAAGCGGCAAAGATGTTAATCATATTTTTTTAAATTTCATTTTTTCCTATCTATTTCAAAAGTTTTTTGCCACATTAATTGCAAGCATTTTTCACAAAATAATAAATAAAATCGAAATGGTAAATGTGCAAATAAATAATCCGATATTTGAAGGATTATCGATAATTTGCTTATATAAATTTCCGATATTTGCATGTTGATAAATATCGGAGATATTAAAAAAAGCAAGTGAAGCTAATGAAATAAGTCCAAGAGAAAGTTGCTCAGCAAGTAGCGGTAAACATGTGAAAAAGTTTATTTTTACAATTCGATAAATAATTTTTCAAGGACTAAGACCTAAAACTTTATAAGCAAGAATGTATTGCTTTTGCATAATTATTACAGTATTGTTATATGCAAAGTAAAAAATAGCAAAAAATCCAATAATTCCTAAAATTAAAATTGCTTTAATAAATGAATATCCACTTAAACTAAAAACAATAATATTTAAAAACAAAAATGGAATAATCATTAGTACGCTAATAATTCAAAAGGAAATTTTTGAAGTTTTTCCTTGATAAAAATATCCTAATGTTGTTCCGATATAAATTCCTAATATTCCCTGAATTAGTGCAGATATTAGTAAAATTAAAAACGTTAACGAAAAAGAATTTAGTAAAATGGCTAAATTATCTACTCCATTGTAATTTGTTCCTAGTAAATAAAAAAGATGTTTTCCACTAATAGCTTCAATGACATTATAAGGATTAAAAGTTATTGTAAAAGTAGATTGAAAATTTTTTATATTATCTAGCTTAATTATTCCTTGATCTTGAAGTTTAAATAAATAATCAGTATAAGGCCCTTTGTCAAAAGAGCGACTAATTATCGGATAAAGCGAAGAAGGAAGATTATAAGTTAAAAAGCTATCATGATCAGGAATATAACTAGAATTTTGGTAAGTTAAATTAGCAATTCAGATACCAAAAATCCAACAAATAGTAATAATTACCAAAGTTAGATTTAACTTATTTTTAAAAAATCTTTTAGTAAGTGAGTAATTTACGGAATTTTTGAAGTTTTGATTTTCCAAATAAGTACTATTTACTTTGGTAAACGAAAATTTATTGTTCATTAAATCTCCTTTTGAAAGTAAACACACTTTTATAAAGATTATCTTTATAAATTGGATTTGCTGACACTAATATTAATTCAATAATAAGTTGAAAGATGATAATTGAAATTACTGTTGCGAAAATAAAATACAAAATTAAATAAATTTCACCTTGACTAAATGCATTAATTAAAATAATGCTTTGACCTTGAAGTTGAAACACTCTTTCTACAATTAATGAATACGAAAGGACAAAAGCATATAAAACAGTAATTGAAGAAGAAAAATTTACAAATGCATTTTTCAACACATGTTTAAAGAAAATTCTTGTTTCTGAAATTCCCTTTGCTCGAGCAAATTTAATGTATGTTTGTTTTAAAACTTCACTAGTAGATTCTTTAACTTTTAAAGTAAAAAAAGACATACATAATACAAAAATAAGTAAATTCGGAAAAAATAGACTTTGAATTACTGATGCAATTTGGTATTCTTCAGGTTCAATAATTAAAGAAGGCCAGTTAATTTGTTCTGAATAAATAATTAAAATAGGAGCTAAAATAAAAATCGGTAGTGAAGAAAATAAATATAAAGTTCCAACAATGAATTGGTCAAAAAATTTATTTTTAATATAAGCACTTAAACTTCCAAAAATAAGTCCAAATAGTAACGAAATTATAAAAGAAGGGATAATTAAGAGCAAGCTTTTTTGAAAGTAAAAATCATAAAACTCCCCAACCTTACCAAAAGAAATTTGGTTATTTGAATTAACAATAAAGCCAAATTTAAAACTAAAAATACTTCCAAGATATTTAAAGTAATTAGTTAATATATTACCAACTGGTGAAATAATAAAGGACAAAATAAAAAATGAAAGACTTAGTACTAAAAATAAGGAAACAAGTCCTCATAATCCTTTTTTTAGCACTATATTTAAGGCTTTCATTTTAATCTCTCTACAAAAAAACCGCAGCAATTGCGATCTTTATTAGGCGATGTTTTCTTTCTTTAAAACTTCTTTAATTGCTTCAAAGGCAGCGTCTTCATCAGTTCCGTCAAATTTAAATGTTACTTCAGATCCACTTTTTACACCTAAAGCCATAACATTCATAATTGATTTTAAGTTAGCTTCTCTTCCATTTGAAACTAATTTGATATTTGAAGAGAATTTAGTTGCCACTGAAACTAAATTTGAAGCTGGACGAGCGTGTAGACCAATTGGATCTAGAATTTTTACTGTAATTTCTTTCATAAACTCCTCTATTAAAAATATTTATGATTTATAGAAAAATTATAGCAAAAATTACGCTTTATTTTGCAGATATTGCTAAAAGATAAATCAGCTTTAGCTAAAAAATGGTATTATTTAATTAATATACTTTAAGGAGCAATTTATGGGAGTTTTAACAATTGTCTTGATTATCATTTCCTTTTTTATAATTATCATTTCGTTATTAATGTCTCCAGATTCAAATGGTTTTTCAGGAGCCTTAGTAGGTTCAGGAGATTTAGACTTATTTAAAGTTTCAAAAGAAAGAGGGGTTAAGAAAATTCTAAAATATTCAATGTTTACTTTAGGAGCATTGTTACTAATTGGATCAATTGTAATTAGAATTTATTTTGTTAGATAATGAAAATTGAACAGATATACCAGTTTATCAAAAACTCAAAAAGCAAAAGTTTTTTAGAAATTGCTCGACATTTTAAGATTAAACCCAAAGACAATCATCAGTTAAACAAAATTCTAGCGATTTTACAAAAAGATTGTAAAGTTTTTCGCAATGAAAAAGATGAATATTATGCTCCTGAATTAATTAATACTACTTCAGGTGTTTTTTTTGCTTCAACTAAAGGAAGCTTTGGTTTTGTTGATTATGATATTGATGAAGAAAACAAAACTAAAAAAAGTGTTTTTGTTAAATCATTTAACTTTAATGGGGCTATTACAAATGATATTGTTCAAGTAAATATTTATGTTAATCCTCATGATGAAAATAATCTTAGTTATGGAGTAATTACTCACATTTTAGAGCGTAAAAATGATGCTATTATTGGTTTTATTAAGCAAAAAAATAATACTTTTTACTTTTTACCAACTGATTTACGCTTTAAAAATTGTTCTTGAGCATTAATGCCTTCAACTACTGAATATAAATTAAATGATTTAGTAGTGGCTAAAATTCTAAAATATGAAGGAAAAATTGTCTTTATTGCTGTTGAAAAAATCATTACCAACGAAGCTGATCCGATGGTTTTTGTAAAAGCTTATTTAGAATCAATTAAAGCTCCTGAAAACTTTCCGAAATCTTTAGCTTCAGAAATTAGTGAAATTCCTGATGATATTTACAATGAAGATTTATCTAATCGAATTGATTTAAGGGACAAACTTATTGTAACTATTGACGGAGAAGACACCAAAGACTTTGATGATGCAATTAATGTTGAAAAACTACCAAATGGAAATTGAAAATTAGGAGTATATATTGCTGATGTTTCCTATTATGTTAAAGAAGATACTTTATTAGATAAAGAAGCTCTTTTAAGGGGAACAAGCACTTATTTAGTGGATCGAGTAATTCCGATGCTACCTGAAAAACTCTCAAATGGAATCTGTTCTCTTAACCCAGATGAAGATCGTTTTGTTCTTGCTTGTGAAATGGAAATTGATAAAGATGGTCAAACAATTAAAAGCAATATTTTCCAAGGAGTTATTAACAGTAAATTTCGATTAACTTATAAAAATGTCAATCATTTTTTAGATACTGGATTTATTGATACAAGCAAACATCCACATTTATCAGAACAATTAGCAAATATGCTCAATCAAGCAAAGGAGTTAAGCTTAATTATTCACAAGTGAAAAACTAATCAAGGATATATCGATTTTGAAATTGATGAACCTAAAATTAAGCTTGATGAACACGGATTTGTTAAAGATATTGTTATTAATAAACGAGGATTTAGTGAAGTTTTAATTGAAGATTTTATGGTAAGGGCTAACGAAGTAGTTGCTCAAACCCTTTATCAAGCAAAATTACCACTTTTATACCGAGTTCATGAAATTCCTAATGAAGAAAAATTATCAACTTTAATTAATTCTCTTGAAGTAGTTAATTTACCCACCCCAAATTTTAAACATTATCAAATTACACCAAAATTATTTGCAGATTTTGTAGAGCAAGTTAAAAATAATCGGGATGATGATTTTGTCAAATTACTTTTTTTAAGAACTATGCAAAAGGCCGTTTATTCACAAAATAACATCAAACACTTTGGACTTGCTAGCGATCACTATTGTCATTTTACCTCTCCAATTCGAAGATATCCAGATTTAATTATTCATCGAATTATTAGAGATTATTTAATTGATAAAAAAGCTGTTAATGTCGAAAAATTGAGTACAAAACTTGCAGAATTTGGTGAATTAAATACCGCAAGTGAGCAAAAAGCAGTCCAAATTGAACGAAAAGTTAACGATTTAAAATTTGCTGAGTACCTAAAAAGTAAAATTGGACAAAGCTTTAAAGCTCAAATTTTGAGTGTTTTAAATTTTGGATTTTTTGTGGAATTTGATTTTAAAGCAAGCGGATTAATTCATAAAAGTAATTTATTTGATGGAGATTTTGAAATTAATGAAAATGCAACTAAATTAGTTTCAAAAAATAAAACTTATACTATTGGGGATATTGTTGAAGTTACTGTTATTAATGTTGATTTAGTTGAAGGAAAAGTTGATTGTGTTTTAACAAGCCAATATGATCAATACTTAAACAAAATAAAGAGGGAAAATCAAGATCGTGAAAAAAGATTTGCCAGAAAATCTCAAAAATAGAAAATTACTAAAAAATTCTTTAGGTTTTGATTCGAACTTATGAATTTTTCAAGATAAAGATATGTTTAATTATTCAGTTGATACTATTTTGCTTGGTAATTTTATTTATTTAAATAAAAAAATTACTCGGGCTTTAGAAATAGGAACCAATAACGGAGCTCTTTCGGTATTTGTTGCTTCCAGAAGCGAAAAATTAAAAATTGATGCAATTGAAATTCAAGAAAAAGCAGCAGAATTAGCCCTTTTTAATGTTGAGCAAAATAACTTAGAATCACAAATTCAGGTAATTAAAGCTGATTTTAATGATTATTATAAAGAATTAATTAAAAAGACTTCTCGCAAATATCAAGTTATTTTTTGCAATCCTCCATTTTATCAATTTGATAAAACTAAAATCTCAAAAAAAGTTTCAAACGAAAAATTAATCGCCACTCATGAAATTAAATTAACTTTAGAAGATTTAATTTTTGGGTGTTCGAAAATAATTGAACAAAAAGGGTTTTTAAGCTTAGTTTTACCAGTTGAACGATTTGTTGATTTGTGTGAAATTTTAAGAAAATACAAATTTGAACCTAAAAGAATTCAATTTATTTATCCAAGAATTTACGATAAAGCAAAATTTGTACTTCTTGAAGCTCGTTATCAAGCAGGTTGAGGATCACATTTTTTACCTAATTTATATTTACATGATCAACATAATAAAAATGATCATGAATACTTACCTGAAATTAAACAATTGTATAAGCCAATTAAAATTTAGGAGCTAATATGTCAAAAACATTTTTTATTACTACACCGATTTATTATGCTAGTGGAGACTTACATATTGGTCATTTGTACACCACTACATTAGCTTGAGTTATTGCCAATTATAAAAAATTACAAAAATATGATGTTAAATTTTTAACTGGAAGTGATGAACACGGTTTAAAAATTCAACAAAAAGCAAATCTTGAAGACAAATCTCCTCAAGAATTTGTTGATCAATTAGCTTTTAAGTACCAAAAAATGTGAGAAGAATTTGGGATTAGTTATGATTTTTATTCACGAACAACTAGCGATGCACACAAAGAAACTGTTAAGCAAATTTTTAAGTATTTTTTAGAAAAAGGTTTTATTTACAAAGGTTCTTATCAAGGGCTTTATTCAGTAAGCGATGAAGAATTTTTAACTCAAAATCAAGCAGTTTTAAAAAATGGAGAATATTTTCATCCTACAAGCGATCATAAATTAGAATGAGTTTCTGAAGAGAGTTATTTTTTTAAAATGGGCTTATTTGAAAAATGACTTTTAGAATATATTGATTCAAACGAGAATTTTGTAGCTCCACAAAAAGTAAAAAATGAAATTAAAAACAATTTTTTACTTAAAGGACTTGAGGATTTATCATTGTCTCGAACTAATGTTTCATGGGGAATTAAAATTGATTCAGATCCAAAGCATACTTTATACGTATGGCTTGATGCCCTTTGCAATTATATAACTGCACTTGGATATAAACCTTTTACAGAAGTTCAAAGTCAAGATTTTCAAAAATACTGAGAAAGTGAAAATGCAGAAGTTTTGCATTTAATTGGAAAAGAAATCTCTCGCTTTCATGTTATTTACTGGCCTATTTTTCTTAAAGCTTTAAATTTAAAACAACCAACAAAAATTCAATCACACGGTTGAATTATCACTCCAACTGGAAAAATGTCTAAATCAAAAAACAATGTTGTTAATCCTTATAATTTATTGGAAAAATATCATAAAGAAATGATTAAATATTTTTTTGTTAGCCAAATTGCTTTAGGAGAAGACGGAATTTATGAAGAAAAAAGGTTTGTTGATACAATTAATGCTGATTTAGTTAATAATTTTGGAAATTTAGTATCTCGAACTTTAAAAATGATTCAAAATAGTTTTGACAAACCTCTAAAATATCAAAAATCACAAAATTCTCTAGATAATAAAATTGATCAAGAAATAGTCAATTCTTTAAAAAGATATCAAGATCATTTTGATTCATTAGAAATTGATAAAGGCCTTAAAGTAGCAATTAATTTATCAAGTGATTTAAATAAATATATAGATGATACTCAACCTTGAACTTTGAAGGGTAATCTCAATAGATTAGAGGAAATACTAGTTAGACTTTTAAATGGGATTTATGCTGTAAATTGTTATTTAAGCGTAGTATTAAAAGAAAAATCTAAAGAAGTTTTAAAAGCATTGAATTTACAAGAAATAAGCTTAGATTTAATAAGTGATTTTAATAAATTCAATCAAATAAAAACCAATGCTCCTATTATTTTATTTAACAGGATTAAATAATTTATTGAAGGTGCTTTTAAGCACTTTTTTCTTTTAAATAGTATAAAAAAGCTTAAATTAGCTTAAAAAAGTATATTTTTTTGGGTTTAAATAATAATATATGTGCTAAAATATAAAAGAGTTTTAATTATTTTAAAACAACTATAAAGTAAAAAATATATCAATGTAATTGTGGATTCGCTTGGGTGTGCTCCAATAATTTGAGTGCTAGGCGTTAGAAGCAATTATTAATCAATAACAAACTAAAGGAAAAATTATGGAAAACAAAAAAACTGTTGCTGAAAGACCAGTAAAACAACAGCAAACACCTATTGTTTCAAAAGATAAGTTATTAGAAGCTGGGGCATATTTTGGACACAAAGCTAAAGATTGAAATCCAAAAATGAAAGAATATTTAGTTCCAAATAAAAAAAATAAAGGTTCTCATATTATTGATTTAACTAAAACCCAAAAATATTTAGAATTTGCTTATTCGCTTGTAAACAAATTAGCTTCAAAAAATGCTTCATTTATTTTTGTAGGAACCAAAAAACAAGCTAAAAAAGTAATTCAAGAGGCAGCACAAAGAGTTGGTGCTCATTATGTTTCAGAAAGATGACTTGGTGGAACATTAACAAATAGTCGTACCATTATGTCAAGTGTAAAAACAATGGATGAACTTGAAGCTAAAAAAGCACAAGGATACAAAGGATACACTAAAAAAGAAGCACTTGAATTTGATAAAAAATTAGAAAAACTTCACAAAAACTTAGATGGTATTAAAAATATGAAATCGCTACCTCAAATTATGATTGTAGCTGACCCTATTGAAGATGCAATTGCTGTTAAAGAAGCAAGAAGAAAAAAAGTCAAAGTTATTTCACTTCTTGATTCAAACGCAAACCCAGATTCGGTTGATTTTGGAATTCCTGCAAATGACGATTCTGCAAAATCAATTACACTTATTATCACAATTTTAGCTGATGCAATCGCTAAAGCTCAAAACAAAGAACAACTTTATGCATACCAACCAGATGAAAAAGTTGTTTTACCAGAATTTCAATCAAAAAAAGTTGAACAACAACCACTTAATTAATTAAAAAATATAAATAGCATTAGGAGTAATCATGGCTGATTCAAAATTAGAAAAAATCAAAGAATTAAGAGCAAGAACTAATTCTGCTCTTGTTGATGTTAAAAAAGCTCTTGAAGCAACCGATTATAATATGGACGCTGCAATTGCTTGGTTAAAAGAAAATGGAATTGTAAAAGCTGCTAAAAAAGCAGGTCGTGTTGCCGCAGAAGGTGTAGTTAGTGCATATGGTGACCGAAATAATGCAGTTCTTGTTGAAGTTAATTCAGAAACTGACTTTGTTGTTAAGAATGATAAGTTTAATAAGTTAGTTAATGAAATTACTCCTGCTATATTTAACAGCAGAGTTAATACACTTGAAGAAGCTTTAAAAGTTAAATTAGCTGATGGACAAAGCGTTGAAGAAGCTTTAACTGAAGCTACCGCCGTAATTGGAGAAAAAATTACCCTTAGACGGATTATGTGTATTAACTCTGGAGAAAATCAAGTTTTAGGAATTTATGTTCATGCAAATAACCAAGTTGCATCTGTTGTAGTTGTAAATGGTGAAAAAGCTGACGTTGCAAGAAATGTTGCTATGCATGTTTCTGCGATGAACCCTGAATTTACTCTTGTTTCAGATATGCCTGCTGAAAGAATGCAAGAAATTAAAAATGGTTTCGAAAAACCTGCTGGGTTTGATTCAAAACCATTAAACATTCAAGAGAAAATCCAAGAAGGTTGATTAAATAAACAACTATCAGAGTTTGTTTTAACACACCAACCTTTTGTTATGGATGATGGGGTTTCAGTAGAAAAATACTTAGCCAATAATTCAAGTTCTTTAGTAAAATCATTTAGATTTGAAGTTGGAGAAGGAATCGAAAAAGTTCAATCTAATTTTGCTGAAGAAGTAGCTGCGGCTGCAAATTTAAAATAAATTAATTTATATTTTATGTATTTGATGACTAAATAAATTCTTAAAATAAGGGTTTATTTAGTCATCTTTTCTTTATTTTCAATTCTAATCACTACATTTACGTTCTTTATGTTTAAAATTAAGTTTGTGCTAAAAGCTCATCTTTTAAACTTAAATCATTTATTTTATCGTTAATTTTTTGCTCTATAAAGCCAAAATTCTTTTCTTCACGAGCAACAAAAGCACGTTTGTTTTCAATGAGCTGATGAATTAATAATTCAATTGCTTGTCTTTGATCTTCTGAAAAATTTAAGGTTTCAAAAATTTCTTTTAATTTAAGATTTTTATTAAGAAAATCAATAATAGCACTTTGAGCAAAAATAGTCTCTTTATCAGATAGTAACTGAAGTTGATCCCTTTTTAAGTTCTGGATTTCTTCTTTAAACTTTTTAAATGAATTAATTTTTTGAATTATTTTTTCACCTTGATCTTGAGTTATAAAATTGAGACTTTCATAAATATAAGATGAAGTATCTTTGATAAAATTTTTCATTAAGTAAATTCTTTCTTGTTCAATTTTAGCAATATCAAGAAAATTTTTATTAATTTGCAAAATTAATTCTTTTATTTGGATTAAATTAAAAATCAAGTTAATAAAACTTTTACTCAATATTTCTAAATTCTCTTGCTTTAATCAATCATCTGAATTTGCAAAATTAATTTGTTGATTATATTCATTTCAAAAATTTTTTAATTGACTATTTATTAAATTAAAATAACTTTCATTAAATTGACTCAGAAAAATTTCGTTTTGTTTTTCAAAAGATCCAGTAAAAGATTTAATTAACTCAATTAAAGCACCGATTCGTATTTTTGAAATGCTTTTATTATCATTAGAATTTAAATCATTTAAACTAGTTTCATTATCTAAAAATGTTGATATTAGTAATTCACTTAAGGATCTGTCTTGGTAAATTTGTGTTCAGATATCACTTTTATTATAAAACTGATCTAACAATAAATCTTCTTGATATTTTTGATAATGAGAAATTAATTTTTGAAAGTTATTATCTTCTTTAAAGGCTAATGATTTAAAGTTATTAAATTCATTTATAAGATCACCGCTATACTTAATTTTAGCTTTTTGATTATTTGGTGAAGAAATTATATCTTCTATATCTTGTTCTTTTTGCTTTGAAATTTCGGGTTCTGTGGTTTTAGAATTGTTAATTGCTGTTTTGTTTTTAGTTAAAAAATAAACACCTACACCTGTTATAGCTGAAACGCTAATAATAGCTATGAATAGTTTTAAATATTTTCGAATAATTGTTTTCATATCAATTAAGTAATAAAAAAATTCACATAAAAGTAAAAAAAATAAAAAAAAAGAAAGTTTTTGAGATTACACATTTTACAAGCCTAAATATGTAATCTCAAAAATTACAAAATATGATAAAATAAAAAATATATTGTACTTTTGATGGTACTTATATAGTAAATTTAAAGAAAGGCGACTATGAAAAGGAAATTAAAATTGTCATTATTGCAGAAAACTCTTCTTGCAGTTTCAACAGTTGTTATTGGTTCAGGTGCGACATTAGGGGCAATGCTCGCTTATTCTAATAACTCTGATGAAGTTTTAGGGTCATACTCTGCAATTCCGAAAAACCTTTTAAAAAATGATTACAGTATTATAAGAGATGAAAACGGTAACTTAAAAGCCAAAGTTAATATTGTTGATCCGCTTAAGCAACGAACTGTAGCGAAGATGTCAGATGATGGTTCTCAATACTGATTTGTAAATGACGAAGAACATAAAATGAACTTTAATGAATTTTTCAACGCATATTACAAAAGATTCCAAGAAAGTTTCATTCAAGAAATTAAATATGGTTCATTTAATTTTTACAATGAGTATGTTCTTGCTGTTAGACCAGAAAGATTTTTAGAATTTAGTAAATGATTTATTGATAATGTTGCTTGAGGACCTGATTTACTTACCTTAAGTAGTTTTAGAATTGTTCCAGGGGTTGAAAGAAGAGGAAACTCAATTACTTTAGGTAACCATACAACAATTCATAAGGAATCTAGCGAAATCAAATTCTTTCCAGATGCGTTTTTTGGTGTTGCACCTATTTTCTCAAGTATTGGTGGTGAAGGGAATGCGCCTGACGCTTTAACTGAAACTACTTTTCAAGCTCCTGTTTCAAAATTTCAAGCTGATGGATTTTTAGAAAATCTTGTTAAAATTTCCATTTTAAAAAACAACGAAAGTTTAAGAGATTCTCAAGGATTGCCTTTATACAGAAAAGAAAGTATTCTTAGTTTTAAAAATATTTTCTTTGTCGGAAAACTAAGAGGACAAAAAGTTAAGGTTTTGGTTAATAAGGAACATAAAGAAGAGTATCGTAAATATAACGAAGAATTAAAAATTTATGATTCCAACTATAAAAAATGATTTTTACAAAGAAACGGAAGAGAACCTAAACTTCCAGCTCCTAATTCTTTATTTTCATCAATTAGGGACGCAAAAGAAAGGGCAACAAAAATTTCAGCATTTCAAAATGCTCAAAATTTATTATTCCCTGCTGATATTACTGAAACAGAATTTAAAGAAAAAATTAAAGAATTTGGAGAAGAATATAAAAATGTTTCATTTAATGATTTAGTTGAATATCAAATTACTGATGCCCGTGGAATCTCTGTTAATCCAGATGATTTAATTGAATCAAATAAGACAGCATATTTAACTCTTGATTTAACTGACGGAAAATCAGAATTTACTATTCCATTATATGACGGAGTTTCTTCGCCAGCTCAGTATTATGCCGAACAATTTCTTGAACAAATGGTTAACTCTAAAATCAAAAACTTCCTTGATTTTTATGATGTTGACCAATATTTAGGAAAAAAAGTTTACTTATATCAAGATAGTGATCACAAAGTATATTATTCAAATTCAGTAGAAGCTCTTAATCTTGAATCTAAATTTGATGAGAATAACTTAAAAGAATTAACAATTAAAAGCTTTGAAGTTAAAGGACAAGTTTTTACTGTAACTTTTGAACACCAAGATAAAGAACAAAAGAAAAGTGAAATTACCGAGACTTTTGATGCACTTAAAACTGACAAAGAAATTTCTTTAGGAGATTTATTTAGATCTCTTAAATATGCATTAGGATATACTGGTGCTCTAGTTCCGCGTACTCTTACAGCTACTCCTGAAACTTTAACAGCGGTTGATCAAAGTGGAAAATTACTCAAAGGACTTGCTTCAAGGAAGTTTCAAATTTATTCAGATTCATACAATGGAATTTTAGACGAAATTTCACAAAAATTCCCATTTTTACTTAAAAAACAAAATGGACCTCACTTAGTTAAAAAAATTGATACTAATGGAGTTTATAAATACACCATCGAAGAAGGAGAATATCAAGGATTTTCAGTTGATGATAATATTGGAATTCCAATGATTCTTGCAAACACTCTTAAAAACTACAAAGGGGTTTCATATGATTTCTTAAAATATGTCGGAGCTCACGAATACGGTCATCACTATACTCTTGAAAAAGGTCAAGCTATTGACGAAACAGATAGCGCTGTACTTGTTGGAGGGATTTCAGTTAATGGAGGAGCTTCAGATAGTTCATACTATTCATTTAAAGCACTCAAAAATTATATTGAAGCTCGCACTAACTTATTGGTTCGCAGAGTTGATGCACAAGGAAACCCAAACCCAAGAGGAACATTTACTCAATTTGGATACATTAAAAATGACGGGACTCATACTAGATGAGAAACTTATGATGATGTTTGAGGGTCAAAATCTAAAGACATTTTTAACACAGTTAAAAACCCAGACAGAAGATTTATTCAAACTTTTGAAGGGCTTCAAGAAACCGCTAAACGAAGAAACATTCGTTTAGGAGATTTGTTTTTAGCAAACTCACTAGATTCAAATTCAGGAACTTTAAATCCATTTATTGAAGGTCAAGGAAAAGTTATTTATAATGAAAATGGACAAAAAACCTTTAAAACAATTAGTTTAACACAGATGCTTTCTCAATTTAAAGATGGACAAGGGAACCCAATTAAATTTACAGGAACTAATTCATCAAATCTTCAAGTTCAACCTTTTGATTTTAAGGTTAATGAAGATGGAACAATTAAAATCACTAATGTAAGATTAAAAAATAAAGATGGCTCTCCAGCAATTAAAGTGCCTTTAAACAAGACTTTAACTCCCGAAGAGCTTCAATATGTTAATGCATTGTGAAAAAGAGTTAATGATAATATCAAAGGTTTATATAATATAGATGATGCTGATAATGGATGAAATTCTTCTACATCATCGGCAGATGGAAAAAGAAAAATCGTTTGAAAATCATTGCTAAATTCTGTTGTTCCAAAATCATTTTTTGATAGCATTATTTATCGTAATGATGATTTGTCTAATGAATTTAATCCAGAAAGTAATGGTCTTCTTTGAATTAATGGTTCTCCAAATAAACACATAAACCCTCAAAGAAAATCAAATCTTTACTATGCAGTTAAAAATGATAATTCAGATTCTAACTTTGATGTCTTAAATAAAATATTTCAAAATCAAAAAGAAGATGAAAGACCAGAAGGACTCGGTTATGCTGGATATGAAGCGGCATTTTACTACTACGGAAAGGTTTTAAGCTTTGTTGATTCAAAAAATTCTCCAAATGCAAATTATGTTTTTCCAGTTGGGGCAACAAGAGGTCTTTCTTCAAGTCATTCTATTACTTCAAGTTTATTTGGGACTTATTACCAAAGATTTTTTGGAGCAGAAAATAATTCAGTATATCAACCAACTCCTAGTTTTTTAATCAGCGAAGGGTTTGGAGTGAGTGCCGGAGTTACGAATAAAGAAGTTGATCTATCTAAATCTGGAGTTTATTTTGTTGGATTAGATAGTTCAAATCAACCAATTCTTGATTATTCAAAAGCTACCCAAGTTTCTAAAGTTGGATATAATTTGTTATCAAGTTCATACTTAACATTAAGTCAAAGTAAATTAGATAAGTCATTTGCAAACAATATCTTAACTGCAACAGTTAGAAATAAACAATTGCCTGTATTTAATACTCTTAAAGATATGTTTGAATTTGGATCAGTTGATTATTCAAAAGCCACATATTCAGGTGATGAAGAAAACGAAGCATATAATTGAGATATAAATTATGTTAAAACTAAGTTCAATTTAGATAAATTTAAAGCTGAAGTTTCTCAAGAAGCTGATTCGCCAATGAAAAATACAATTGTCGCTAGCGAACAATCACTTGCAAATGAAGTAATGAAGAGATTTATTCGTTCTTCACTTTTCTTAAGTATTAAAGAATTTAAACTTAAAGACTTAGAAAAAAACAAAGCAATCTTTAGCAGTGATTATGGAATGAATTTCCTTAATTCCAAATTTAATGAAAGTTATGTTAAAACCACTCTTAATTCAAATGGATTTAAATTTAACATTGAAAAGTTCCTTGAAACTATTAAGGAAACATTTGATCAATATTACAACAAAACTGCTAAAGGTCAATATGAAAGTAATGCTGTATCCAAAGCTTTTGAAAATATTTCCTTAAATGATTTATTTATGCTTTTAGGAAATGTATTAATAATACAAAGTGATTCTAATAATACTTCATTAGCAAATGCTTTGTTTTTAGATTTTACTGATGGGACTCCATCTTCAGATGCTATAGATTACTTTAACACTAAAAACGAACCACAAATTGCTGATAAATTTACTGATTATGTGTATACAATGCCTGAAACTTTAACTAGAGATTATGTTCAAACTACTTTTGTTCCTTCAAATAATGATTTTGGGAATTTACCAACATATTTAAGCAATGTTAGTGAAGCAAACACTGGATTAGATTATGTTAATGATATTAGCTCATTATCAATTTGAAATGAACGTATAAATAGTAAATCTGCAATAGTTAACGGAATTGAAACAATACTTCTTACTCCTTCAAAACCACATGAATATTTTGCTAAGCGTTCAGAAATTCAGCAAAAATACCAAAAATTAGCTCTTGAAGCTGATGCAAAAATTTCGCAGTTTGAAAAAAGTACTCCCGAAGAATTAAAACTTTCAAAAGAAGAATATGCATTGCAATTAAATGCTTTACAAACTCAAAAACAAGAAATTAATTTTGATAAAAACAAAGAATTAAGCAATTTACTTAAATTATACGATTACGATATTACCTTACCAGATATACAACAGCAAACTAGAATTAAATCATCATATTTTGGAAAATTAAAATCAAATAACAACGGATACTTCAAAGATAAATGAGAAAAAGAAAGTATTGGTATTGAGCTTTATGATCCAACCACTGGAGACGAAATTATTGATAATACTATTAGATTGCTTGATTTAGACGGTAAAAAAGTAACTTCACGTCCAAGAGCGTTTTTCCTTTCACAGCTTTATAACTATGGGGTTGGTGATAGAACTGTTTCAGGAATTTACAGAAATAAAGACTTTGATGCTTTAGCACTTTATGGATATGTAAAAAATGAAGATGCAGCAAAAATTGATCGTTTAAAATTTACTAACATTAAAACTGGAGAAGCTAAATATCTTCATGTTAATGTTGATAAAACTAATAATATTTTTTATCTTAAAAAACAAGCTGATCCAACTTCTAAAGTTACTTTAAAAGATGAGGGTTATAGTACTTGAATTTCTGATTATGCACTAATGGGTAAATATAGAGATGCATTACTGTTCCCAGGAAACTCATTTACTATTGATTTTGTTGACAAAGATGGTAACGAATTAAAAGATAAAGACGGAAAATCAATATTTACACTAGGTCATGGTCAATCTCTTACCGAAAATGGTAAAGACGATTCTAATGCACCAATTAAAATTTCAGCAAAAGGAAAAGACAAAAATAACAAAGAAATTGATAAAGCTGTAATTGAAGTTGACTTACAATTTAACGTTATTAGATAATAAAAAATAGGAGGGCAAATGAAAAGAAAATTAAACCTAAAAAAGACACTTCTTTTAACGAGTTCTTTGTTAACAGGATCTTTAACAGCTGTAGCCATGAGTTGTTCAGCAGCCCCATATGATCCAGATAATTTTAATTCAAATGTTAAAAAAGAATATGATTTTGGACTTGCAACTGATCCAATTAATAACCTTAATTATGTTAGATATAGTTCATTAGATAGAGTAATTCCTTCTCTTGTTGAATCATTTACTAAAGAAGGACCAACTACTTCATTAAAATCAATTATTTCTATTGGAAGTTTTAAGTTTGCTTTAGTTGATACACCAATTTCTGTTAATCCAAATAATCCAAAAGCAGATTTTGATGAAATTTTTAAACAAAATAAAAATAAATTCTCTGAAAAAGATGGATATGGAGGAGTTTCTGGCGCTCATCTTTCGCTAGATGATTTTGAAATTTTGGGAGGATTAGGAAAAGAAAGTGGAAATGATGCTATAAGACAATCATCAATTTATGCTTTTAAAAACCCTAAAAACCAAAACAACGTCTCGGCTTTTACTGGATTTTTAAATAATGGAAATAGTGTTTGATCTAATGGTGATACAATCACAGCCCAAGATTTACGTGATTACTTTGAATATATTTTAGATTTAAACACTGGGTCTCAAAAACTTAATAAAATTCTCAAATTAACAGGAATTAGAGGAGCAGAAGAATTTGTTAATGCTCAAAAAGAATACATTAGTAAATTTAATAAACCATACCCAAATCCTTGAGGAAGAAGAAAATACATCTTTAGTAAAGATTTTGGTAAATATGTCCAAGATCCTAATGACAAAGTGTGACAATATTATGAAAAAGATCCGCAAAAACCAGGTGAGTTTTTAGATAAAGAATATGTTGATAAAATTCACAAAGCGGCTTTAAATTTTGGATTTTATACTGGACAATTATTTTTAGATTATGGAAATGAAGAAATTTTTAATAATTTAGATTTAAATCCTGATTTTAGTTATGATGCACCAGTACAAGACTTTATTATTAAAGACGTAGAAAAAGGAACCAAAACTATAAAATTAGTTCGTAATGAGTATGTTAATCCCTATCAAAATTTTGATAAAGGAAAATCTGCATACCAAACTCTAGCAAATGATGAATATTCATTTACTATGATTTTTGATGAAAATAAAACTCCTTCTCGAATTAATTTGATTTTTTACATTTTGCCAGCTTTATTCCCTATTAATCGTAAATATATTGAAACTGAAGTTGGTGGAATTGATAACTATGGAGCTGATGTTTCGAAATTTTTAACTAGTGGAGCATTCAAAATCGCTTCTCCTAATGATGTTGTATTTGGTCCGCAAGGGTATATGCTCTTAACAAAAAATCGTGATTATTATGACAACGCAAACACCATTTCTAATAAAATTAAAATTTACTTTTCAACAGATAAAACCACAAATTCAACTCTTTTTGAAGATGGATATATTTCACAAACTTATATTCCAGCTGAAAAAATTGTTTCATATTGATCAAATCCTGCAGAAAAACAATATCTTAATAAAAATCAAGGAGTTGGGACCATTGCTTTTGGGTTTAATCTAGATCCAGTTACTAACTCAGAAAGTTATATTAACGATCAAGATTTAAGAAATTATATTTATTACTCAATAAATCGTGGAGATTTACTCAAAACCGTTAACTGAGATTTCTCTTTTCCAGTTAATACTTGAACAGCTTTTGGGTCGCATAAACTAGATGATGGGCGTTCTCTTGAAATGTTTTTCGACGGACAAGAAAGCAAGGCTAAAAATGGTGAAACATTTGAATTACAAAACTATGAGTACTTAGTCCATTTAGGAAAAACATTCCAACTTGAGAGAACAAATCGGAGAGATTTAACTTATTCTGAAAATACTGCTAAATTCTATTTAGAAAGATTTAAGAAAAACCACCCAGAATTAAAAGGAAAATCAATTACTCTTAGATATTTAAATAATTCAACTGAAGAACAAAGAAAAGCAGGAGCGGCTCTTCAAGAAACTCTGCTAAGAAATTCAGAAGGGTTTGTTAATATTGATATTAAAGCATTGCCAGAAAATACTTATGCTTCATTTATTGAAACTGGTAAATATGACATTATTTACCGTAATTATGATTACCTTAGCGGAAATACAGTACAAGATTATGTTGGTGTGTTTTATAAAACAGATGAAATTAATCCGTTAATACAAAAAAATATTGGATTTACAAATAATCCAGTTGGAGCTTGAACATACCAATCTTATATCTCAGAATTGCTTTTAGAAAAACTTTTACCTTCTAATAAAAATGAAGTTAAAAATCCTAATGTTTCAAAAGAAGAATTGCTTAAAGAAATATTTGCAATTGGACTACAAGTATATTCAGAAGATCAAAGTATTAAAAATGCAATTGAAAGTTCAAGTAGTTTAAGTGATATTTCTAATCAAATCAATAAACTCTTAAGTACTTTTAAAACAAAAATTTTATCTAAAACTAAAAATATTTTGTACTCAGCATTATTTAATAACAATTTATTCTCAACAACTCTTCTTGAATATTTAGCAATAAATAACTCTAATAAAGTTAAGAACCTACTTTTAAGTGTAGGAATTTCAAAAAATAATCTCAAAAATTCAAGATTAGATAAACTTTTACAAATTTATCTTTATTATCTGTTAGATACCAACACTCTAGATGCAGTAAATAATTTTAAAATCCATGTTAGAGGAAAAGATAAAACCAAAGATTTAACTTTACAAAGTTCATCACTACCACTTGATCCAATAACAGGAAAAAGTTACAATTTAACTTTAGCAGATAAATTAGCTTTAACAACTTTTGATACTGCCGAAAGATTAGAAGCATTAATTGTTCCATTTAGTGATTATGAAGAAAGAATTCAGTATTTTAAGCAAGTAATTAATCGATTGAGTAATTTAACTGATGAACAAAAACAAGCATATTATAATCAATTAGAGCAGCAAACTGAAATCGAAGATATGAAGGATATCTTTATTGATGCCTTAGAAAAAAATAATGACCAAAACGAAACAGTTGGATATTTATTTGATTTCCAACTCAAAGAATTAAAATTATGATCTAAATTCAATGATTTATCAATGAGACATTTTGATCAAAAAGAAAATAATCAAAACACAGGTGTTTCTGAAAATGATATTGATTACTCAGGAAGACTCGATGCTTTTTTTAGTGGAAACTTTACCGACGAAGAATCTTATAGAGGATGAAATTCAACTTTAGATGTGTTTATTTTTGTTGCACTTCTTGAAAAAGTTATTCGTGATGGTTCGCCAATAATTCCACTTATGGAAGTTGACACTAACTGAGAAATCACTAAAATTGGTGGAGTTAGGGGTGTATTTAGTTTCAAATTACAATTTGCATATGATGTAACTAATCCGCCAAGACCAGGATTACCTAGAAAGAGAGATGCATAGATGAATGAATTAACAAAACTAAATCAAACTTATAAGCATTTAAAAGGAAACTATAAAGAAAGTTCAAGTAAAGTCTTTTTTACAAATAAACGTGTTTCTGAGCATTCATTTAAAGATTTTTTCTCCTTTACAGAACATCCGGTTTTTAGAACCTTTTGAAAAATTTTTAAAATCATTTTAGAATTTTTTGTCATTGGATTTATCGTTATTACCATAGCCTTTTTCTTAATTAATGCAGTTCCTGGTTCTAACTCTCTTACTGCCGGATTGCAAGAATCTCAAAGAATTGCAATTGAGCAAAAATATGGACTTAATTTACCAATTTTCCTTAGATATTTAAACTACCTTAATGGACTTGCACATTTAGATTTTGGAATATCACTTTCGTTATTTCCAGCTCAGCCAATTTCTGATTGAATTGGAGCTAGATTTTTAAAATCATTTTACATTGGAATTTTTAGTGTTTTCCTAACAGTTATTATTGGAATTCCGCTTGGAATTTGAGTTGGAAAAAACCCAGGGAAATTTATTGATAACTTTTCAACTGTTATTGTGTCAATTTTCTCTTCAGTACCTTCAATTGTCTTTGCAGTTGTATTGGTATTTTTAGGAAGATTAGTAGGAATTCCATATGTATTTGATCAAAAAAACTTTGCAACTTACATACTACCAGGTCTTGCTCTTTCGCTTACCAGTATTATTGTTTATATTAAATATATTCGTACTGAATTAAACCGTGAGCTTAATTCAGTGCATGCGAAATTTGCTTATCTTAAAGGTGTTTCAAAAAATAGATTCGTTTGAAAACATGCTCTTAAACCTTCACTTTTCCCAATTGCAACCTTTTTCCCAGCTGTTATTTTTGGATCATTTTTAGGAAGTATTTTTATTGAACAAATTTTCTTTATTTCTGGTTCAGGAGCAACACTGCTTCAAGCAATTCAAACTAAAGATTATAATGTTATCTTATTTTTAATGGTTATTTTTGCGATTTTAACTATTTTATCTTATGCTACACGTGATTTATTATATGAAGCAATAGACCCAAGAGTTAGAAGGAGAGGTAAATAATGGCTAAATTTTTAGAAAATTTGAAAAATAAAACCTCCCAAAAAATTGATTCTTTAAGAAAATCTCAAGAACTTTCGCAAACTAATTTAGAAAATCTCGAAGGAGCCCCTAATGCATTCATGCAACCAATTAATTATAAAAAATGAAAATTAATTGGAGATGCTTTTGAATATTCAGAATCACAACATTTAGGGAAAGAAACAAAAGTTTTCAAAGAATTTATTCACCGTTTCTCACAAAATACTGGTGGAGTATTTGGGTTTTGAATTTTAGTCTTTTTAATTGTTTTAGCACTTTTTATACCATTTTTTACTCAAGACCCACTTCTTTCAAATGTTAACGGAAGATACTTATCTTTTGGTCAAAGAGATAATCATGGAGTTTATCACTTTTTAGGAACTGACATTCAAGGTCGTGACTTATGAGCTAGACTTTGATGAGGGCTCCGTTATTCAATTGCTCTTGCAATTGTTACAGTTTTAATTGAAGTTGTTATTGGAGTTTCGATTGGAATTATGATGGGACAATTTGAAACTTTTGACAAAATTATGACTTTTATTATTAAAATTATTTCAATTGTTCCAACTATTTTAATTTTAATTTTAATGGCCATTGTTATAAATCCAAGCTTTTGAGTAATTGCCCTTGCACTTTCACTTACTTCATGAACTGGAATGGCTAACCAAATTCGTGCTCAAGTAAAAAGAGCTAAAAACTTTGAATGAGTAGCAGCTTCTCGGGTGCTAGGGACTCCAACCATTAAAATTCTTAAAAACTACATTCCAGTTATTTTACCAATTTTAATTACTCAACTTGTGTTCTCAATTCCTGGTGTTATTTTAGCTGAAACTTCGCTTGCTTTCATTGGACTTAACATCGAAAATACTGCTACTTTAGGAAATTTAATTTCCGAAGGACAAAAAAACTTCCCACAATACTTAAGATATGTCTTTGTACCATCAGCTGTTTTAGTTTTAATTACTACCAGCATCCAGCTTATTGGAGCTAGTGTCCAAGATTCACTTAGAAGACAAAGATAGGAGAATGTAAATGCTTAAAAAATTATTTTCAAAAAACAAAGACACAAATTCAAATTCTTCTATTTTTTCATTAGAATCGTTAAAAAACAAGTTGTCAAAGGGAAGAAAAAAATTATTAGCTTTTGATTGAGACAAGTTTTATAAAGATGTTCAATATAAAACTTTTAATGATGGAACTAAATTACCAATTGCAGCTGAAATTAATGATATTTATTTAAGTTTTACTAACCCTGCTCGCCCTGGGGAAAAAAATAAAGTTCTTCGTGGGCCATCAATTCAAATTTACGAAGGAAAAGTTCACGCTATTATTGGTGAATCCGGATCAGGGAAAAGTGTCCTTACTTCACTACTTTATGGACTTACTGGAGATAATGCTGTCATTGATTCAGGGGAAATTAAGCTTTATAATAATAATGTTGAAAATTTCACCTTTAAAGATTGAGAACGTTCAGGTTACCGTGGAAAAGTTGTTTCAGCAGTATTCCAAAACCCAATGTCTACTTTAAATCCAACTATGAAAGTTGGAAAACAAATTATGGAAGGGATGTTGGTTAACAAAATTGTTAAAACTAAAAAAGAAGCTTACAATCGTGCGGTAGATTTCTTACGTAAAACAAAAATTAACGATCCTGAAGCAGTAATGAAACTTTATCCTCATGAAATGTCAGGAGGAATGATTCAAAGGGTAGTTATTGCTACAATTGTGGCTTTAGGTTCAAAAATTTTAGTTTTAGATGAGCCAACTACTGCTCTTGACCCTACTGTTCAAGCACTTGTGCTTGACGTTATTAAAGAACTTCAACATGAACTCAAACTTTCAATTGTCTTTATTACTCACGACTTAGGGGTTGTTGCTTCAATTAGTGATTACATTTCAATTATGTATGCTGGTCAAATTATTGAAGAAGGAACTGCTAGAGAAATTCTAAAAAATCCCCAACACCCTTATACTTGAGGATTAATTGCTTCAATGCCTGACGTTAATAAAGGGGAGCGTCTTGCAACTATTAGAGGTAGTGTTCCTTCTTCACTTAATAACATCGTTGGAGATGCTTTTGCTGTTAGAAATGATTATGCTTTAGATATAGATTTTGTTGAAGAACCACAATTTTACTGAGTATCTGAAACTCACAGAGTTAAATCGGCACTTTTAGATGATAGAGCTCCAGAATATCAACCACCTGTTTTAATTCAAAAATTATGAAAGGAATTTGCTGAAAGTAAAAATAAATATGAGAAATAAAAAGAAACATAGATTTATTACTTTAGACCCATTTAAAGAAAAATTATTTTTTGGACCAATAGCAAACCTTATGCAAGCAGGTAAAGAAGAACAAAAATTCTTTTATGATACTCAAACTAGATACGGAATTTTCAAAACTAATACTTACAGACCAATTTTAAAAGGAACTGAAGAGATGCTTACTCCAAAGCATGGTGAAGAAATTCTAGTTAAAATGAGAAATGTTGATATTACTTATGGAAGTGGTTCTAAATCCTTTAGAGCTATTAAAGATTTATCACTTAATATTTACAAAGGTGAAGTTTTAGGACTTGTTGGAGAATCTGGATCAGGAAAATCAACTACTGGAAAAGCACTTGTAAGTTTAATTCCTTATTCACACGGAAAAATCCAAATGTTAAATATGACTTTACCAAAAAAACTTAAACGTGGATTTAAATTTGGTAAAGCACTCCAAGAATATAAAGCCATTGATAATTTTTTAGTTAACAAAGTTCAAATGATTTTCCAAGATCCAGCCAACTCTTTAAATCCACATGTTAACGTGGAAACAGTTGTTTCTGAAGGATTAGAAAACACTAAAAACGCCAAAGAAATTTACTTGTATAATATCGATCAAGAAGTTTTAAAACAAACTTTTGCATTAATTTCTAATTTAGGAAAAGAGCAAACTTTTACTAAAGAGCTTTTTGATAAGTTAAATACTAAAGTTGGAATTAATGAAGAACAAGGTTATAAAACTCTTTATGAAGAGTTTGAACCAATGTTAGTTTCAGAGCCTCAAGCTCATGAGTATTTAATTAGTACCAAAGCACATCGTGAAGCTCAAATGAAACTTTCTGAAAAAGAATGCAAAAAAATTCTTGTTAAAGAAATGCTTAAAAACGTAGGACTTGATGAATCGGTCCTTAGACGTTATCCACTTGAATTTTCAGGAGGACAACAACAACGGATTGGAATTTCCCGTGCGGTGGTACTTCGTCCACAACTCTTAGTAGCTGATGAACCAATTTCAGCACTTGATGTGTCAATTCAAGCCCAAGTTGTTAATATTTTCAATGAACTAAAAGAAAAATTTGATTTAACTATTTTGTTTATTGCTCACGATCTTCGGATGGTAGAATATATTTCTGATCGGATTGCAGTTATGAATAAGGGAACTCTTTTAGAAATTGGAAAAACTAGTGAAATTGTTAATAATTCATTGCACCCATACACTAAATCTCTTTTAGATGCGGTTCCTTCAATTGATTCAGAAAAAGGAAGTTTAATTGGATATGTATATGACCCTTCAATGCATAATTACACCGATAAAATTCAACCTGAATGAATTAAAATCAATGATGATCACTATGTTTTAGGAACTCCTGAAGAAGTTGCGAACTGAAAAAAAGGAAAATATTAAATAATAATGAAAAACCAATTTAAAAAATTATTATTACTTTCAAGCGGATTAATTTCCACTTTATTTGTGGCTGGACAGTGCTCTTCAACTCCTGAAAACAATAATTTAACTACTTCTGATACTGGTCAGAATGGCAAACAAAAAGAAGATAAACTTGTTGGAACTAATGATAAAACAACCGAAGATTCAAAACAACAAACAGATATAAGAACTTCACCAGAATCCGAAGAAACTGAAATAAATCTAAATGTCATAGATGAAGGATTGGCTATTAATCCATTTCCAACCGAGAAAAACCAAAATGGTGATATTGTTAAGTTTTCAAGAGTAGCTTGAAATTTGAATAAATCAAAAAAAGATTTTGTTAGAGAACTTAAAAAAGTATCTGCTGATTATAAAGTAAAAATCAAAGATACAGCACAATTAAAACTTTTAAGAAGCTTCTATATTAGAGATACTAATGATATTTCTTATAAAGGTACACCTGATAATTTAGCAGTAACCTTGCATGTTCCTCGTTTTGTTGTTAAAAAAGAAGATCAAGATAAACCAAAGCCACCATCTACTTTAACTTCTTATACAATCTCTGTACCTTTTAATTGAATTCCAAAAGATCAAAAAACAGAAAAAGACCTTGATGGTAAACTATCAGTTACTCAAAAAAATGCTAAAAAAGGACTTTTAGAACTAAGAGAGCAGACTATCAAAAATTTATTTATGAAATTTCCGGCAACTTTTGGACAACCAGCTCACTATGATTTAAAACTTCTTAATAAAGCTACGCCAGCAAAATATCAAACTCTTTTATATTCAGTTTCGGCACTTATTTTAACTATAGATTATTTACTTAAAAATCATATTTTTGACTCTCACATTAATCAACTTTTAAGGGGAGTACAAATTTTAGATGAAAGTGGAAACCCAAGTAATGAATTAACTGAAAGATTTTTTGCAACTCAATTTAAAGCTTATCCTGCATCAGATAATTTAGGTGGATATGCTTTTGCCTTTACATACTTATATTTAGTTCAAAAAAACGCCGCTTTAGTTAATTTTGAAAACAAAAATTCATAAAAAATAAACATAGCAAAAAGCTATGTTTTAATGTTTTTGAAATCATTTTTTTATATAATACTAACGAAAATAAAATATGAAAAATTTAGCTAATAAATTACGTCCAAACACCATAAAAGAGGTAGTTGGACAAGAACATATTAAAAAGCTTTTTTCAGAAGTTGTTAATAAAAATCTAACAACTAGTTTTTTGCTTTTTGGTGAAAGCGGAATTGGAAAAAGCTCACTAGCAACAGCATTAGCTAAAGAACTAAAAAAGACATATGGATACTTTAACGCAGCTACAGATTCAAAAAAAGATTTAATTAATCTTTTAGAAAGTTGCGAAATTATTATTGTTGATGAAATTCATCGTCTAAATAAGGATAAGCAAGATATTTTGCTTCCGTATTTAGAATTTGATAAAGTGATTGTTTATGCAACTACTACTGAAAATCCATATTTTAAAGTTAATCCAGCTTTAAGAAGTAGAATGCAAATTTTAGAACTTCATAAACTAACAAACGAAGATATTGTTAAAGGTTTAAAACTTAATATTAACAAACATTTTCAAAATCTCAATATATCTGATGATTTATTAAATAAACTTGCGTTTATGTCAAGCGGAGATTATCGAATTGCGTTAAATAATTTGCAAGTTCTGGCACTTTTAAAAAGCGATTCTTCACAGGTTACCCAAGAAGATCTTAGAATAATTGTTCCTAATGTACAATTTTATTCTGACGCAAAAGGAAGTGGACATTATAATAATTTATCAGCATTGCATAAATCCTTAAGAGGAAGTGATGTAGATGCATCAGTTTATTATGGAATGCTTATTGCTACTAGCGGAGATTTTGATGGATTGTTTCGGCGCATGCTCGCAGTTGCTTATGAAGATATAGGTCTTGCATCTCCTACAACAGCTATTAAAGTTCATCACGCTATTGAAGCTTACGAGCGTTTAGGAGTTCCAGAAGGATTGCTACCAATTACTTATGCACTAATAGAATTGGCCTTAGCACCAAAATCTAATTCAGTTGTTAAAGCTCGCGATAAAGCTTTAAATATGATTAATTCAGGTCATATTTATTCAATTCCAAAACATCTTAAAGATGCTCATTATGCATCAGCAAGCAAACTTGGTGATGGTGTGGGATATAAATATCCACACAATTATTTAAATAATTGGGTAAAACAACAGTATTTACCCAAAGAACTAATTAATGAAAGGTTTTATGAACCTGGAAATAACGATAAAGAACAAGCTATTTTAAAATATTGAACCAATTTAAAAAATAAGGAGTAATAAATGAAAGATATTTTTCAAAATATTAACCCCTTAGAGGATTTAGAAAAAATCACAAATTATCTTTATGGACCTCAAGGTCCTTGGTATACTCTTCGATAAATTTTAGTTTATATACAAACATAAACTTTTAGCTTTAATAAAGCTAATTAAAATTTAATTGAAGGGAATATTATTTCAAATGAAAAACAAAATTTTAAAATTTTTATTTATTTTATCAGCACCAATTACTATATCAACTATTTCGGCTTCTTGTATTGCTAATGAAGATACAAAAGGACAAAATCCATCAAAAAATGAGCAAGAAAAAGTCGAAAAAAATAACTCAAACATTCAAAAAGAAACTGAAATTTTAAATTCAGAAGATAATTCTCAAGAAACCGATCAATATATTGATCAAAATTTGGAAGAAACAAAAGAAGTTCCTTTTCCAGTTTACCAAATTCAAGAATTCACTTACAAATTTCCAAGAACAGCATGAGATACTGACATTAAAAAAGCAGATTTTGTCAAAGAAATGCAAAAAGTTTCAACTAATTTTAATGAAACAATTAAAGACTTAAATATGCTTAAACTTTTATCCAAATTTTATATTAAATCAACAGAAGATGTACCTTATAAAGGTACAAAGGATAATTTAGCAGTTCTTTTATATGTTCCTATAGACATTACTATTCAATATAATGATGGAGAAAAAGTTGAAATAACTGAATCATCTAAACATAAAATTCCATATACTTACATTTTTAAGGATGAAAAAGCTGAAGAAGAACTTGAAAAAAAGTTAACTGCAAAACAAAAAAATGCTAAAAAAACTCTTTTAAATATAAGAAAACAACTATTAAAAAGCTTATTTGTGCAAAGAACTTCAAATAAAGGTGAATTAATGTATGAACTTAAGCTGATTAAAGATACTAAAGATGTTGAAAAATATTCAGATTTTGTTTATGCAGTTACAGGGTTATTTTTAACTATTGATTATTTACTTAAACACCACATTTTTAATTCTCACATTAATTTATTATTACAAGGACAACAAATTTTAAACTCAAAAGGAAATCCAAGCGAAGAGCTAACTAAAAGATTTTTTGCAACTCAATTTTCAAGATATCCATATAAGTTTAATTTAGCACCTCATGCTTTTGCTTTTACTCAATCATATTTAATATTTCAAAATAATATTTTACTTGAAGAGAAAATGGATAACAAGTAGTCAAACACATAGCTTTTAGCTATGTTTTTCTTTTTTATTAAGCACATTTTTATCTAAAAAAGCTATAATAGAAATATTGATTATTTACTAATAAAAACGACTACTTAATAATCAAAAAGAATTGCTAAAAGTCTCAAATTAAGGAGCAATAAATGAAAATAAATCTTGAAAATATTAATACTTTAGAAGATTTAAAAAAAGCTAAAAATTCTTTTTATGGATCTCAAGGACCTTTAGTTGAACTACAACAAAAACTAAAGCAAGCTCCAGTGGAACAAAAAAGAACTTTAGGACAAGAAATTAATGTTTTAAAAAAACAATATGAAGAGTTTTTTGCTTTGGCAGAAGCTAAAATTAAACAAATTGAAATTGACAATAAACTTAATAGCGAATTTGTTGATGTGACCATTCCCTTAAAAAGAAGAGGTTCGCTCAATCCAATTACCATTATTGAGAATAAATTACGAGATTGATTTTATTCACATGGGTATTATGAACAAGAAGCTGGTGAAATTGTTTCTGATTTATATAATTTTGAGCGTTTAAATATTCCGCAAGATCATCCTGCTCGAGCTATGCATGATTCGTTATATTTGAATGCAACCACTTTGCTTCGGACACATAATACTGGAGTTACTGCTACTGTTTTAGAACAAAATGCTAACAAAGAAGTTTCAACTTTTGCAATCGGAAAAGTTTATCGACATGATGAAGACGATGCAACTCATTCGCATCAATTTACTCAGATTGATTTTGTAAGTGTAGGACAAGTGAGTTTTCCAAATCTAATTTGAACGCTTAAAGATTTATTGTCTTACGTTTTAGAAGAGCAAGTTAAAATTCGTTTAAGACCTTCATATTTTCCGTTTACTGAACCAAGTGTGGAAGTTGATGTATTTTACAAAAATAGATGAATTGAAATTTTAGGAGCTGGAATGCTTCACCCTAATGTTTTAAAAATGGCTGGTTTTAATCCGCAATTTAATGGATTTGCCGCTGGAATTGGAGTTGAGCGTATTACAATGATTAAATACGGATTTAGCGACATTAGAGATTTGTATAAAAATGATTTAAGAATTATGGAGCAATTTAAAGATGAAAGATAGTTTTTTAAAAATTCTTCAAAGTGAAGGTAAAAAAGCATATTTTAACAATATTATTGAGGGGCTTAGGAATTACAGTACTTTTGAAATTGTGCCTCATCAAGTCGATTTATTTCGTGCTTTTGAATTTTTTCAAGTACATGAAACAAAAATTGTTCTTTTAGGACAAGATCCATATCCGACTGAAGGAGTTGCAGATGGATTAGCTTTTTCAACACGAAGCAAAAAAACTCCTGTGAGTTTAAAAAATATTTTTAAAGAATTAACTTTAGAATTTTCTAACATTAAGTTAAAAAGTAATGATTTAACCCCTTGAGCAAAACAAGGAGTATTATTACTTAATGTTCATTTATCAACAGTAATTAACAAACCACTTGAACATAAGGATATTGGTTGAGAAAATTTTACTCAAGTTGTTTGTGAAGAAATTATTAAGCAAAATGAAAATGTTATTTTTATTGCACTTGGAAAATATGCTCAAGAGTTTGTTGAAAAATTATCTCCTTCTCCTAAATATGTTATTAAAAGTTCCCATCCAAGTCGTTTTTCAGCTAATAAAGGTTTTTTGGGTTCTTTTATTTTCACTCAAGCAAACAAAATTTTAAAAGATAATGGTTCTGAAGAAATTAATTGAGAATTAAAGGAGGCAAACTAAAATATGATTTTATCCTTAAAACATTTAAATACCTATTTGCCAGAGTATAAATTAACTTTGGAAATTGAAAAACACCTAAATGAATTAGGATTTGAAGTTGAATATATTAAACCATTTTCAGATGTAAAAGGTTTAAGATTCGCTAAAGTTTTAGAAGTTTTTGATAATCCTAATGCAAGCAATTTAGATGTTGTAAAAGCCCAACTATCAGATAAAGTAATAACAATTCAAACAGCAAATAAAATTTTAAAACCTGGAGATTTAACTATTTGTTTTGTTGAGGGTTCCTCTAAAGGGAAACAAGTTTTTGGATCAAAAAAACTCCAAGGAGTTATTTCAGAAGGAATGTTTGCTTCTTGAAGTGAAATTGGCTATGATTATTCGCTTTTAAGCCCTAAAGATCAGGTTTTAGTCCTTCCAAGTAATTTTGCATCCCTTGAAGATGATCCGATTGAAAAATTAAATTTAGATGATTATTTGCTCGAAATTAGTCCTACGGCTAATCGGAATGATGCTAATTCTTATATGACTATTGCAATGGAACTAGCTGCTTTTTACAATACCAAATTAGCTTTAAATAATCAAATGATTAAGCCATCATTTATTTCAAAAATTCAAGTTAATAAAAAAGATGCTGAAGAGTTAATGTTTTTAGAAGTTCTTGGTAAAAAAGAAACTTCATTACAAGAAAAAATGCTCCTTGCAAAGCACGGAATTGATTCTCAATTTAATTGAGCTATTAATTTAACCAATTTGTGTTTAATTGAAAGTGGAGTTCCTGCACATGTATATCCAAAAAATAAACTTTCAAGAAATTTAAGTGCTCAATTATATAGTGGAACAAGTAAAATTTTAGGGAATAAAGAAGTTAAAGTTGAAAATGTATTAACTATTTTTGATAATAAAAAACCAGTTTCCTTTGCTTGTGTAATGGGTCTTGAAGAGTATAAAGTTACTGAAAGTGATGAAGAATTTGTTTTTGAAATTGGAGTTTTTGATCCAAAACTTGTGCGTCATGGGTCAAAAGAAATTAAAATTCTTTCAAATTCTGCTAATCAAGGATCTCGAAAAATTAGCAAAGAAATTGCTCTTAGAGGAATGCAATATCTTCAACAACAAGCAAATGGTTTAAAATATTCAAATATTGTTAACGAAATTCCAAAACTTAATAAATTAGAAATTCTAAATGATGAAAAAATGCTAAAACTTTATTCAGGGATGGAAGATTTGTCAGTTTTTAATTCAGCCAAAGAAAAATTACAAAAATTAGGATTTGAATTTTCAAATTCACTAATTAAAGTACCAAATTATCGATATGATGTAACTATTTTCGCTGATATTATTGAGGAATTATTTCGTTTTTATTCGTATGATAATTTTCAGGATGCTCAATTTAAAAATACTCCAATAAAAACTCAAAAAAGAAACATTACTAAAAATTTACTAGCTTTTAAAGGATATGATGAAGTTAGAACATTCACACTAGTTTCGCAGGAAAAAGCAAAATTTAATCCTTTTAATTTTGAGCAAAATATCAATTTAATAACCTTTGTTTCCAAAGAAAGAGAAGTTATTCGTAATTCAATTATTAGCTCTTTAAATGAGATAGTTGAATATAATCAAAAACGTAAATTAAATAACATTAACATTTTTGAAAAAGGAATGATTAATGATAATGTTTATGTCATCGGAATGTCTAGCACTACTAAAAATTTTAAAGAATTTGCTAATGATGTACTTGATTTTATTCCTTACGAGGTGAAATTAATTCCTTTTAAGGATAATAATTTAATCCATTATAATACTAGTGCTAAAATTATGCATCAAAATAAAATGATTGGATGAATCGGAAAATTACACCCTCAATTTGATAACACAAATGCTTTATATGCAGAATTTTTAGATACTTTTAATGATAATTTAGCTAAATTTACTTCTGTTAATTTAGAACCATATAAAAGTATTGATTTAACTTTTGAATTACAACTTAATGAACATATTTCTGCTAAAATTGAAGCAATTAGCAATCTTGGTGAAGTTTTTGAAATTAATCAAATTGATGATTTTTATAAAGAAGCGACTAAAACTCGTTTTGTAACTTTAAGAATTGTTGGACAAACAAGTGAAATTCAAAAAATTGATAATCATTTTAATAAGTAGGTTATATGTACAAAAAAATTGCTATAGAAGATAAAGTCGTTCAAAACGCCATTAATGCTGAATTTAAGCGCCAAAGATCTCATATTGAACTTATTGCATCAGAAAATTATGTCTCTGAACAGGTTCTTAAAGCTCAAGGAAGCGTACTGACTAATAAATACGGTGAAGGATACCCTGGAAAAAGGTATTATGGAAGCTGTGAAAATGTTGATGTTGTCGAAAGTGCAGCTATTGAACGCTTAAAGAAAATTTTTAAAGTCAAATACGCTAATGTTCAATCGTATTCTGGATCAGTAGCTAATGCAGCAGCAATAGCTTCAGTGGTTCCAGAAAAAGGAAAAGTAATGGGGCTTAGTCTCTCATCAGGAGGACATTTAACTCACGGATATAAAATTTCTTTTAGTGGAATTTTTTATAATTCAATTACTTACGATGTTGGAGAAGATGGATATTTAGATTATGATCAAATTGAAGAAATTGCTCTTAGAGAAAAACCTGATCTTATCATTTGTGGATATTCAGCTTATCCAAGAATTATTGATTTTAAACGCTTTCGAGAAATTGCTGATAAATGTGGAGCTAAATTATTAGCTGATATAGCTCATATTGCTGGTTTAATTGCTGGGGGAGTGCATCCTTCTCCTGTTGGATATGCTCACATAATTACTTCAACTACCCACAAAACTCTTCGTGGAGGACGCGGGGGAGTAATTATGACTGATGATGAGCAAATTGCTAAAAAAGTTGATCGTTGAGTTTTTCCTGGATATCAAGGTGGACCTTTATTTCATGCTATTGCAGGAAAAGCGGTTGCTTTTTATGAAGCCTTACAACCACAATTTAAACAATATGCAAAAGATGTTGTTAAAAATTCAAAAAGCTTTGCTTCAGCATTTAAAAAACTTGGAGCTAAAATCATTTCTGGCGGAACTGATAATCATTTATTTTTAATTAATGTTTATGATACTTATAAAATTACCGGTAAACAAGCTGAAACAATTTTAGAAAAATTTAACATTACTATTAATAAAAATTCAATTCCTTTTGATACTTTGTCGCCAATGGTAACTAGTGGAATTCGTTTAGGAAGTGCTGCAATGACCAGCCGGGGATTTACAAAATGAAAAGAACTAGCTCATTTAATTGACAAAATTTTAAAAAATTACGAGTTTTTTAATTCTAAATCTGCACAAAGTAAGGATGAAAAAGAAAAAATTCAAAAACAAATTAAGTTATGAACTAAAGAGTTCCCGATTAAAAAAAGTTATTTAAATTAAAGACAAAAAAATCTTTGTCTTTTTTGTATTGAAAATACTTTTATTTGATAAAATAAAAAAGCAATACATAAAGACAGCAACGGCTTAAAAGCTTAATCATGTTGCCGAGTGTATCTCTTAGTTAGTTTGTATTGCAATATTTTTGAAAGGAGGCATAAACAGTGTCTGAATCAAATTTCAAAATAGCAAAAAGAAACACAGTTAATGAAATTGCAGATAAAGTTCAACAAGCAAAAGCAATTGCTTTTGCGGAATATCGTGGTCTTTCAGTGGCAGAACTAAAAGAACTTAGAGTTGAAGCCAAAAAAATTGGTGTAGAAATTAAAGTTTACAAAAATAGACTTTTTAAAATTGCTGCCGCAAAAACCGGTTTTGAAAACCTTGCAGATCATTTAGTTGGACCAAACATTTTTGCGTTCTCAAAACAAGATGATATGTCTGCTGCAAAATTACTTGTTAAATTTGCTAAAACTCACAAACTAATGGTTATTAAAGCAGGAACATACGAAGGTCAAGTTATTGATGCTAGTGGTGTTAAACAAGTTGCATCTCTTCCAACATACGAAGAAGCACTTGGAATTCTTGCACGTTCACTTATGGCACCATTACAACAAATCTCATTATCACTTAAATTAGTAAGTGAAGGAAAATCAGAATAATTAAAAAATAAAATATAGCATAGAAAGGTATAATTATGGCTAAATTAACAAAAGAAACATTTATCGAATCTCTTAAAGAAATGTCAATTAAAGAAGTTATGGAACTTGTTGATGCAATGAAAGAAGAGTTTGGAATTGACCCTTCAGCAGCTGTTGCTGTTGCTGCAGCTCCGGCAGAAGGTGGAGAAGAAGTTAAATCAAACGTTAAAGTTGTAATTAAAGCTGATAATGGTAAAAAAGTACAAATCATTAAAGCTGTTAAAGAATTACTTGGAAACTCACTTATGGAAGCTAAAAAACTTGTTGATAATCTTCCAGCAGTAGTTAAAGAAAACATTAAACCAGAAGAAGCAGAACAAATTAAAGCTGCTCTTGTTGAAGCTGGTGCTGAAGTTTCAGTTGAATAATTTTTTATAAATTATAGTTAAAACATCATTTTAAAATGATGTTTTTTTGTTGCTTTATTAAGTATATTTTTTATAAAAAATTGCAAATTTTGCCTTTAATTATAGAAACATTTCCACAAATTAATTCTAAATTATTTGCTCTTTTTTAGGAATTAAAAGTTTTTAAACATTTTTAAAATTCATTTTTTCTAAAAATTTAATACCTAATCAAATTATTTTTATTATCCTAAAATTAGGAGAGTGGTTTTAGGAAAAATAATAAAAATTAATTTCTTTTCTTATGATTATTCCGATTAAATTGGTAAAAAATCATTTTGCAACATCAATAAGAATTAGACCCTATACTTTTTCGTTGGCTGATGTTGCTTATAAAAATAGAAGTTAGTTAAATTAAAATCTAAAAAATTACAATCCTAGAGATTCTATTAAATATCTTTCAAATTAAATAGAATCTAAACTAAAATAGTTTTTTAGAAAGGAATGTTAATGTTAAAAAAGCTAACCTCTAAATTAACATCTAAAGGTTTTACTACTAATCAAATTTTTGCGTTAATTATTTTAGCTGCTGCAGATGTTTTTGTTATTGCTGCGCCTTATTATATCAAAAACATTGTACCCAATTTGCATCTTTATTTAGGTGTGCGTGAAGATGATGTAGCTAAAATAACTGCAGTTATTGGTTGGGTAACCTTAGCTACTCAACTTCCAGGTGGATTTTTAGCAAATAAATTTCCCTCTCGTTGATTACTTTTTTTAGCCGTTTTATCAACTGGTTTAATTGGTTTTTGGTTTGGGATTACCGTTTTAAATCAACAAAGTTTTGATAAAGATTCTCTAGTTAATACTTATAAGGCTATTTGAGGTCTTTGAGGAATTAGTTCAACACTAATTTTCTGAACTCCACTTTGAAAACTTGTTTCTCAACAAGCAACAAAAGAAAATCAAGCTTTTGCTTATGGAATTCAAGGTACAGCCAATGGATTTTTAGGTTTATTTTTTGTTTATGTAATTGGAGTTATAGTAACTTATGTTTGAATTCCAGCTACTAGCAAATCAGATAAAACTCCTTTTGCTGTATATTCATTTTTACTTTCAGCTTTCTTAGTTGCTACAAGTTTTATGGTGCTGTTCTTTGTAAAAGAAAAATATACAAAATCTGAAGAAAAAATTACCGTTTCTAACTTGATGCATAAGTTAAAAACTAATCTAATTAGTATTTTTAAAGCTATGAAAAATTGAAAATTATGAGCAATGTCTATTTTTGTAATGGGTGCTTATATTTTTCAATCAGTTCTTGGATATTACATTATTAATATGATGGAAAATGTTTATATAGCCCCTGTTATTTTAGTTTCGATTTTAGCTGGACTAAGAACCTATGGTCTTAGAATGCTTGTTTCAGGATATGTAGGTCGCTTTGCAGATAAGTTTAAATCATATGTTTTATTACTTGTTTTTGCTTTAATGGCTGGAATGGCCTGTTTAGTTGTCTTTACTATTTTGCCTTCGTTTGGAACCAACTTTGCACAAAATTCAGCACTAAAAGTATTTTTCTTAATAATACTTTCAATTTGTTTTATTTTAGGTGGTATTGTAACTTGAACAATAGTAACACTCAGATTTACTCAAATTTCCGAAGTTCACATTGAGAAAAAAGCTTATGCTTCATCAATAGGATTAATTAGTTTTATTGCCTTTTCACCAGATGCTTGATTTTATGAACTTGCTGGTTATGTGGGAGGAATTTACACTCCAGTTGGAGCAACAAATACTTCTGCTTTTGGATATCAATTAATTATTTTAATTGCAATTGCTTTTGCTTTTATTGGCTTGATAGCTGGATTGATAGTATTTTTATCAAATAGAGCTGAACTTAAAAGATTAGGTAAAACTGATTATCGTTGAAGGGAATTACAAAATGATTAGAAAAAAACAATTACTCTTAGCTCATCGTGGCTATTCAGGAATTGCTCCTGAAAACACTAAATTAGCTTTTATGCTAGCTTATGAATATGGTTTTGATGGAGTTGAACTGGATGTTCACATGACTAAAGATAAGCATTTAGTCATTATTCATGATGAAACCACTGATCGTACTGCATTAGTTAGTAGAAATATCGAAAACTCAACTTTAGCACAACTAAAAAAAGATGATCATTCAAGCTTTTTTAAGTTTGAAGTACAAAAACAAAGGATATTAACTCTTGATGAATTTTTTCAATTGTTTTTAGATAAGTTTAAATTAATTAATGTTGAAATAAAAACTGACGTAAAACTTTATCCTGGAATTGAAGAAGAGCTTGATAAATTAAAAGATATTTACCCACAAATTTTAGATAAAGTTGTTTATTCATCATTTAATTTCTCTACCCTTGAAAGAATGTATGCTTTAGATCCAAAATACAAACTAGCCTTTTTATGGTGGAAAAAAACAGAGTTTAAAAAAATTTCTCATAAAAGAATAAAGCAAGTTTGTAAGTATCTAAACCCTTGAACCGTTTTGTATGATAAACACAAAGATGAATATAAGACTTTAGGATTACCATTTATGCTTTGAACATTAAATACTGAGAGAAAATATAAACAATACTTAGAAGATGATAAAGTTTTTGCACAAATAAGTAATCATAAATATAAAAAATAAACCCCTTAAATTTTTAAATAAACAGGAAATAATCTAATTACAACCCCCCTCCTTTAATATTTAAATTTCGTAGTTCATTTCGTCATACCTGTCTTTTCATTTAATTAATAATAACAATAGATAAAATTTCAAAAGTAACAATTTAAATAAGTTTTTAATTTCTAAAAAAGCAATTAAAAAGCATAAATTTAATTTATGCTTTTTAATATTTACCGATAATTTTTTTCTCGATATATTTATTTCTTAAATGAATTAGTGGAATCATTAAAGAAGCAAGTATTGCAGTATAAATTGGAATGCTAATAATTGATCTAAAGATAATTGGAAGCATAACTATAACATAGCTTTTTTGCAGTGTTAATTTAGATTTAGGTGATATTCAAGTTTTTCATCTGATAAAAGCAAATGGTCCTCAAATTCATCTAAAAATAACAATAATTAAAACAACCGAAGCAAATGATATTAGAGTTACAATTAAATTATTTTTAGTAAGGGATTCTTTTTTAGAAAGGAGATATTTAACACTTAAAAATGTCATAATTCCCACGATTACCGCACTTAAAATTCCTAAAATCACAAAAGTTGTAATTGAAATTTCTTTAAAACCAAATGTTTTTGATATTTTAATTGCACTAATTTCCTTGATGCTAGTTTGTCATCAAAAAATAACAAATAATGATGCAATAGTAACTCATAAAAAGACATTTGATAATATTACTGATAATTTTTTATTTTTTTCAAATAAATCAAAAAACATTGACATTAAAAATGTGGAAATAATTGGAACAATTCCATAGACCCAATGTCAAGTTGCGACACTACCTGAAATTAATAATCCAAAAAAATCAGCTAAAATACCAACTAATGCAGCTTTAAAGTATCTTAAAAAATAAGAAATAACAATATAAAACAGAAATTCAAATGATAAACCGCTTCTCCCTGCGGTTGCATTAACAATTAAATAAAGACCCAAAAGCAATCCACTTATTGCTATATCGATAATATCAAGTTTAAAAAACTCTTTATAACTTAAAAGTTTTTTAAAACTATATTTTGAAACTCCTTTCAAATTAATAAATTGATTTGTCTTTACTAAGGATAAGTTTGTTATTATTTTTTCTTTAACAAAACAATAATATATTGGCGGAAACAATCCTAGTAAAAACAACAAGTAGTATGTGTATTTACTTCGAACTTTTAAGTGAATATTTTTTAAATTAATGTTTCTAATGTAAAAATACGCATCTCTTCAAAGTACAATAAATGAAGTAATGAGTGCTACTACTGAAATTATTAAGAAAATATTTCTAGTTTGCACATCAACTTTATCTAATGAAGCATACATAACCAATGTTATGAGACTAATAAAGAGTGCAAGACCACTTGCGATGCTCGAATACAAAGTTTTTCGTGAGAAAAGAAAGTGCTCATTTTCTCGTTGGGTAATATATAAATTCTGTTGTGAGTTAATAAGCAAAATTATATCCTATTTTAGGAATTATTTACATTATGCTTTTGATCATTTATATTATTACTTAAGTAAATTAAATTAACCCGATCATTGTTTTGGGCAATATTTTCATTGATTGTACTTAAAACTTTTAATCTGAACAAATCATCAATTTTTCCATTTATAAATTCATTTGTCACATTGCTTGCAAATTGTTCAAATTCTGAAGTTAAGCACATGTAAATTGCGTTTAAATTACAATAAAAATCACTAGTTTGAGTTTTGGTAAAGATTTTAATTGCATCTTCAACACTATCTTGGTCAATTTTTGAAAGATCATCAACTAACTCAACAAAGAAAATGCGATCATCAATTTCAAAAAGAGTTAGTAAGTATTTAATCTTCTTAGTATGTTGTTTGTTTATTTTAAATATATTAAAAATTTTATTTTCCATAATTTCCTCCACATCTAAGTAATAAGTTTTTTCTCGAAAAATTAAAAAAAATTTCAATTATTTATATTTTTTATGTAAATGTTTCCACAAAATCCTTTTTGATTTATCCCCACTTTTTTAGTACTAAAACAATTTTGTGCATTTTTTTAATACAAAATTTTTACTTATATTTGTGAATTCTTAAAAATATTCTTCTTATAATTAAGTTGAGAGAGTAGTTAATAGGAGGAACAATGAAAAAATATGATGTTGCCATAATTGGTGCAGGGATTATTGGTGGTTCAATTGCGTATGAATTAGCTCAATATGATTTAGATGTGATTATTTTAGAAAAAAATCCTAAAGTTGCTAATGAAACTTCAATTGGAAATTCAGGACTAATTCACGGGGGTTTTGACCCTGAACCACATAAAATCGAAGCTAAATTAAACCTTTTAGGAAATCAAAAATGACATAATAAATGATTTAAAGATTTAACTTTTCCAAGAGTTAAAATCGATTCAATGGTTTTAGCTTTTGACAATGAAACTGAAATGGAACATGTCAAAATGCTTTATGAACGTGGAATTGAAAATCATCTAGATCCTAAAGATTTAGCAATTTTAACCAAAGAAGAAGTACTCAAACGTGAACCAAATGTTAATCCTAATGTTTGTGGTGCACTTCTTTGTACTTCTTCAAGTGCAATTCATCCCGTTGAGGCCACCAAAGCACTAATTGGTGCCGCAAAACAAAATGGAACAACATTAAAAGTTAATGCAAAAGTAACCAAAATTGTCTACAAAGATAATTTATTTGAAATTACAGTTAAAGATTCTGAAACAATTTATGCTAAAAAAGTAGTCGATGCTGCAGGACACTATGCTGATGTGATTGCAAGTGAAAATGGGTTTGATGATTTTAAATAAAAAACCCGTCGAGGAGAGTATCGTATTATCGATAATTATGATCCGCATTTAATTTCCTCAGTTTTGTTTAAAGTTCCAACAATTCATGGAAAAGGAATTATTGTCGCTCCAACTTTAGATGGTCAATATTTAGTAGGTCCTACTGCTGAAGAGGATGTTGCTAAGGAAGATACTAGATTAGTCACTAGAGAAAAATATGATTACATCGGCGAAATTGGAAAACAAATTATTCCATCTTTAAAACTTGAGCGAACTATGATGACAATCTCTGGTTCTCGTCCAATAGATATTGAAACTAATGATTTTGTGATTCGTCACTCGAAGAAAAATAAGCATTTTGTTATTGCTGGAGGAATGCAATCACCAGCACTTTCGTCAGCACCGGCAATCGCAGAGGAAATTGTTAAGCTACTTGAATTAGAGTTAAAACCTAGAAAAAATTACAATCCTAAATATTCAATTGATGTATTTTAAATTACATAATTTACAAAAAAGGAAAATATGCACAAAAATAAATATCTTATTACTCTTGATGAGGGAACAACTTCATGCCGTACCATCGTTTTTGATAAAAATGCAAAAATTGTGGCTACATCTCAATCTGAATTTACACAATATTATCCAAAAAGTGGTTGAGTTGAACATGATGCATTAGAAATTTGAAACACTCAACTTTCAACAATGCAAGCTGCTAAACATAAAGCCGGAATTAAATCTACTGATGTACAAGCAGTTGGGATTACTAACCAACGTGAAACTGTTGTGTTATGAGATAAATCAACCGGATTACCAGTTTATAATGCAATTGTTTGGCAAGACCGTAGAACTAGCGAATATTGTGAGACTTTATCTAAACACGTTGAAAAAGTAAGAGAAAAAACCGGTTTAATTATTAACCCTTATTTTTCTGGAACTAAAATTCGTTGAATTTTAAAAAATGTTCCACAAGCTCAAAAAGTTCTTGAAGAGGGAAATTTATTAGCTGGAACAATTGACACATGACTTATTTGAAAATTAACTGGTGGAAAAGTGCATGCAACTGATGTTTCAAATGCATCAAGAACATTGCTTTTTAATATTAACACCATGTCATGAGATCAAGAATTGCTTGATTTATTTGAAATTCCATCCCAAATTCTTCCTGAAGTTAAATCATCTTCAGAAGTTTATGGAACTATCGAACCAGCACACTGATCACTAAAAGCAGTTGGAGAAGTCCCAATTGCAGGGGTTGCAGGAGATCAGCAATCAGCTCTTTTTGGACAATTGTGTACCAAAGAAGGAATGGTGAAAAATACTTATGGGACTGGATGCTTTACTTTAATGAACATTGGAGAAACTCCAATTTTATCTAAAAATAAACTACTTACTACCGTTGCATGACAATTAGGGGATGCAAAACCTGTTTATGCTCTTGAAGGATCAGTATTTATTGCTGGAGCTGCAATTCAATGAATTAGAGACGGTCTTAGATTAATTTATAATGCTGCTGAATCAGATTTTTATGCTAATTTAGCTCAAAAAGAAAATACTCACCAAGTATACCTTGTTCCTTCATTTACTGGACTTGGAGCTCCATATTGAGATTCATATTCTCGGGGAGCAATCTTTGGACTTGAACGAGGAACTAAAAAAGAACACATCATTAAAGCAACTCTTGAATCAATTGCATTCCAAAGCAATGATTTAATTAAAGCAATGTCAAGTGATGTTAATAAAAAAATTGAAGTGCTTAAAGTTGATGGTGGTGCAAGTAATTCGAACTACTTAATGCAATTCCAATCTTCGATTTCTTCAGTAAAAGTTGTACGCCCTAAAAATGTGGAAACAACTGCTCTTGGAGCAACATTTTTAGCAGGACTTGCAACCAAATACTGAGATTCACTTTCAGAAATTGAAGCTTCACTAGAAGTAGATAAAGAATTTACTCCACAATTACCAGAAGTAGAAGTAAAAAAACTAACTCATGGATGAGATGTTGCAGTTAAACGAACATTTAATTGAGTCAAAGAAGTAGAAGGAGAATAAAATGGACGCAGTTTCAACACAATATGTGGCTGGTTTTATTAGTGAGTTAATCGGAACAATGATCCTAATTTTATTAGGGAATGGAGTTAACGCTTCAGTTAGCTTTAAAAAAATGTACGCACATAACTCTAGAGCAAATTGAGTCGCAATTATTATGGGGTGAGGATTTGCGGTTCTTGTTGGGGTAATTACTTCAGCTTCATTATTTAACGCAATTGTTGGTAAAGGAACTGCTGGTGATCTTTCAATTGGTTCTGCACATTTAAATCCAGCAGTAACAGTAGCTTTATTTGTAAAAACTGGATCAGCAATTACTGGAACTCATTTTGGATTAGCTATAGTTTATATTATTGCTCAATTTTTAGGAGCTGCACTTGGACAATCAATTTTAAACTTTATTAATTACAAACACATTCTAGAAAATCCAGCAGCAACTCTTAAAGGAACAAGCTGTACTGGTTCAACTCATAGAGAAGCTTGATTGCAAAATGTTTCGTATGAATTTGTTGGTACTGCAGTACTTTTAGCAGTAGTTTTAGGATCAAGTGCCCTTGCAAAAATGGAAGCTGGATGACTTGTTTCGCTAGCAGTTATGGGAATTGGACTTTCACTTGGTTCAGCTACAGGATATGCAATTAACCCAGCTCGTGATTTAGCACCACGTATGGTATATTATTTAACCACTAAATTACTTAAAGATAAAATGCAAGGAGAAATTGTTTCACCAGATTGAAATTACGGATTATTAGTACCTGGACTTTCTCCTATTCTTGGAGCAGTTTTTGTAGGAGCTATTGCCACAGCCTTTTAAAAATATATAAATACAAAAAAAGTAGCGTAATTGCTACTTTTTTTAGACATTTTAAGCATTAATTTGCTTTGAAAAGTTTTTAATTTCTTTTAGCGTTTCTTGAAGATCTTCAAGAGTTTTACCTTCTAAATTTGATGCTGTTGCTATGCAAAGACCTTCAACAAAAGGTGCATCAGCTAAAATAACATTAGCATCTGCAAGCATTTCAATAGCCATTTGCGAACTCATCAGCGAAGAACCAATTTCACTAAAAACAATAATTCCGCTCCCGTTATTAACTTGATTGATTTTTTCAATAATATAATTAACGTCACATCCATATTCAGAACTATCAGGCAGTCCACCAGCATTAACGATTTTAAAATCAGAATGTTTCATAATTAGTGCTAATTTAATAGCTTCTTCAGCTAAGTTTTTACTATGAGAAACAACCACAAAATTAACCATTTTGACTTAACTCTTTAACAACAATTTCAAGCATGTAATAAACACTTTGAGACCCTGGATCGGTAACTCCAATACTTCTTTCGCCTAAATATGAAGCTCTACCTTTTTTAGCAATTAGATTTTTGGATTGCTCTAAGTGATTATGAGCAATTGTTAATGCTGTTTCAAGAGCTTGATTTTTGGAAATGCCTTGAGCTAATTGTTCATAATAAGTAGTTGCAAAAGGAACTAAAATATCAACCATTGTTTTATCGCCAATATTAGCTTTTCCGCGCATTTGCACTGCCAAAGCACCATCTAAAAGTCCTTGTGCGAAGTTAGAACTTTGTGCAAGTTTTAAAAATACACTTCCAAGTAGTGGGCCACTAGAACCACCAACTTTGCTCATTAAAGTCATGGCAATATGATTGAAAAGATCCTTATGTGGTTTATCTGCATAATTATCTAAAGTTGGCAAGAGCGCTTCAAATCCCCGTTTGAGATTAATTCCATGATCTCCATCTCCAATTAAGCGATCTAATTCGGTTAATTCATCAGCTTTTAATTGGATAACTTTGGTAATTTTTTTAATAATTTTAATAATTAATTGACTATTCATATCTTTTCTCTTTAAAATAAAGTACTTTTAATTTCAAAATCTAAGTATTTAGTCATTTCCTCATCAAGCTTAACTAAAGTAATTGAAAATCCAGGCATTTCTAGTGAGGTCATGTAATTTCCTACTAGTGATTTATGAACTGTAATTCCGTGTGCTTTAAGTTGATTGTTTACTTCTTTATTAACAATGTATAGCTCCATTAAAGTTGTTGAACCTAGACCATTTACCAGCACAGCGACTTTTTCGTCTTTAATGTTACTTTCTTTAAGTAATAATTTAAGCATGTTTTCAACATGAACTTGAGCACTGGCAAGTTTTTCTTTGTGAGTTCCTGGTTCTCCATGAATTCCAAGTCCCATTTCAATTTCATCTTCAGCAAGTTCAAAGCTTTTCTTTCCACTGGCTGGAATTGTAGCTCCTCCTAAACTCATTCCTAATGTTTTGGTATTACTAATTACTTTATTAGCTAAAGTTTGAAGTGCTTCTAATGAAAGTCCATTCTCAGAAGCACTTCCAACAATTTTATGAACAAATACTGTTCCAGCCACCCCACGACGACCAGCTGTATAAAGACTATCTTCAACAGCAATATCATCATTAACAATAACACTTTTAACATCAATTCCGTTAGCTTGAGCCATTTCAGCAGCAAGTTCAAAATTTAAGACATCACCAGTATAATTTTTAATAATTAACAAAACTCCTTTTCCTTGAGTTGTTGCTTCGATGGCTCCATAAACTTGATCTACTGCAGGGGATGTAAATACTTCCCCAAGTACAGCAGCATCAAGCATTCCATGTCCAACAAACCCTGCATGTGCGGGTTCATGACCACTTCCTCCACCAGAAATTAAAACAACTTTTTCTGGAATGTGTTTTTTAGCAATGACATTATAATTTTCTACTTTGTAAACATTTGAGTTTGCGTAAACAATTCCTTCAATCATTTCCGAAACAACTGTTTCAACATTATTTAAAATTTTTTTCATATTTTCTCCTATCGTTTTATTTAGATAATTAAATTATACTTTTTACTCCTAAAAATGTTCATTTTATGGAAAAAATTCCGCAAAAAAACAAGCTTTTTTAGCTTGTTTTGGTGTAAGCAACTAAATTTGGGTTAGGATTGTACTTACGTCCTTCTTTTGCTTGCATTTTTCCATTTAAAATAACTGCATCAGCTGAGAAAGAATTGTTAATTTTAAAGATACTTTGACCTACTCCATAATAATCTACAGGAACATTTAATTGCTCAAAGAGTTTTATTTTTTCTTCGTCAAATCCACTAGATACAACAATTTTATATTTTGTAGCCCCGGCTTGATCAAGAGCTTTTCGTAGTCGAATAATTTGCTCAGGGTTAACTCCATATTGGGGTTCTTCATTATCAAACATATGATCAACCATGTTTTTTGATGTATCAATTCGAACTCCTCAAACTTTATCACCCAATGCTTCTCAAACTTTTAGCGAATCACTAATAACATCGTTATTATAATCAACTAGAGCAATTAATTTAGACTTTGGAAAAATCTTGTGATAAGCTTTTGTAGCTTTAACTACATCTCCTTCAAAACCTTGAATAAGGACATGTGGCATTGAACCAAAAACTTCTTCATCATCTTGTAAATCTGAAGTATTTTTTTGAGCTAAAGTTGAAACTAACTTAGCTCCCCCAATAGCAACAGCATGTCCATCAATTTCTTGATTTATATAATGATCAGCTCGATCACCCATGAAAATAATTTCTTTGCCATTGGCAGCTTTTTTGCAATGATGCATATTAGTTGCTATTGAAGTATTCCGAGATAAAACACCATCAATTAAACCTTCTCAAATTCCAAATTCATGATAAGGACCAATAAGCTCTAAAACTACATCTAATGAGTTAATATGACTGCCTTCAGGAAGGTATTTGATGGTATATTTACTTGTATTTGTTAGTTCTTCAAGCAAAGATAAAACTTCATTTATTCCAGCTAGGATTGCATCATCTTTTCGTTGAAAAAATTGCATTGTAATAATGTTATTTGGACGTTCTTGTTGCAAAATCTCTTTAGTTTTATGAAAGTAACTTGCAATGTATTTTTCTTTTTTAACCATGAAAACTCCTTAGAGTTTCCGACTATTTTTGTTTCTTTATTCAGACTATACTGTCGGTTTAGGAATTTCACCTAATCGTTCTTTTAAAAAGTACGAAGACTATCACTTCCGGTTTAGATTTTCACTAAGTCAGAAAACTTTACCCATATTATAAACTTTTTAGCAAAAGCAAAGCTAATTTTTACCCTAAAGCTTAAAAATTCAGGATATTTTAACATTAAATTGATTTAATACTTAAATAAGTGCTAAAATTTAATTAAATAATTTTAATTAAACTTAAAGGATGGAAAATGATGATTAAAACACTCAATGATATTTCAGTATCAGGTAAAAAAGTAATTGTAAGGGTGGATTTAAATGTTCCTGTTAAAGATGGAGTAATTACTTCAGTAAAAAGAATTGCAGCAGTAGTTCCAACTATCAAGAAACTTGTTGCTGATAATGCAAAAGTTATTTTACTCTCACACTTAGGAAGAGTTAAATCAGTTGAAGATTTACCAAAACGTGATTTAACACCTGTTGCTGTTGAGCTTGCAAATCAACTTAATCAAACTGTAACTTTTGTAAATGCAACTAGAGGAGAAATGGTTGAAAAAGCTATTGATGAAATGCAATTTGGAGAAGTAATTTTACTTCAAAACACTCGTTATGAAGATTTAAATGATAAAGCCGAAAGCAAAAACTCGCCTGAACTTGGAAAATATTGAGCCTCTCTTGCTGATGTTTATGTTAATGATGCCTTTGGTACATCACATCGTGCACATGCTTCAAATGTAGGAATTAGTACTTATATTAAAGAATCAGCAATTGGATATTTAGTTGAAAAAGAAACTGAGGCACTCCACAAAGCAATGGATAATCCAGAACGTCCATATGTAGCTATTGTAGGTGGAGCAAAAGTTTCAGATAAAATTCAAGTTTTAGAAAACCTTGCAAAAGTAGCAGATAAAATGATTGTTGCTGGTGGAATGGCTTACACCTTTAAAAAAGCTCAAGGGTATAATGTTGGAACTTCACTTGTGGAAGATGATTACTTAGAACTTGCTAAAAATTTCTTACAAAAATATGGAGATAAAGTTGTACTTCCCGAAGATCATTTATGTGCAACAGAATTTGCAGATGTAGAACCAGTAGTTCAAGGTTATGGTGTTGAAGATGGATTTATGGGTCTAGATATTGGTCCTAAGTCAGTGGAATTGTTCAAAGAGACAATCCAAGGAGCTAAAACTGTAGTATGAAATGGACCTGTTGGAGTTACTGAATTTGAAAATTACAAAAATGGTACCTTAGAAGTTTGCAAAATGATCGCTTCTCTTGAAGGAGTTTACTCAGTTGTTGGCGGAGGAGATTCAGTAGCAGCAGTCCAAAAATTAGGAATGGAAGATAAATTTTCACATGTATCAACAGGCGGAGGAGCTATCTTAGAAATGCTCCAAGGACGTAAACTTCCAGGAATTGAAGCAATTCAAAGAAAAAACTAAAATTTTAGTTGATAAAATCCAAATCGAATTGATTTGGATTTTATTTATCTAAATTCTTGCTTTAGTGCTATTATTTAAATTATGAAAAATATTATTGACGTAAAAATTGAAATTCAAAAAAATTCACGAATTAAATATGAATACAATCGTAAAACTCAAGAAATTGAAGTTGATCGAATTTTAAGAGGAGATTTTGTTTATCCAGCTAATTACGGTTTTATTCCAAATGCACTTGATTGAGATGGAGATGAACTTGATGTTCTTGTATATTCTGATGAGCAATTTGCAGTTGGTTCAAAACTAAAAGTTAGAATTATCGGAGCAATGAAGATGATTGACGATGGAGAAACTGACACTAAATTAATTGGTGTGCACGCTGATGATTATTGTTTAGATCACATCCAAGAACTTAAGGATTTACCGTTACCATTTTTAGATACTGTTAAAACCTTTTTTAGCACTTATAAAAATTGAAAACGTCCTGGAATTACTAGTGTTGAAGGATTCGAAAATACTCAATGAGCTCTTGCAGAATATCAAGAATGTGTTCAATTAATGCAAGAATATGGCTCAATGGACAAAAAAGAATTTATTAAATTAATGCAACAAAAACATCCTGAAAAATACACTAAATAATTTTAAAAAATCAATAAAAATAGAGAAATTTTTAGTTTCTCTATTTTTATTTTTTCTAAAAAAGCAAAATAAAAAAATGGCGGAACAGAGAGGATTTGAACCTCCGCGGGAGTTGCCTCCCCTACAGTCTTAGCAGGACCGCCTCTTCAGCCTCTTGAGTACTGTTCCACATCTTTGTTAGCTTTTAAATTATATATTAAAAAGATTTTATTTAAAGAATAAAATTTAAGAAATATCATATATCCGCAAAAAGACAAATATAAAGAAACAATATCTTTAATTAAAAATCCTAAATATTTTTCTAAATAATTATATATAAATATATAATTACCATATGAAAACAAAAAAATATAAGTTATTAAAAAATTTGTTTATTTTAGCAACACCTGTTACTATTTTTGCAACCTCAGTGTCATGTTCTAATTCAGGAACTAAAAAACAAGATCCACAAAATGGTTCTCAAACAAATGGACAACAAACTGATCCAGGAAATTCCGGTCAACAAGGAAATACAGGTAATGTAGGAGCTGGAGAAGGTGAAGGATCAGCAAATGCAGAAGGACAAAACCAAGGACAAAACCCTCAAACCGCCAACTCAGGATCAGGAACTACAACAGGAACTACAACAGGAACTCCTTCTTTATCTGCTTCATCTCAACAACTTAAAGCCGAAATTCAAGAAATTTCGCTTTATAATGATCAATTTGGAAAAGAAGTTTATGAACAATACTTTAAAGATTTAAAAAACCGTAAAGATTCATTTGTTAATCCAAAATATAGTAAAGAACAGTTTGAAAAAGATACCGAACGTTTGGCAAAATATTATTCTCAAGTTTTAGAATTATCTGAAATTTTAAAAACTAAAGGTGATTCAGAAGTTAATAAATATGTAGATTCTATAAAATCACAAAGCGATTCAATTTTTAAAGTTGAAAACGGAGTTACATCGGTTAATGTTTTAGAAGTAAATTCCTTGTTAAGTAAATTAAATACTGAAAATGCTAAAACCGTTAGAGGAAAACCTAATAGTATTCCAGGATTTATAAGCATTGGATTTGGATTTGGTGGCAGAAGTTCAGAATTTAATAACGTAGCAAAAGAACAAACTGATGCCGATAAAGCTAAATTAAATAAATAAGTAATCGCAAAAAAGAACAATATGAAAATATTGTTCTTTTTTAGTCTTTATTTATTAAAAATACTTATTGTATCTTTAAATGTGAATATTCCTTATTTTCTTCATATATCTCAGGATTATATTTAAATAAATAATTTAAAGCAATTTTCTTTAAAATAATCGAATTTACAATAATTTCAGGACGAATTGAACTAGGGGCATCAACAGGTAAAAAGTTTTGAGCATAACTTAATTCTTTTCGGAATTCTTCTTCACTAATATCAATTCTTAATTTCATTCTAAAAACCATTTGTCAAAAGAAGTTATATATAGTAGCAACCACATAATCTTGCGGATTTCCATGATAATCAGGTCCAAAATTTAAATGAGCAAGATCGCTTTGAATTAAATCTTCTGGAATATCGATGAGTTTATTACTTTGAATAACTTGATTGACAATGCTATTTCCATATTTAAAAAGAGCATCATTAAAAATTTGGGTTCGAGTTGTTTTGTAAATATCATCTTTTACATCTTGGAGATTTTTAAAGTTTTTACCTAAAATATCTTTAGCATTTTCATCAGTAATAGGTTGATTTTTAAAAAGCATTGCACTTTCAATTTCAAAAATTAAAGGTTGACCTAATTTATCGCTTTCAAAAACCTCTCCAACTTTTTTATTCATTACTAAGTTTTCTAAGGGTTTATTTTCGTGATTTGAAGCATAAATTGTGTGCATACGTGCATTTTGTCTTTCTTTATCACTTACTTTAACTGTAACTAAAAAACCCTCTTGGATAGTTTGTTCTCCTGATAAATTAATTCTAAAAGCATAATCTTTAATAAAGTCTTCAATGAAAGTTTGAATTTGTTCTTCGTAATTTTCTTGCATTTGAAAATTTTCTTGTGGTTGAAAATGAGCATTAAAATTATCTAATTCATCAAAGTAGTAAATTTTAAATTCCCCTTCAAGTTTTTCGGGAGTTCTTTTACTAATTATTTCAATTGGTCGAAAATAAATAATGTTTTTTGAATTAGCTAAATATGAATTCCAAATTTTTTGTAATTCAGGCAAAATGAACATTTTATATGCATAATCTAAGATTTTTTCTTGAGTAATTTTGATAGTCGAATCTTCTTGAGCTTGTTTTTGCAGTGTTTTTAGGGCATCGCTTTGGTAATTAACTCAAGTTACAACATCGATTTTAATAGGGTGTGTTAAAAATTTCATTAGTCCTCTCTTCTTTACTTTAAATTTTACTAATATAATTAGCAATTTAGTGACAAAATTTCAATTTTCAAAACAAAAGATGCTCAATTTAGCATCTTTTAAACAATAATTAAACAATTTTAAGGACCACTTCTTTGGATTGGTGTTTTCCGTGTAAATTGTCCCTTTCTATGTGTATAATCTCAATGTTTTCGTTAGCTTTGGTATGGAGACCATGTTTTTGTCCTCTGCGATAATTTTTAATTAAACCATTTAGATCATCAAGGGTGTTTGCTTGAGCAACTACTTCCCCATTTGAAACTAATTTAGCTTTGTATTTGTACATATTTTAACCTCCGAAAAAATGAATTATATCTACAATAAAATTATAATAAATTATTACTTTAATTACTGAAAATGGAAAAATTACCATATTTTGTTTTTTAAAAAGTAATTTAAAATGAGTTCTTAAAGTAATTCAATATTATTTTTTTTGCAGTATTTTTGTGTTTGTTCATCTCAAGTTGAAACTTGAACTTCTCCGATGTGTTTTTTCTCAAGCAATAACATCGATAAACGGCTTTGACCAATTCCTCCACCAATTGTAAATGGAAGAGTTTCATTTAAAATATTTTGGTGATATTCACCCATTTTTGAATCATCAACATTTAAATAATCTTTTTGTTTTTGTAATGCATTTGCATTAACTCTAATTCCCATTGATGAAACTTCTAGCGCTGCATCATTAACTTTATCATAGAAAATTAAATCACCATTTAAGTTTCAATCATCATAATCAAAAGCACGTTTTGAATGCTCTTTTCCATCAGGGAGTTTATATCCTACACCAATAACAAAAAAGGCTTTATATTTACGTGCAAATTCGTTTTCACGCTTTTCAGCAGGAAGTTCTGGATATAGGTCATATAGTTCTTGGGAAGTGATGAAAGTTAATTCTTCAGGGAAATCGTAAACTAGATTTGGAAAATCTAAAATTAACTCTCTTTTTACAAATTTAATTGATTCATAAATTTTTAAAACAGTTTGTTTTAAAAAATCTAAATTACGATCACTTTGATCAATAATCATTTCTCAATCTCATTGATCAACATAGTATGAATGTTTATAATCTAATTCTTCTTCACGACGAATGGCATTCATATCTGCATAAATACCCTCATATTTTGCAAAATGATATTTTTGTAGTGCAGTTCTTTTCCATTTTGCCAATGAGTGAACAATTTCGTGTTGATTGTTAATTGATTTTGGGAAAAAAGTTACTGGAGTTTCTCCGTTTAACCCATCATTAATTTTTGAATTACTTTCAACAAATAATGGTGCACTAACACGTGTTAAATTTAATCTTTTGTGTAGTTGCTTGGTAAAGTCAAATTTTAAATCTTGAATAGCTTGTTGAGTTTGTTTGATGTTTAATTTTGATTTATACATTTATGTCCTTTATTTTAAAATATTATTTAATTGCTCTTCTGTTAAAATTTTAACATTTAAATCTTGAGCTTTTTGTAATTTACTTCCAGCATTTTCTCCAGCAAGTAAATAAGTTGTTTGTGAGCTTACTGATGAGGCAACTTTTGCTCCATTAGAGATTAAAAGATTTTTGTAATGATCTCGAGATTTTGATAATGTTCCAGTAATTACAAAAGTAAATCCTTGGAGTTTAGTTCCTTTAGTAATTTTTTGATAATTAAATAAATTATCTAAAGTTTTTAGTAAAACTTGATTTTCTGCTTGGTTAATAAAAATTTTTAAATTATCAACAATAACATTTCCAATTGTATTAATTAAGGTTAACTCTTCTAAGTCCATGGCAATTAAATCAGATAATTGTTCAATTTTCTCAGCTATTAACTCAGCTACCTGAGCTCCAATTGTTTTAATACCAATGGCAAATAACGCTTTAGCAACAGTGGTATTTTTAGCTTTTTCAATGCTAGCAATAATCTTTAAAACTTTCTTTTTTCCAATTTTTGGAAGAGCTTCTAATTGTTCTTTTTGATTGTGCAATTGAAAAATATCTAAAATATTTTTTAAAAGATTTTCTTTGTAAAATAAACGAATATTTTCCTCACCTAAATCCATAATATTAAGTGCATCTCTTGAAGCAAAATGAACAATTGAACGAATAATTTTCTCATTACATTTGCTGTTTTCACACATTTGATCGACTAATTCTTCAGTTTCAACTAGTTCACTATCACATGATGGACATTTTAAAATTTTCGGAAATACTTCGGGAGTATTTTTTTGAACTAACGCTATAACTTTTGGAATTATTTCACCAGATTTAATGACCTTGACTAAATCACCAATGTTTAAATTCATATTGTGAATGTATTCATAATTGTGCAATGTTGCTGATTGAACTGTCGTTTGATTTAATTGAACTGGAGCTAATTTTGCTAAGTAAGTAATTTTGCCAGTACGTCCAACTTCAGCGCTAATATCTAAAATCTTAGTAATTGCTTCTTCAGTTTCATATTTAAAGGCAATTGCATATTTTGGAAATTTAGAAGTAAATCCTAAGGGTTCTCAAAATTTCATTTGGTTAACTTTAATGACAAACCCATCACAATCATAAGGTAAATTAGGTTTAATATTTTTAAATTCTTGAATTTTTTGAATGACTTCTTCAATATTTTTTACGTTCTTGATGTACTCATTAATAACAAATCCATGCTTTTTTAAAAACATTAATGCATCTATTTGTGTGTTAATGTTGTGCAATTCTGGGGAAACAATTTCATAAACAAAATAATCTAAATTTCGCTCTTTGACAATTGTTAAATCTAATTGTCTTAATGTTCCGCTAGCTGCATTTCGAGGATTGGCAAATAATTTTGGTTCACTTTTTTGATACTCAAAAGATAAAATATTTTTTTCTTTAAAAAAAGCTTGAACTTTTTGAGTGTATTCATTTAATAATTTTTGGTTATTTAATGAACTAGTTTTTAGTTGCTCTCCTTCCAAGAGCAAATCCTTAAATTCTTGCAAATGATCAATAAATAAAGAATTTTCCAAATGGTTATTGACAATGTTTTTTAAATTTTTTAGTGCATCAATAAACTCAGTTTCATTAATAATTTTTTCATTAGCTTTGTTGTAATTTTGCTTACTTAAATACACTTCCCCACGAATTTCAAGATCATTTAAATAATCAATTTGCAAAGGAATGTTTTTAATTTGTTTAATGTTTTCAGTTACAATTTCCCCAGTAACTCCATCTCCACGAGTTACAGCTCGAATTAACTCACCATTGCTATAGTGAAGCGAAATAGATAATCCATCAATTTTAGGTTCTAAGCTATAAGTTTGTTCATTTAAACTAACTTTATTAATATCAGTGTCAAATTTAACAATATCTTCAATTGAGTAAGCTTTATTTAATGAAAGCATCACTTTTTGATGAGTAAATTTAACAAATTTATTTGACGTAGTTGCCCCAATTTTTTGAGTTGGAGAGTTTTTACGCACAAATTCAGGGTATTGTGTTTCTAACGCAAGCAATTCTTGATATGCTTGATCATATTGTTCATCAGAAACACTTGGAAAATCTAAATCATAATATTCGTAATTTCAAAAATTAATTTGCTCAACTAAGCTATTAATTTTTTTCTTAATAAAGTTTGCTTGCTCTTTAGTTGATGTTTTCATTATTTAATTATAATATTACTTATACTTAAAGTAGCAATTTTTTGGTAAAATTAATAAACAATAAAAGGAGCAAAAATGGCATTAAAAGCAGGGATTGTAGGTCTTCCTAATGTAGGTAAAAGCACTTTATTTAGTGCAATTACTAAAAAGCAAGTAGAATCTTCTAATTATGCTTTTACTACCATTGAACCAAATATTTCAACTGTAGCTCTTAAAGATGAGCGTCTTGATAAAATTGCTCAAATTGTTAATCCTAATAAAATTATTCATGCTACTTTTGATTTTGTTGATATTGCTGGGCTTGTCAAAGGAGCTTCAAAAGGTGAAGGACTTGGAAATAAATTTTTAGCAAATATTCGAGAAGTAGATGCAATTATTCACGTTATTAGATGCTTTGAGAATAAAGATATTGTTCATGTTGCTGATTTTGTAGATCCGGTTCGAGACAAAGAAATTATTAATTATGAATTAATTTTAGCTGATTTAGAAACAGTCACTAACGTATTAAATCGTGTTGCTAAAAAAGCTAAAAGTGGTGATAAGCAAGGAATTATTGAGCAAAATGCTGCTTTAAAAATAAAACAAGCTCTTGAAAGCGAAATTCCTGCACGAGATGTAAGTTTAACCGAAGAAGAACTTCATTACATAAAAGGATATCATTTATTAACTTTAAAACCAGTTATTTATGTTGCTAATTTAAGCAATGATCAAATTATCAATTATCAAGATGATTTGCTTTTTCAGAAACTAAAAAAATCCTTACAGCCTGAGGATAAATTAATTCCCATTTCAGTTCAATTAGAAAGTGAATTAATTTCTCTTGAAGATGACGAAGAAAAATTAGAATTGCTTCAAATGTATGGAATTGAGAAAAGTGGTCTTGATATTTTGACTCGAGAAGCTTTTGATTTACTTAATTTAGAAACATATTTTACTGCTGGAGTTGTGGAAGTTAGAGCTTGGGTTTATCACAAAGGGTGAGCTGCTCCAAAATGTGCTGGAGTAATTCATAGTGATTTTGAAAAAAAATTTATTAAAGCAGATGTAATTTCTTATCAAGATTTTATTGATAATAATGGTGAACAAGGAGCTCGAAACGCCGGTAAATTGCGTTCAGAAGGAAAAAATTACATTATGCAAGATGGTGATGTTTGTCACTTTAAATTTGGTAAATAATCACTTTTTTTGGGGGTTTAGTATAATGGCATTATAGCAGTCTCCAAAACTGATGATAAGGGTTCGATTCCTTTAACCCCCGCCATATAGCATGTGGTTGATACAAAAGTATCAGCTTTTTTTATACAAAAATAAATAAGATTTTACTCTTATTTATTTTTCTTTAATTAAAAAAGTATAATCAAAAGGTTCAATATATACATCTTTTTCTTTGATATTTTTAAATGAATAGTTAATTTTGAAAAGTTGTTTTTGATTTTGATTAATTTTCTTAATTAAGATATTTTTACTAAATCTAGACACTTTAATCTTTGCTTGTTCAAAATCATAATGAGAATTTTCTTTCATTATTTGTAAAGCTATTTCTAAAATCATTTGATTTGAATAAGTATTATTGATGAGATTTTGAGCCTTTGAAAGGTTAAGATTTGCTAAAAATTTTAAACAAAGAGAATTATTTAAAAATTTGCTTAAAGCAAACAGAGACTTAATTTTGCTAACAAAAAACAAAATACTATCATTAGTTGATAAAAGGTTATTTATATCAAAACAAATTTTTGTTCTTGATTTTGCAATTTTCTTCAAAGCTACTTTTTGTTTATTTAAGCTTTTAAAATCTCCATCATTTCAAAGTAAAATAAATTTTTGAGAGTTTAATTTGCTTCTATAAGCTAGTTTAAAAAAATTGTAAGAGACTAAATAGTGAATATTGCTTTTTTCTTCAAATATTTTTTCTAATATTTTATATCTACTAATATATTCGTTCTTTTTTATTTTAAGGTTACTAAGATCAAAATCCAAAATAATAAATTCATTAACATTTAATTGCTTAGATAATGATTCGACAAATAATTTAATTTTTTGGTTGGATTCATCTTTTGAATGTGGAAATTGGTTAAGATCCAACCCTAGTTTTTGTTTGTTTAAATTTTTCAAAAATTCATTTAGATAATCTAATTGATCAATTTTAGACAAGTTTAAATTTTGAATAATTCAGCTACTTAAGTTAGTTTGCTTTAAATTAATACTAAGCATAAAGTTGACTTTAGTTTTTCTTAAAGCTTTAATAAAATTAAAATAAATCATTAATTTATTTTTAAAATTTTTATCAAGAAGCTGACTTTTAGAACTGTATTTAATGATGAAATCAAAAATATCGTTTAAAACAACTTTTATTAAATAGCTTCTTTTTACAACTAAATTCAAAACTTCTTTTAAATATTGATGAATTTCTTCAGGATTTTGATTTATAAAAACATCTTTATCAATGAAAATGATATTTTGATTAGAAGAATTAGTCATTTAATTCCTTATTGGCAAAGTATTTTATTAGAAAGTTTTCAAAAATAATTTGTGCATCAGCTTGGGAAGATTTAAAAATACCATCTAGTTTTTCTAATTCGATAATTATATTTTTTATCTCTTTTTCAGTATATTTATTTAAAATTCATTTTGCTTTTTTAATCCGAAATTCGTGTACTTTTAAAAAATCTGATATTTTTTGAGTATCTCATTGTAATTTTTCTAAGTGTAGCACTCTATGAGCAAGAATGAAAATGTTCGAAATTTGTGAAACTAAATAATTAGAATCGTTTCCTTCGTATTTTTTTTGTTGATAGTTTTTTCAAATCTTACTAAAATCTTTGCTTTCAATTGAATTTGAAAAAGAATATGGATCATCTAAAATGTATTGGCCAACTGATTTGTCAATGACATCTTTAGTTATTATTTTTGTTTCAAGCATTAATTTATTAATTTCTTGAATTATTAAAGTTAAATTATCTGGTAATTTTTCAATAAGATATAGTAAATCAGTTAATAAAATTGTTCCGCCTTTAGTTTTGATGTATTTTGTCAATTCCTTAGGAAGATCTTTTTTTGAAATTTTATTGCAAACAATAACTTTTTTATTTTCTATAAAAGCTTCTAGGAGCTTAGATTGTGGTAATTTGTCTTTTTTGAAGATAAAAATCAATTCATTTATTTGTTCATTATTAATTAAGTTTAAAATTTGATTTTCGACTAATATTTCCTCATTATTTAAATTTTTAAGTAAAAATAAAGGAAAATTTTCTACAATAATTAGTTTCGGATCGCTAAAAAGAGAATTGGTTTCTAAATTGTTAAAAATATCATTTAATTCATACTTATTACTTAAAACAACAATATTTTCGTCTTTGTATTTTGATTTTATTT